>CAZQKE010000030.1:0-43595 GCA_964593865.1 uncultured Anaerolineaceae bacterium | reverse complement strand
TGGCGTACAAAATGCGGCGATGCACCGGTTTGAGACCGTCGCGCACGTCGGGCAGGGCCCGGGCCACGATGACGCTCATGGCGTAGTCCAGATATGCGGTGCGCATCTCGGTCTCGATGGGCGCAGGGAGGATGCGGTTGGCGATGGGATCAGGCATAGTTAATGATTGAAGATTAAAGGGGAGATTAAGAGATTGGGAGATTAAGAGATTTCACTTCCTCCCGCTTGCGGGGGGACTGAGGGGGGCTGCGGCGGCAAGAGAAGCCGCTCTTCGATGGTGCGGCGGTCGCTGACCATGGCCAGGTCAAGAGCATCGAGTAGCAGCTTAAAGCCCTTCAAATACGCAGATAAAGCATCCACTTCATTTTTTGATTTCAGCACGTTGCCGGGGAGTGAAATGTATTCTTGTTGAAAACGACGAAGGATCAATGCAGAAGGACGATGCTTCTCGAGAATTCGTTTGAAGTCCTTCTGAAACTGACGCCATTGTCTGTCATCAAAGCTATCCTCTGGTATATGCAATGACGACAAAGCATCAGCCAGCTCATACAGATTAGAATCGCGGGCGCGGGCGAGGTCGCGGGCGAGGTCGCGGGCGAGGTCGCGGGCGCGGGCGCGGTCGAGGGCGAGGTCGAGGTCGAGGTCGAGGGCGCGGGCGAGGGCGAGGTCGAGGTCGAGGGCGAGGGCGCGGGCGAGGGCGAGGCTCAGGTAAAAAGCACGGATCGCCGCCGGTTTGTACTCCCCGCCCACCGCCGTCGCTTTGTCCTCCGCCCAGCGGAGCAGGGCGAGCAGGCCTTCATCATCCGCTGCCATGGCGTCCAACGCCTGCTGAAAGGCATCGAAAAAGGGATCGGCGTCGCCCAGCATCATGGCCGTCAGCAGGAACACCTCCCGCCATTCGTCGTCGCCGATGTGGGCCATCAGCCCCGGCAGCGTGCCCCGGCCCGCGTTCTGCACGATATAATCGGCGGCGAAATACTCCTGAAAGGTCAGGTGAGCAAAGGTATAGAGCCGCCGCGCCTGTTCGACAAAGATTCCGTGCTGGGCGACGATGGCCTGTAGGACCGCTTCGCCGTCTATCTCCGCCCGCACATCGGGCAGCCGCCGCAGAAAAGCCTCGATGCGCCCCGCCAGGTCCCGTTGCGCAAAGACATAGCGGCCCTCGTCGAACGCCTGGGCGGCGATCTGGGCGAACATCTGCCGCTTGCGCATCGGCGACAGACCCTTGTAGATGGGATCGCGGCGGATCCGGCGGCTGGCGTCCCACTTTTTCAGGAGGGCCGTGATCGCCTCCTCATAGATCTCGACCCGCCGTTGGGGCAGCTCCAGCGTCTCCTCATAGGTCAGGCAGATGAGGGACAGGAGGATGGGATTGCGGCCCAGCTCGCGCAGCGGTTCATGCTCGTCTCGAAAGAACTCGGTCAGGAACATCTCGGCCATTTTGGCGTCGGCGGCGAACCAGTGGCGGGCGTAGGTTTTCATCTGCTCTGTGGTAAAATCGGCCAGCTCCACATATTTGAACCGCTCCAGGATATAGTCGCTGGCGGCGATGCGGCAGGTGACGAGGTATCGGGAGTCGGGGTAGCGGTCGCTGAAATCGCGCAACCGGCGGATGACCTTCTCCCGGCGGCCCTCGGCCTGGGGCACTTCATCCAAGCCATCGAACAGGACGATGGCCCGGCCCCGGTCCAGCAACCGCTCGACAAAGGGCCAGGCATCGGGAAAGCCGCAGATCTCGAACTCGCGGGCGATGAACGTCGGCAGGTCCTCGCCGCTTTCCCATTCCCGCAGCGTGACCATGATGGGCACATAGGGGAGTTTGTCCAGGGCCGCTTGCAGGGCCACATAGCGGAGCAGCGTTGTCTTGCCTGCCCCCGGCTTGCCCAGGATGAACAGCCGTTGGTTTTCGGGAGCGGCGATGAGGCGCAGGGCGGCGTACCGCTTGCCGTCCGTGGAATGCCATAGCCGCCGTCTCGTAAATATCTCGGCCAACTGTTCGGGGGCGTAGCGGCGCAGGGCGGTGGGCTTGTCCAGGATAAAGAGATCGGTAAAGATCTTTTCCAGGGGGATCGGCTCGGTGCGGCCCAGGACGCGGGTAAAGCCGTAGCGATCTTTGATCCGCTCGCGGTACTTTTGGGCTGCCTTTCCCCATTGGACCCGCTGCCAGCGTCTTTGCAGCTCACCGGCAGCGGCTTTGATGATCTCCTGGCCGTATGTATCCCAGGCCCAGGCCGCCGCCGAAGCGACGGCTGCCGTTTCCAGGATGGGCATTCTGACCTCCTTCCAGGATTTGAATCGGGTTTTGCATTCTCTTGCTGCTCTTTGCCGGTCCCCCTGCGCCGGACTGTGGTCCGGCGCGAGCAGGCGAGCAACGCCAAGCGGTGGAGACCGCTCCTTACGGGCCGTTGGCCGACCGCGTAGGCGGTCGGCCGGCCGCAGGCCCCAGAGGAGCGACTTGAGTCGCCGCTTGCGCCACGTTGCCCACCGCAAGCAAAGCCGGACGCCCCCAAGACCCACCAGGTCGGGGCTTGACGCCCCTCGCGTTTGCCGCTATAATGTCCCCAGGATCGCAAAAAGGGAGGCAATCCATGACCACCCAGACCATTGCTTTGGAACTGCCCACGCCGCTGGTCCAGGTTCTGGAGCGCGTTGCCAGAAACACCTACCGCTCCATTGAAGACTTGGTAGTTTCCACCTTGCGCACGCAATTCCTATCCTCTCCAGACCTGCCGCCTGATGTAGCCGCCGAGCTGAACAGTATGCAATTCTTCAGCGACGAGCGGTTGTGGGCGGCGACCAAACCTCTGATCTCGCCCGCCGAGTTGGAACGGTTGCACCAACTCCACAACATCAGCGGGCGTCCCCTGACCCCGGCCGAAAAGCGGGAACAAGCCGACCTGCTGCGCCGCTACCAACTCTCGGCCCTGCGCCGCGCTCAGGCATTCGCCGTCTTGGCCCAGCGTGGCTATCCCATCCCCTCTGATGAGGAGCTGAAAGCCGAAGTCTATGGTCAACCCCATCCCTGACGCTGTACGCCAACTGGTCCGCGAGCGAGCGGGCGGACGCTGCGAATACTGCCAGGCGGCAGAGTAAAATAACGGTTGAAACCGCCCCTTGCGGGCCGTTGGCCGACGTGCCCGACACTTGACGCCCCCCGCGTTTGCCGCTATAATGCCTACCAGTCCCATAGAAAGAGAGGCCGGTTTATGACCATAGCCGATGCACCGGCAACAACCATCACCCTGGGTGAAGCGCGGCAGCAGTTGCCCGAAATTCTGGAACTGGCCCGCCGGAGCCGACGCCATGTTCTGATCGTCCAGGCAGGCCAGCCGCAGGGCGTTGTCCTCGGCCTTGACGAATACCTGCGGTTGCAAAAACTGGAACAGCGTGAGCAGCGTCGGCGACAGGTCCTGGCCCATCCCCCGGAGGCAGCCGCATCTCCCGAGGAGTGGCGCGCCGCCTTTGACGCCCTGGCTCGCATCCGCGACAAAGCCGCCTTCCTCTCCGACGATGAGCTAGACGCCCTGGCAGCCGAAGCGCAGGCCGCCGTCCGCGCCCCTCAGAACCTGTCCGTCGCATGATCCCCGCCGATCCCCTGATCGTGGTTCTGGATACCAATGTCCTGCTGCCGCTCCTGGTAGGCCGCACGCGCCGCGCCCTCGCCTTGCAACAAGCCTGGCGAGACCGGCAATTCTTCCTCGTCGTCACCCCACCCATTTTGGACGAATTGGAACGGGTCTTGCACTACCCCCGCGTCCGGCGCAACCTGGGTTTGACCGCGCAAGACATTGAAAATGCCCTGGACACTCTGCGTCGTCTGGCCTGCTTCCTGCCGGGCCTGGTCGAAGGCGTCACCGCCGTCCAAGCCGATCCCTCCGACAACATTTTCCTGGCCTGCGCTCTGGAAGCGGGTGCCGACTATCTTGTATCCCAAGACGCTCACCTACTCAACCTCAAGCATTACCACGGCACGCAGATCGTCTCCCTGGCTCAATTCGCCGCCTTGCTGTACCGATTGTCGGGATAGCAAATAGCGGTTGAAACCGCCTCTTGCGGGCCGTTGGCCGACGCTTCACGTGCCCGGCACTTGGCAAGTGCCGGGCACATCATTCCCCTGCCCGGCGCGGACCACAACCCGCGCGAAAGGTGGAAAGCCCGCCTGTAGCGGTCACCCGTACCCTCCCGCAGGTTCAAGCGGGCCTTCGGCCCGCCAACCTGCGGGAGGGTTCCCACGCGGGGTTCCTGGAAAGCGGTGGAGACCGCCCCTTGCGGGTCGTTGGCCGACCGCGTAGGCGGTCGGCTGGCCGCAGGCCCCAGAGGAGCGACTTGAGTCGCCGCTTTTTGCGCAAGCCAGAGGCTTGCGCTACGTTGCCGGCGTGAGCCTGTAGCAAGTCTCCAGACTTGCAAAGAAAATAGCGGTCGAAACCGCCCCTTGCGGGCCGTCAGCCGACCGCGTAGGCGGTCGGCCGGCCGCAGGCCCCAAAGAGGCGACTTCAGTCGCTATTTTTTGCGCAGCCCCATTCGTGGACGGCCCCCCGCGGCGAAAATAAAATCATCTCCCCGCCCACGTCGGCCCCGCCAACCCTGTCATCAACAGGTCCAACACCTGCTCGTCATCGTCGGGCGGCGGCTCCTCCCCGCCGTGGATCGAAATGGCCAAGCGGCGGACGTGGGCCATCAGGATCAGATCGCCCGCCAGCTCCGCCTCCACATCGGCCCGGATCTCGCCGACGGCCTGGGCCTCGCGCACCAGGTCGGTGAGGAGGCCCGAAACCTGATGCCTGGCCCGGTGGTGGGGCGTCGGGCGGCTCCAGCGCAGGGCAAAGGCCCGCTGGTACAACCGCCAATCGTGGAGCATCCGCTCCCGCAGCAGGCGCATCAGCAGCCGGATGCGGGCCACCGGGCTGGGCGGCGCGCCCCGTTCCACATCCACCGCCTCGCGCAGTTGGGCCAGCTGCCAGGTAGTCAGCTCGCCCAACAACGCCTCTTTGGAGGGAAAATAGTTGAAAAAGGTCCCCTTGGCCACATCGGCCCGCCCGGTGATCTCTTCCACCGTCGTGGCGTCATAGCCCTTTTCCCGGAAAAGGGCCAACGCCGCCGTCAACAACGCCCGGCGGGTTTCCAACTTTTTCCGCTCCCGGCGGGAAAGCGGCTGAGCTGCCTGCTGCTCGTCCAAATCGTGACCTCACTCCAAAGTTGACCGCGGTCATATTTTAGACAAAATGCCAAAGCTGTCAAATCGGATCGGCGTTGTGATCGGGACAAATGCATTCTCATACCGCAGAGGTGCAGAATGGATCCCACCGTCATTCCCCTCCGCGCCTTCGGCGTCCCTACGGTGGGTGCGATACATTGCCCTGGAGCGGCGAAAACGGCAAATTGACAGCCCCTGTTGGGTGTGCTATACTCTCCCGGAAAGATGCGGTTGAGGCCGCGCCGACCATTCATGTGTTCGGGCGCGTTCGTGGACGGCCAGATTATTTCCTCCCCGGCCTTCCCTTTCCCATTGCGCGGGAAAGGCGGTCCGGGTGGGGGTGAGGACAAACACCGATTTTCACCCCCGGCGGCGAGCCGGGAAGAACGGTCGTGGGGGAACGGGAGGCCATGCTGACCAAGAGTTGGAAAAGTGCGGCGTTCATGGCCGCCGTAGTCATTGTCGTATCCATCATCACCTACTTGCTGGGCCAACACCTGATCTCGCCGGGCCTGTTTGACGTTGTAAACCACCTGAGCCTGTTTACCACGACGGAGCTGATCATCGGAGCCGTTGCCTTGCTCCTTGTCCTGTTTGTCGGCTCCGTTTTGGGGGCCTTTCTCATCTACCCCCTGGACGAATCCCATTTCGGCTTGAGCGGGGCGTTGCGCTGGCTGGCCGTTGGCTTCTTGCAAGGGGCGGCAATGTACGGCTTGGCCCTCCTGTGGGCCTTGTTGCCTTCCACGCAAGAAGGGTTGCCCCTTCTTCTCTCCATCCTTCTGACCGTCGTGCGCGTGTTCTTGACCGCCCTGGCTTTGTGCTTGATCCACTGGCTGGTCTTTCGTCTGCCCGCTCGATTGCGCAGGACAGGCGGTTGAGTTGAAATGTCCCGCCCCATTCGCTATCTTCTGTGGGGGTTGTCGGCTCTGGCTTGGCTGTGGTTGGCAACTCCCCTCCACGCCGAGGAGATTCCCCGCTTTGAGACGGCGCCGTGCCCTGTGGACGCGCCGGAGGATGTGACCTGTGGCTACCTGATCGTTCCGGAAGATAGGAATGACCCCGACAGTCGCACCATCCGTTTGGCCGTCGCCATCCTGCCCGGCTACGGTGACACCCCGGCCCCCGACCCGGTCGTCTACTTGGAAGGCGGGCCGGGAGGCAGTGCGTTGGAAGGCTTGACCCGCTGGCTAGATTCCCCCATTCGCGACCGTCGCGACCTGATCCTTTTTGAGCAGCGGGGGACCCGTTATTCCCAACCAAACCTTGATTGTCCTGAACTCAAAAAGGTTTATCTTGAGAACTGGGTGCAAGACCTGGAGGGCCGAGAGGCCATCGCCCGCGAAGTGGAGGCGGCCATGGCCTGCCGCGACCGCTTGCAGGCCGAGGGAGTGAACTTGGCCGCTTACAACAGTGCGGCCAGTGCAGCAGACCTGGCCGACCTCCGCCGCGTCTTGGGCTATGAACGGTGGAACCTGTACGGCATCTCCTACGGCACGCGCTTGGCCCTGACCGTTGTGCGCGATCATCCCCAGGGCATCCGCAGCATCATCCTTGACTCGGTAGATCCGCCGCAGTGGGACACACTGGTAAGTCTGGCCCCCAACACCGCCCGCGTCATTAACCATCTGCTGGTGGGCTGTGCTGCCGATGCCGACTGCCGGGCGGCCTATCCCACCCTGGAAGAGGACCTGTACCGCCTGTTGGAACGGGCCGATGAGCAGCCCCTGCAAGTCACCGCGCGCCATCCGGAGAGCGGCGAGATGCTACACTTGCCCGTGGACGGCGATACCCTGGTGGCCCATCTCTTCCTGGCCTTTTACGATTCCGACGTGATCCCTTACTTGCCGCTCCTCATTGAGGAGCTAAAAGCGGGGGAGGAAGACCTGCTGCTGCCCTTGACCACAATGCTCCTGGATACCATCAACTCCGGCAGCGAGGGGATGCACAATTCGGTACAGTGCTACGAAGAGGTCCCCTTCAATCCCCCGGAGGAGATTGAAGCGGCTGCTGCGCAGGTCAATCCCTTGCTGGTGGCCTACACCTTCACCGAGACCCTGGCCGTCTGTGACATCTGGGGGGCAGGCCGGGCCGGTCCCGTTGAGGACGCACCCGTCTACAGCGACATTCCGGCCCTCATTCTGGAAGGTGAATACGATCCCATCACCCCGCCGGAGGCCGGGCAGATGGCCGCTGCGACGCTGAGCCGGAGCTTCTACTACCAGTTCCCCGGCCTGGGGCACGGGACCACACTGTACACCTGTCCCATGAGCATCACCCTGTCATTTTTGGATGACCCGACCTCCGCGCCCGATGCAGGCTGCCTGGCCGCGATGGAAGAACCGGACTTTCGCACCGCCGACGATCTGTACCTTAGTGCCTCTGCTTCCCGTCTCTTCTTGGAGCTGAATCGGGAAGACAGTCCCTTGCCCTGGTACGTGCTGGGCTGGCTTGTCCTCCTGGGGTTGCCTCTGGCTTTTGTCCTTTTGTGGGCCGTGTTGTGTCTGTTGAAAGTGTGGTCCTGCCCTCATCCCTGGTTTGATGGGCTGTTCCACGGCTTGTTGGCCTTTATCGTCGTGTTGGACATCTTGTTCATGGCCGGATACGCCGGCCTTGTCCTGGGGGCACTCCTATCCGATTGGAGCGTGCTGCTTTTTGGTCTGCCGCGCACGGCTCCGTTGGTGCTCGGCCTTATCTGGCTGGCGGCGGGCTTGACCTCTTTCTGGCTCGTGCTCCTGGTGGTGGGATGGTTGTGGCGGGCCTGGCCCTCGTGGCGGCGAGGTTTATACGCCCTGCTGGCCTTGATCCCCGTGGCTTTTTTCTGGGCGGTGATGAGCATGTAGGGGCAGGTCATTCCCCTTGGCCGGAGACCCGACGGCCCGCAAGGAGCAACCCCGCCGCTCCGGAACTTGTGATCTCTTTCCCGTCCCTTCGGGATGGGATTGGCTTTTGGAGGAGTCGTTGCAATGCGCAAAAAACGTATGTGGTTTACCGTTCTGCTGCTGGTCCTGCTCGTGGCTGCCTGTGGAGGTGAACCGACGGCGGCGCCCGTCCCGCCCTCGCCCACTGCCCCGCCCTCACCCACCGTCCCGCCCTCGTCCATCGTTCCACCCTCGCCCACCGTTCCGCCATCCCCGCCGACGGCGACCACCCCGCCGACGCCGACCACCGTACCCGCTTTGCCCCTGGCCCAGGAAGGCATCCTCCTCAGCGAGGTACTCCCCGGCATCTTTGGCGTGGACAACAACCTGGAATTCATTGAACTCTACAACGCCGGAACCGAGCCGGTGGACCTGAAGGGCTGGTCCCTCTGGTTCCGGCTGGCCGACAACAAAGAGGAGGAGCAGGTCTACGCCTGGCAGGAGCGGGCCGAGGTTCCGGGCCACGGCCACTACCTGCTGGTCCGCGCCGGAAAAGATGTGGGCCGGATCGGCGACGCCGAGTTTGAAACCAAGCTCTTTGAAAAGAAGGGCGGCCTGGCCCTGCGCAACCCCGACGGCGAAACGGTGGACGCCCTGGTGTGGGGCGAAGGGCCGAGCGACTATCGGGAAGGCGACGCCGCCCCCGCGCCGGAGGAAGGGGCCAGCCTGGAGCGGCTGCCCGGCGGCGCGGAGGGCAACGCCCAGGATAGCAACGACAACGCCGACGATTTTCGCCTCAACCCCAACCCCGATCCTCAAAACAGCGGTGACGCGCCCACCCCCTTGCCCGCCGAGGCCCTCCGGCTGCGGCTGGAAATACCGCCCAGCGTCAAGCCGGGCAGCGAAGTGGCCTACACCCTCACCGTAGAGAACGCCACCGGCAGTACGCTCCACAACCTGCGCGTCTGGCTGCCCCTGCCCGCCGAATTCACCCTCCTTTCCCCGCCGGAAGGAGGCGAACAAGCCGAGGACGGCCTGACCTGGACCCTGGCCCAATTGGACGCCGGGCAGGAGGCGACGGCGACCTTTACCTTGCAGGCCCCCTGGACCTATCGCCAGGATCTGCTGCGCGGGGCCTATGCCGAGGCCGAGGACTGGCCGCTGCGGGCCTACGGTCCCGTCCTGCCCCTGGCCGTCGAAGGCGGGGCCATCCCCATCGCTACGGCCCGCACCTTGCGGGGCCAGACCGTCACCGTGGAGGGGGTGGCGACCATGTTCACCGACGGCTTTTACGCCGGCAGCACCGGGACCAAATTCTACCTGGAAGATGAAAGCGGCGGCATCCAGGTCTATTGTCCCGGCGGCAAGGGCCTGGTCCACGTCCAACCGGGCGACCGGGTGCGCGTCACCGGCCTTATTGATGTCTATCGCGATTCCATAGAGATCATCCCCGACACCTACCCCGACGACGTGGAAGTGGTGGAGGCGGGCGGCGAACCACCGGAGCCGACCCCGGCCACGGTCAAGGAAGCGGTCGGCGACGACGCCCTGCTGGGCCGCCTGCTCTCCGTGGAGGGATTGGTCACCCGCATTGAAGAATTCAACTATAGCTACGAACTGGACCTGATGGACGACCAGGGCAACAGCCTGCTGGTCTATCTGGAAAAGGAAGCGGGCCTCAGCGCGGAGCCGCTGGATGTGGGCAAACGCTACCGCATCACCGGCCTGTGCGAATTCTACAGCGGCCAGCGGCAGCTCAAACCCCGCTACCAGAGCGACTTTGTTGAGATCTTTCCGCCGGAGCTGATGATGACCGCCCAGGCACCCAACAGCGTCCTGCCGGGCGGCACGGTTTTTTACACCCTGACCGTTTGGAACCACACCGCCACCCCCCTGAGCGACCTGCGCATCGTCGCCACGCCGCCTGTGGAGGGCGTGACCACCGTTCGGCCTCTGGACGGCGGCGTCTTGGAGAACAACACCATCACCTGGCAATCGCCCATCCTGGCCGGGGAGGGGATGTCGCTGACCGTGCACTACCTGGCCATGGCCCAAAACGAGGTCGGCATCCAGATTCGGGATGGCGGGGCCGTCGTCACCGCCGCCGAATGGCCCGACCCGGTGACGACCGAGCCGCTGCTCACCTTTGTCGGCAGTGGCGTGCCCATCTGGGCCATCCAGGGGCCGGGTGACGCTTCACTCTACGTCCGTCAGCGGGCGAGCACCGAAGGAGTGGTCATCGGCGTCTTTCCCGAATTGGGCGGCTTTTGGATCCAGGAAACCGAAAGCGACGACGACCCGGCTACCTCCGCCGGGCTGTTCATCCTGACCGGCCAAGAAGAACCGTCGGTCCGGGTGGGCGACCTGGTGCGGGTGCGGGGCAAGGTCCGTGAGGTTTCGGGGCAGACGCTGCTGGACGTGCAGGGAAGCGGCAGCGTGGAGGTCCTCAGCAGCGGTCACGACCTGCCCCCTGCCGTGGAGCTGGACCCGCCCGTCGACGAGGCGGCGGCGATAGCCTACTACGAGCCGCTGGAAGGGATGCTGGTCCAGGTCAGCGCGGCGGCGGTCGCCGTGGGGCCGACCAGCAAGTACGGCGAAACGCCCCTGGTCCGCCGGACCCACGGCATCACCCGCATCTTCAAAGGCGATCCCACCGGCCTGCTGATCTTTGTGGACGACGGCTCGGCGGCGACCCACTATGACCGCAGCACCCTGCCCTTTGCCCTGCAAAGCGGCGACCTGCTGGCCGATGCCGTCGGCCCCCTGGCCTACACCTACGGCCACTACAAGATAGAGCCGCTGGCCGCGCCGGTCATCACCGCCACGGAGCAGCCGCTGCCCAGCCTGGACCCGGTGGGGCCGGGCGAGTTCAGCATCGCCACCTTTAATGTGGAAAACCTGTTCGACGCCTCGCCGCCCCACCCTTCCGACCCGCCCCTGCCTACCACCCGTCAGTACAAGCTCGACCTGACCAAGACGGCGGACGCCATTGCCCGCCTGGGTGCGCCGACCATCGTCGGGCTGCAAGAGGTAGAAAACCTGGGCATCCTGGAGGACCTGGTCGAGGAAGAAGCCATTGCCGGGTTCGACTACCGGCCGGTGCTCATCGAGGGCAACGACAGCCGAGGCATTGACGTTGCCTATCTGGTGCGCGGCGATCAGGCGACGGTTGAGGGGGCGGTCGCCCTGCCCGCGCCGGAGGGGTTGACCAGCCGCCCGCCGTTGCTCATCGCCGTCACCCTCCACCTGGAAGGGAGCGAGGCGAAGGTGTACGTCCTCAACAACCACTTTTCCTCCATGGCCGGCGGGGAAAAACCCACCGAGCCGCGCCGCAAGGCCCAGGCTGCCTGGAATGTCAAACTGGTGGAAGACATCCTGGCCCGCGACCCGGAGGCCCACATCGCCGTCCTGGGCGACCTCAATTCCTTTTACGATTCGCCGCCGCTGGACGTACTGCGGGCGGCGGGGCTGCGTCACGTTTACGAGTTTGTCGCGCCGGAACGCCTGTACTCCTACATCTTCCAGGGCGAATCGGAAACGCTGGACCACATCCTGGTCACACCGGGCCTCTATGAGCGGCTGGTGCGGGTGGAAGCACTGCACATTGACGCCGACTATCCGCCGCCCTTGCCCGATGACGATTCGGCCCGGCGCGTCTCCGACCACGACCCCATCATCGCCGTCTTCCGCCTTCCCTAATCGGCTTTCGGCGTGGATTTATGGCGCAAGCCCGCTTTCTCCCCCGGCAGGCGATGACGGCCGATCTGCGAGGAAGCGGACCGATCCCCGGCTCACCGCCAAGGATGAAAATCTCGGCGGCTCGCGCCGGAGACGGTGGCGACTCAAGTCGCTCCTTTTGGGCCTGCGGCCGGACGTATTCGTGCATTCGTGTATTCGCGTCTGCTTCGTGGACGGCCCGCTTTGGCGGTTCCGGAGATTTGAACCGCAAAGGCGCAAAGGACGCAGAGGAAAGAAGAAAAAGCAAGAAAACCTTCGCGCCCTTGGCGTCTTGGCGGTTCCAAGATTCGAACTGCAAAGGCGAAGAGAAGTTGGGAGTTTATTTTCGAGGAAGCGGACCGATCCGCGGCTCACCATCAAGGATGAAAATGATCAGCGTCTGCCCAATCTTGAGCGGGGGGACCAAGTGTGGTAAGCTTGTAGGCGACGGCTGGTCTGAGGGCGAAGCGTAGCTGGTGCCGAGAGCCTGAGAGGAAGTGTGCCACGGGTGTCCTGGGGCACCGTCAATTGTTGCTGCGAGCACGTGAGGAAGAATCCTTCCAGCGGGACATCCGTCCAGCCGAATTTTCAGTGGGGGTGCGAGATGAAGATCACGTACAAGCGAGTAGCGGGGCTGGATGTGCACAAGAAGACGGTGGTAGCCACGCGGATGCGCGTCACAGCGGAGGAGCGGATTGAGTGGGAGACGAGGACCTTTGGGACCACGACGCCGGAGTTGTTGAGCCTGCACGACTGGTTGGACGAATGGGCGTTGAGCCACGTGGCGATGGAGAGCACAGGCGACTATTGGAAACCGGTGTACAACATTCTAGAGGACCGATTTGAAGTGTGGTTGGTGAACGCGCGGCACGTGAAGCGCGTGCCGGGGCGCAAGACGGATGTGAAGGACAGCGAGTGGTTGGCGGAGTTGATGTTGCACGGCTTGTTGAAAGCGAGTTTCATTCCGCCCAAACCGCAGCGGGCCTTGCGGGAGTTGACGCGCTACCGGACGCGGTTGGTGGAGGAGCGTGCGCGGGTGGTCAACCGGGTGCAGAAGTTGTTGGAAGGGGCGAACATCAAGTTAGCGGTGGTGGTGTCGGATGTGATGGGGGTATCGGCGCGGGCGATGTTGGCGGAGATTGCCGGGGGGCAGGAGGACGTCAAGGAGATGGCGCAGTTGGCGCGAGGTCGGTTGCGGAACAAGATCCCGGAGTTGGAGGAGGCATTGACGGGGATCGTGGAGGAGCATCATCGTTTTTTGCTGGCGAAACAATTGGCCCACATTGATTTCCTGGATGAGCAGATTGAGGAGATAGGCGAGGAGATTCGGCGGCAGATGGAGGGATTAGACAGAGTTGGGGGATCAGGGAGCGGAGAGGGAGGCGAGGTGCAGGGAGAGAAGGCAAAGGCGGAGGGAGCATTGGGGTGGGAAGAGGCGGTGGCCTTGCTGGGTACGATGCCGGGGGTGGATCGGCGGACGGCGGAGGTGATTCTGGCGGAGATTGGGTTGCGGATGGAGCAGTTTCCGACGGCGGAACACCTGACATCATGGGCCGGGTTGGCGCCAGGCAATTATGAGAGCGGGGGGAAGCGGTATTCGGGGCGCACGAGGCAAGGGAACCGGGCCTTGTCCAGGATCATGGTGCAGGCTGCCTGGGCCGCGTCGCGGAGCAAGGGGACTTTTTTGCAGGCGCGTTACCATCGTTTGGCGGCGCGGCGGGGCAAGAAGCGGGCGATAGTGGCAGTGGCCCGTTCGATGTTACGGAGCGTCTGGTACATGCTCACCTATCGGCAGCCCTACCAGGAACTGGGTGGGGACTATTTCGACCGGCGCAAGAAGGAAAGCAAGATCAGCTACCTGGTGCGGCGTCTTGAAAAACTGACCGGTGGTTCTGTCAGCGTTGAGCTTCAGGCTGCTACCGTGTAGTTATTTTCGAGGAAGTAGAATGGACAGACCCCTACGCATCTTGGTTGTAGACGACCACGAAGTGGTACGGGTGGGCCTCCAAGCCCTTATCGCGCGTCAGCCGGGGATGGAGGTGGTAGGCGAAGCGGGAACCGTGCGGGGCGCGGTCAACAAGGCACGCCACCTGGCCCCCGATGTAGTCGTTCTAGACATCCGTCTGCCGGGGGGCAGCGGCGTAGATGCGTGCCGCCAGATCAAAGCGGAGCGACCCGAAACAAAGGTGATCGTCCTGACCTCCTTCCCCGACGAGGAAATACTGTTTGATGCCATTGCAGCGGGGGCAGATGGCTACGTCCTCAAAAAGGTCGGCTCCGATGACCTGATTCGGGCATTGGAGCGGGTCGGACGGGGGGAAAACCTTCTTGATCCGGCCCTGACCGCCCGGGTCTTTGCCAAGATGCGGGAAATGCGGCGTCAGGAACGCGCCCATGCCTTCGCCGACCTCAACGCCCAGGAGATGCAGATTCTGGCCCGCATCGCCGAAGGGCAAACCAACCGGGAGATCGGGATCGCCCTCCACTTGAGTGAAAAAACGGTGCGCAACTATGTCAGCAACATCCTCGGCAAACTCGGTCTGACTTCACGGGCACAGGCAGCAGCTTATGCCGCCCGACACCGCATTGAAGATTATGTATAGCAGCCGTTGCCGATGACGGGGCCTGCGGCGTCGCCTCAGCCGAAGAGGCCCCGCCGCTTTATCCGCAGCTGCACCTCTACTTGGCGGTCCGGCCCGCCCTCCAGGGCGAAGATCAGCCGGACCTTTTGTTTGCGTCCCCGCACCCGGTCCACCCGCCCGATGAGGCGGACTACCTGTTGCGCCCCTGGGGCCAACCGGAAGGCTTCCGGGTTGACCAAGAGCCAACGGGGTGCACCCTCTACCCGCACCCGGGCCTCCCCTCCCCCCCCGTTGGTGACGGTCACCTGACGGGGCGCGGTGTGAAGTGCTCGGCGGTCCACCGTGCCAAAGTCAACCGCCGTGGGGTGGACCTCTATGCGCGGTGGCCGGGGCTCCACCAGGGAGACCTGCACCGGAACGACCTCCGCCTCTCCGCCGATGGGCGTCAGGGTAACGGCGGCCAAGTGGTCACCGGGGCGCAGGCCGGCGGTGTCTATCTCTATGGGCACGGCACAGACCTGACCCGGCGGACAGGAAAATGTTCCTGCCACTTTCAACCACGGTCGTGTGCTCAATGCCTCGCCACGCAGGTCACCCGGCCCGCCGTTGGCGATTCCGATCTGGGCCGAGATGGGCTGCCCGGAGACGGCCTGCAGGCGCAGGCGGCGGGTGCGCAGCTCCATCTTGCCGGGCTGCGATGGCGTGGCGACCTTGCTCACAGGGGAAGGGGCGACAGAGGGAGATCGGCTCAACCCGGCCAAGTAACGCTCCAGCCGTTGGCGGAACTGAGTCGCCGTGAGCCGCGCCTCCGGCCGAGGGTTCAAAGCGGCCCGCAGGATGGCGGCCAGGGCCGGGGAAAGGGAATCCAACTTGGGGAAGCGAGATGGATGATCGCGGGGGTCATCGTCGGTCAGCAGGTGATAGGCCGTCGCGGCCAGGGCATAGACATCGGAGCGAGGGTCCGCTTCACCCCGGTACAGTTCCGGCGCAGCATAGCCGACCGTGCCGTAGATGCTCTCCCGTTGCCGGTCGGGATGGCCTGTCGGAGAGGCACGCCGCCGCGTCTGGGCCGTGCCGAAATCCACCAATACGGCCCGCCCGCTGTGCTTGTCTATGATGATGTTGGCCGGTTTGACGTCATTGTGGACAACGGGGGGTTGTTGTCGGGCCAGATATTCCAGCACCTCGCAGATCTGGATGGTATAGCGCAGGACCTGCGCCTCCGTCAATCGGTCGTCGTTGGGGGAAAGCCAATGGCGCAGGTCCGGCCCTTCAATATACTCCATGACCAGATAGTTGTGGCCCCCCTCGGAAAAATAGGCGTACAAATCGGGGATACCGGGGTGTTTGAGAATGCCCAGGGTACGGGCCTCGGCCTCAAAGCGAGCGACGGCTCTGGCCCGTTCTGCCGCGTCGGTGGGGTCAAAGTAGTCAATGACCTCTTTGATGACGGCGAGCCGGTCAAAAGCCTGGGTCTGGGCTACCAGCCAGACGGCCCCCATTCCCCCTTTGCCCAAAGGGCGCACAACGCGGTACGCGCCGCCATCCAGCAATTGGCCGGGATGAAGCGGCGCCACGACGGGTGGCGCGGCAGCATCCAACGGCGTCCGGCAGGCGACGCAGTACCGCGCCCCGGGACGGTTCAAACGGCCACAGGCGGGGCAAGGAATATCGTCGCTCATCCTCGCTCGCGGTTGATGCGACTGTAGGGCACAAGCCAGATTCCGGCTTCGGCAGCCGCCTGTTCCGCGCTGGGGTGGATGTTCATGGCAACGATGACGCGGGCCACCGGCATATCCCGAATGGTGGCGGCCACGGCACCCAGCTTGGTGGCCAGCTGTCGCACTCCGCCGCCGCCGACGCTGGTACGGCACTCGGCCAGCACCGTGATAGGCCGTTCATCCCGGCGCCCGATTCCGACCAGGTCCACCTCCTCGGTCGTTCCGTCCTCCAGCCGGAAGTGACGCCGTTCCAGCGATAGATCCGTGACACCATAGTTGCGTTCCAGCCAGGGAGGCAGCAACGCGGCGACAAACTCTTCCAGGTCGAACCCAAAGCGATTGATCATGCTACCGACAACCTGGCGCAGGTCGTCCATACCCTGGCTCAGTTTCTCGACGGCTTGGCTCAAGCGCACCACACTCTCATCGGTGCGCCGCTGGGCGGCAGCCAACTCACCCAACCGTTCATCGGTGCGCTGCTGGGCGGCAGCCAACTCACCCAACCGTTCATCGGTGCGCCGCTGGGCGGCAGCCAACTCACCCAACCGTTCATCGGTGCGTCGCTGGGCGGCAGCCAACTCACCCAACCGTTCATCGGTGCGCTGCTGGGCGGCAGCCAACTCACCCAACCGTTCATCGGTGCGCTGCTGGGCGGCAGCCAACTCGCCCAACCGTTCATCGGTGCGTCGCTGGGCGGCAGCCAACTCGGCAAAGCGTTTGTCCATCCGAGTCTCAAGCGACGCCACCCGTTCATCGGTACGTCGCTGGGCGGCAGCCAACTCGCCCAACCGTTCATCGGTGCGTCGCTGGGCAGCGGCCAACTCGGCAAAGTGTTTGCCTACCCGCTTCTCAAGCGATGCCAACCGTTCATCGGTACGCCACTGGGCGGCGGCCAACGCCTTGACCTCCTGAGTTAGCCCGGCCAGGCCCCGTTTCAGGTCCTGTGTATCGGCAGCCCGTGCGATCTCAATCTGCCGCAAAAGGTCCAACACGTCTACCAGCGGCCCGCATTGTTCCGGCGGGAAAGCGGGACGCAGACGCTCTTCGATTTGCCGGCGGGTTGGGATCATCAGCTCCATCGCGTCCCCCTACGTGACCTTGAGAATCAGAGCCACTCGCCCACAGCGGATCTCGTCGCCATCCTGAACAGGAGTGCGAGTCTTGGGTGCGATCTTTTGCTTGTTGATGAAGGTAAAGTTGGTGCTATCCAGATCCTCAATAAAATAGTTCCCCCCTTCAACGATGAGCCTCGCGTGTCGCCGCGAGACACCCCCTTCCTCGCCACCATGGGGCGTCAGGTCCACATCGGGATAGATGCCGCTGATGGGGTCCTCGCGCCCGATAAGGATCTCGTCCGCTTCCGGCAAGGGGATTTCGGCCCCGGAAGCGGCAACGATGAGGCGTGGCCCGGCAGAAGACGGAGGGGCTACCGGTGCGGCAGGTGCAGCCCCTTTGAGGGAAAACCCACACGCGCTGCAGAAGGCATCGCCCTCTTCCACCTCCGCACCGCAGGCCGGGCAGGTGAGGGCCGCCGGAGGCGTTTCCTCCTCCGGCTCCGGGGCCGGGGATTCCTCCTCGGCGGGCGGCGCGGGGGCCGGCATCACCTCTTCTTCGGCAACCGGTTCAGGCGGGAGAGGCGGTTCGGCCAGGGATGCGCCGCAGTTGGCACAGAACGCCTCGCCGGGCAGAACCTCCGCGCCGCAGGTGGGGCAGGTGAGGACGGTGGATTCCTCCGGGGCGGGTGCGGAGGGTTCTCCGGCGACCGTCGGTTCGGAAGAGAGTTCCTCCGCCGGGGGAGCAGATTCTGCTTCGGTCTCGGCGACCGGTACAGAAGCAGGCTCCTCGGCTGCGGCAGGGGTAGGGGCTTCTAGGGGCGAGCCGCAATATTCGCAGAACGCCTCGCCGGGCACATTGCCCGCGCCGCAGGCCGGGCAGATGACGGTGCCGTCGGCGGGAGCAGACGGAGAAGCAGCCTTTTCCTCCACGGGAAGTTTCGTGCCACATTGATCGCAAAAAATTGCGCCTTCGCTCGTTTGGTTTCCGCAGTTGGGACAAATCATGGTTTCCTCCTTTTCTCTCGCGCCCAGACCTTCGGTCTCGCAGAGCCAAATTCCATGCCGAATTGCTTCCCTCAGTATAACCTAAAGAGCCGTATCCGTCAAAACATCTATACGAGATGCTTTGCCGAGCAGTTGCATGTAGGCCGCGGGCATCTCCCGCTGAAAATCGACACCCGATTTGACCCCCGGAGCCAGCCCTGTTATAATACTCCCGCAACCGATCCGAAGAGCAGCCTTCGGTGCGGATGCGTGTAGCGGTGAGAGATACAAATAAGGAACGGAGATCTGAAATGGAGTCAAACGGTTGTCGCACTGCACTGTTAGTAGCCGTCGTAGCCATTATCGCCGGTAGCCTGGGGTTCGTCGTTGGCTTTGCCAGCGGGTACCTGATTGCCAAACCCGAGCCTATTGCCCTTGGCCCTACCGCCACCGTCGCCCTGCCCCCAACGCCGACGCCCATGCCCGGACTTGGGGAGTCGGAGTCGGCCCCTACCTTGTCCGCAGAAGGGCCGATGCCTACGACCGAATCGGCTCCCACCAGCCCCATCGCCTCCGCCCGACCGACGGCGACCCCCACCCCGGCCCCAACGGTCAAGATTCCGCCACCCAGGGGCACCGACTTTGACCTTTTCTGGGAAGCATGGAACCTGGTCCAGCGCGATTTCTACGGCCACTTGCCCTCCGAGGAGGAGATGACGTATGGGGCCATTCGCGGCGCCCTCAGCACGCTGGATGACCCTTTCACCGCTTTTATCGAGCCGGACATTGCCGCCATCAACCGCGAGGACGATTCGGGCACGTTTGAGGGGATCGGCGCCTACGTCACCATGAAGGAAGGGCGGCTGATGATCGTCAGCACCTTCAAGGACCAACCGGCGGAAAAGGCGGGCCTCCGCCGCAACGACATCGTTCTCAAGGTAGACGATACCCCCATCGAGAACATGAGCATCTACGAAGCCATCTCCCTCATCCGCGGCCCGGCCGGAACACCGGTACGCCTTACCATCCTGCGCGAGGGTGAAGAACCCTTTGAGGTGGAAATCATCCGTGCCCGCATTGAGATCCCCGTTGTAGAATCGGAAATGCGGGAGGATGGGATCGCCTATGTCAGTCTCCTTGACTTTAGCTCCGACGCCAGCGTCAAGCTGGACAAAGCCATCCAAGAGATGCTGAAGCAGAACCCCAAGGGCCTCATCTTGGACTTGCGGGGCAACCCCGGCGGTTGGCTCAACGAGGCGGTCTTGGTCAGCAGCCTATTCCTACCCAAAGATAGCGTAGTGGTCATTGAGCGGTACAAGAACGCGGACCCCGAAATCCTGCGCACCCCTCACCGCCCCACCGTGCCGGACCTGCCTATGGTTGTGCTGGTAGACGGGGGTTCGGCCAGCGCGTCCGAGATCGTCGCCGGAGCGTTGCAGGATCATGGCCGGGCCATCCTCATCGGCGAGCAAACCTTTGGCAAAGGCTCGGTGCAGTGGCCCCATGAGCTGAGCAACGGCGCGGAGCTGCGCGTCACCGTCGCCCGCTGGTTCACGCCCAACGACCGGGCCATCCACGGCCAGGGCCTGACGCCCGACATTGAAGTCAAGCGGACGGAAGAAGACATTGATGCCGGTCGGGACCCGCAGCTGGACCGCGCCGTCGAGTACCTGCTGACCGGCCGGTAAAACGGCAAAAGCGTGAGAATGCAGGCGGCTTGCTTGGGGCGGTTTCAACCGCGATCTTAGTCTCCGGACCTGCGCCACCGGGCCGGGTGCGTTCGCGCGTTGTGCTCAATTCGTAGACGACCCACTTACGATTATCGGGGAAATTCGTGAGCATCAAGATCGTTGCGACCAACCGCAAAGCCCGACACCAATACCGGTTCTACGATACCTATGAGGCGGGCTTGGTCTTGCAAGGTAGCGAGATCAAGTCAATCCGCGCCGGACGGGTGAGCTTGCAAGAGGGTTTTGTCCTCTTTGAAAACGGCGAGGCGTGGCTGGTCAACGTCCATATCGCCCCTTACGATCCCGCTTCCCGCCAGAATCACAACCCGCGCCGCCGTCGCAAACTGCTCCTCCACCGCCGCGAAATTGATCGCCTACAGGCCCGCGTCCAGGAAAAGGGCTTTACCGTCGTGCCCACCAAACTCTACCTGAAAAACGGGCTGGCCAAAGTTGAGATCGCCTTGGTGCGGGGCAAGAAACAGTATGACAAGCGGCAGACTTTGGCCAAGCGGGATGCGAAGCGGCAGGTTGAGCGGGCCATCAAGGAGCGGCTCCGATGACCGATAGCGATTGCCATCCCGGCCCGGAAAGGTTCATCGTGGACGGCGTCAAGCTCTACTCCATCCGCCAGATCAACAGCCTGCCGCAAAAGACCAAAGAGCAGATCTACCGTCACTTGTTGCCCTGCGGCGTCCTGACCCGTTACGGCATAGACCCCGAAACCTTGTGCGACGCCCAGGGCAATCGCCTCGTTACTTTCACCTGCCCGGAAGGCAGCCGGGTTGTAGAAATTGATGTCCGGCCCTGCATCGGCTTCCCCGACCCCCTGCTCTACCTGCAAATGGCCGACACCCGTTTGAACCAGATTGAGGTCCTGCTCTTTATCGTCAACGATCCCGACTCGGAGCGGTTTGAAACCGACCGGGATTGGCAAGGGGAACGGACCAAATTCGGGACCTTCAAGCGCAACATCCCGGAGGAGATCCGAGCCATGGAGGCCGGACTGGCCCCCGGTCAGGTGCGGCGTGGCCTGCGTTTGAGCCGCGTCCTGGTTCCCCTCTTTGAGGAGTTCGTCCAACGCTTGGGCCACGACTACTACCTCATGGAGCCGCTGGCCTACCACAATGCCATCATCTTGGAACGGTTGGGCTGCAATTATGTCCAGGGGTTGCGCAAGATGCAGTGGATTGACCTCAACTTCCGGCCCGGAGGCTTGCTCTATGAACGATTGGACGGTTCAACCCCCTTCCGTCGGCCGGATGCTTGGCGCACCGTTCGCGGGCGAAGCTGGGCCATCCACGACGGCATCCTGGGCGAGCCGTGGCACGGAATCCGCATGTACAAACGTGTGGGTCAGCACGCAGGGGTAGATACCTTTCCGGGTGGAGCCTATTGAACGGCAGCCCGCCAGGCCCGCGGGCAGGATGTGCTTCCTGCCCGCGGTGCGTCCATCGTCTCCGACGCCGAGAACAGGGGAGAAATCGTAGAGCCGACCCTTTCCCGGCGCCCTCGGCGTGCCGTGTGGAACCTTCATCACCGCCCGCCGAACCCCGCGGAAAAACCCCGATCCCCCGGCCAACGGCCCCGCGACCGTCCCCTTTTCCACGACGCCCGGTCTGCCGCCGATAGATCCGCGCCCCTTTCGGCGCGTCTATCCCCCGGCAAAGGGCAACCTTTGGGAACGTCATCCGTATAGGATGTGCATGGAGGAACAAGGATGGACGACCAGGAAAGGACCTGGATCGAGCAATCGCTCAGAGGGGACCAAGCGGCTTTCGGCCGGCTGGTACGCGCCTACGAGAGACCGGTTTACAACCTGACCTATCGGATGCTGGGCGATCCGGCGGAGGCAGAGGATGCGGCTCAGGAGACCTTTGTCCGGGCTTATACCAAACTGGCCACCTACCAGCCGGGGCGGAAATTCGTCAACTGGCTGCTCTCAATTGCCTCGCACCATTGCATTGACATCTTGCGGCGCAAGGGGCGATCACCGCAACTTTCGTTGGACGGCCCGTTGCCGCCCCGGTGGTTGACCGGCGACACCCCTTCGCCCGACCAAGTGTTGGACCGCAAGGAAAGGCGGGCGGCGGTACGGCGGGTGCTGGACACCCTGCCTCCCGATTACCGGGCGGCGGTGATCCTTCGCTATTGGTACAACATGTCCTACCGGGAAATCGCCGCCACGATGGGAACGACCGAAAGTGCGATCAAATCGCGCTTGCACCGGGCGCGCCGGATGATGGCTGCCCGCCTGACAGAAAATTAGGGAGGCGGAAGATGCGCCGCTGTAAACAGAACGACAAAATCACCCCGTTGATGTCGTTGGCCCAAGACGGCCTCCTGGATGCCCAGGGGCAACAGGAATTGGATCGTCACCTGGCGACCTGCGCGACATGCCGGGCCGAATGGGAAGCCATGCAGCGGGTAGATGCCCTGTTCAAACAATCGGAAATGGTCGGTCCGCCCCTCGGTTTTGCCCTTCGTGTAGAACGACGGCTGGTGGCAAAAGAGCAACGGCGACAACGATGGTTCCGGGGGCTGGCAGCCTTGACCGGCTCCCTATCCCTGGCCGGGGCGGCGGCAACGGCCCTTGTCCTGTTCCTGTTCGGCATGATCGCTTGGGGTCGGTTGGGAGAAGTGCCCGCCGTGCAGCAACACATCGGCGCCGTTTCCCATATCGCTGCCGGAATCGGGCTGGTCGGCAAAGGGGCCAGCCTCTTCCTGGGCGACCTGTTGCTGCGCTACGGCCCTCCCTTGATGATGTTGCTGGCTTTTGGACTGGTGGTCCTGGCCGGAACCTGGCTGTGGCTGTTCATCGGCCGCCCCGGCCACCACCGACACAACGGCTATGCTTGAGTGAAGGAGGACGGCTGTGAAAAAGTGGTTGTGGATCGGCTTGCTGGTTGTGCTTTTGCCCTTGTCGGTCTCCCGCGCCGATGACCCCCACATCAACCTGGACAACGGTCGCATTTTTGTCCACGAGGACGTGACCCTGGAACCGGGTGAGGTTTTTGACGGCGACCTGGGTGTACTCGGCGGCGATCTGACCGTGCCGGAGAGCAGCGTGGTCAGGGGCGACGTCTTTGTCACCAACGGAGACATCTCCCTGGCCGGGCGGGTGGAAGGCGATCTGGCCGTCATCGGCGGCGACCTGGAGGTGAAAGAAGCAGGACAGGTGCAGGGTGACGCATTTGTCAGCCGCGGTGACGGCGATGTCGCCGGGCAAGTGGACGGCGACCTGATGGTCATGTTCGGCGAACTGAAGATTCGGGAAAGTGCCGTCATCAACGGCGACCTGATGGTCATGGGAGGAGAACTGGACCGGGCCGTCGGCGCCCAGATTCGCGGTGAGCAGTTGCCCGAAATCATCCCGCCCGAAGTGCAAAAGCCCACCCCGCCGGAAGTGCCCCCCCTCCCCGCCCGGCCACCACGGGAAACGGTATGGCAAAAAATCGGTCGCCTGTTTGGGCGGTTGTTGACGGCCGGCTTTTTGGGCCTGTTGGTCATCGGCGTCGGCCTCATCATCGTCTTTATCTGGCCGCGCCACACCCACCAAGTCGCCGAATGCATCGCCCTCATGCCGCTCCAAAGCCTGGGGCTGGGGCTGCTGACCTTCCTCATCGCCGCCTTTCTTGAATCGTTGGCTGCGGTGCTGATGATCATCATCATCCTCGTTGCCGCAGCCTTGATGAGCACCATCATCCTGATCCCGGTCGGCGTGCTGATCGCGCTCCTATCTGTGCTGGTGCTGCTACCGGTCCCCGTGGCGACGGTCGGGGCAATGGTATTGGGGTGGGTGTCGCTGGCCCAAGCGGTGGGCAAAAAGGCGGTACAGGTGTTGGAAGCCGGTTATGTGCGGCCCCTGGGAGCGACGTTGGTAGGGCTGCTGATCACCGTGCCCCTCACGGCGGTGCTGTGGGTGCTCAAGCCTCTGTGCTGCGCCTGGCCGGTCATCATCCTACTGACGAGCATCGGCTTGGGGGCGGCCATCCTGACTCGCTTCGGCACGCAAAGCTGCCAAGCAGCCCGGACACCACTCTCGGATGAAGTCCTGCCCGCTGCAGCAATGGATGAAGAAGCCGGTGCTCCCGATGCCCCGCCGTCAGAGCCGTAACGCCGATTCCGAAAACGCCGGGCCGGTATCGGCCCGGCGTTGCTCCTTCTTAGACTTGCCTACCCATCTTTGGCCACATCTACCGTGGAGCCGTCGGGGGCGGCGATGCGGTCCCCTTCCAGCCGCAGGGAAACCACCTGGGAAACGCTGTCATCCCCCATGGAGACGCCGTAGATGGTATCCGCCGCCTGGATCGTCCCCCGGTTGTGGGTGATGACGATGAATTGAGTCTTTTGGGCCAGCGTTTCCAGGGCGCGGCGAAAGCGGCGCACGTTGGCCTCGTCAAGCATGGCATCCACTTCGTCGAGGACGCAAAAGGGCGGCGGGCTGACCTCCAGGATGGCAAAGATGAGGGCCACGGCGGTCAAGGCCCGCTCCCCGCCGGAGAGGAGGGCCAATGCCTGGGGGCGTTTGCCCGGCGGACGGGCAACGATCTCCACACCGGTCCGGCCGATGTCTTCCGGATCGGTGAGGACCAGGCGGGCCGCCCCGCCGCCGAATAGCTCCTTGAAATTTTCCTTGAAGCGGGCGGCTACGGCCCGGAAGGTGGCCTGAAATTCGCGGCGCATGACCCCATCCAGTTCGGCGATGACGCGCCGCAAACCGTCGGCGGCTTCTTCCAGGTCGGCGGCCTGGCCGGTGAGGAAGGTGTAGCGATCCAGCACCTCGGCGTATTCGTCGGGGGCGTGGGGGTTGACCGACCCCATGCGCCGCAGCTGGGCTTTGAGGCGGTGCACCTCCTCTTCCAGCCCCTCCGGCAGCGTCTCGACCACGGGCAAGGAGGAGACCAGTTCCCCCAGGGGCAACAGGCCCTGTTCGGGCATCCCCTCCACCGGTTCCATCTCCACCAGGCCGAAATCATCCATGATCTGCCGCCGCAGTCGTTCCAGGCGGTCCTGGCGGCGGCTCTGGGCCAAAAGGGCCTGGGCGTGGCGGCTTTCCGCCTGGCGCAGCCGGAGCCGCAAGGTCGCTTCCTCGGCGTCCAACGTCTCCTGCTCGGCTTCCAGGCGGGCCAGTTCGGCCTCCGCCGGTTCTATCTGCCTCGCCAGGGCGTCCAGCTGCTCGCGGAGGAGGGCCTCCTCCCGGCCCTTTTCCTCTATCCGACGGGCCAGTTCCTCCCGCTCCTCGGTCAGTTGGGCGATGCGCCGCTCTTTGGCGGCGGCCTGCTCCCGCAGGCGGGCCGCCCGCTCTTGGGCTTCTTGCAGGGCGGCGCGGCGGTGCTGCCAGGCCCCCTGCGCCACGGCCAAGGCGGTGCGGGCCTCGCTCAGGCGGCGGTAGAGTGCTTCGCCTTGCAAGGCGTCCAATTCGGCCTGGAGGGCCGCTTGCTGCTTCTTCGCCGCCTCTTCCTCGGCGGTCAGCCGCGCCAGGTCCGCTTGCAAGGCGGCTTCCTGCTCATCCAGCCCGGCGGCCTCCCGGTCCAGGCGGGCGATGCGTTCCCGCAGGAGGAGGACCTGCTGTTCGGCCCGGTCCAGTTCCCGCTGCGCTTCCCGCTGCCGGGCCTGCAAGGATTCCCCAACGGCCCGGCGTTCCCGCCGCTGTCGTTCCAGGTCGGCCAGCCGCTGCCGCGTTTGGGCCTCGGCCCGGCGCGTTTCGGCCAGGGCTGCTTCGGTGTCGCTGCGACGCCGACGGGCCGCTCCGATCCGGGCGGGCAGCTCGCGCCATTCCCGCTCGCGGGCCAGCACACGGCCCTGCGCCCGGTCGCGCCGCCGCCCCCCCGTGACCGCGCCGCCGGAGCGCAGCACCTCCCCGGCCAGGGTGACGATCTGAAATCCGCCGCGCAGCCGGTCAAAGAGGCGGCGGGCGGCCCTCAGGTCACGGACGACCAGGGTGCGCCCCAGGAGCATTTCAACCACCGGCGCGAGTCGCTCTTCGGCCTCGACCAGGTCGGCGGCGATGCCCACCAGCCCCCCGTCGCGGGGCGCATCCAGACGGGTGCGGGGGCGCACCGTATCCAGGGGCAGGAAGGTGGCCCGGCCCCGCCGCCCTTCCCGCAGGTAGGCGATGGCCCGTTCGGCATCGGCCCAGGTGGCGGTGACGATGTCTTGCAGGTGGCCACCCAGGGCGACTTCAACGGCGGTTTCGTAGGCGGCGGGGACGCGGAGCAGCCGGGCCACAGGGCCGACGACGCCGGGCAGGGACCGGGCTTGCAGCACGGCGCGGACACCGGCATAGAGGCCCTCGCCCTCGGCGCGGAGGCGGGAGAGGAGGTCGTAGCGGGTTTGGAGGCGTTCTTCCTCCTGCCGCGCCCGGATCAGTTCGTCGCTCAACTCCTCCCGGCGGGACCGGATGCGGTGCAATTCGGCTTCCAGATGGGCGGCTTTGTCATCCAGGGCGGCCATCTCCTCCGACAGGCGGGCCTGCCGCGCGGCCAGTTCTTGCAGCCGGGCGCGGAGGGTCTCGGCCTGGGTCTCCTGCTCGGCGATGGCTTGTTGATGCTCGGCCCGTTCCCGGGCCAGGGCCGCCCGCCGCTCGTCCAGCTGGGCCAGGCGGTTGCGCCGGTCGGCGGCCTGGGTGGTCAGATCAAAGAGGGCTGCCTGGGCCTGGGCCAGCTGCTGTGAGAGGTCATCGCGCCGGGCTTCGTGTTGGGCCAGGGCATCCTCCGCCTGGGCGACCAGGGCTTCCTTTTCCCGGAGGGCCACCTGGGCGGCGGCTACGTCCTCCCGGTCGGCGGCCAGCCGTTCGTCGGCGGCCTGGAGCTGGGCCAGCAGTTCGGTCAGCTCGGCCTGCAACTCATCGCCCCGGCGGGTCAGGAGCCGTAGCCGTTCCTGCCAGACGGCCAACCGGCGTTGGACGGCCTCCAGCCGGCGGTAGAGGCGGTCGCTTTCCCGCCGCCGCTCGGTCAGCTGCTCGCGCAGGCGGTTCCGGCGGTCGCGGAGGGCAGCAGCCCGTTCGTCCAGCTCCTCCAACGCCCGGCGGTATTGGGCGACGCCGGCTTCGCGGCGGGCCAGGGCATCGCGGCTACGCTGCAATTGCAATTGGGCCTGCCGCCAGCGGTAGCCGTACCAGGTCCGCAGCAGGCCGTCCAACTGTCGGCGTATCATGGCCTGCCGTTCGGCCCGCTCCGCCTCCCGTTCCAGGCGGCGCAGGCGGGGGGCGATCTCGTTGATGATGTCGTTGACGCGCAGCAGGTTGGCGCGGGTTTCTTCCAGGCGGGTCAGGGCCTCGCTCCGCTTGCTCTGGTAGAGGGTGATGCCCGATGCTTCTTCGAACAGTTCGCGGCGGGCGTCGGGGCGCAGGCTGAGGACGGCGTCCACCAGGCCCTGGCCGATGACGGTGTAGGTCCGCCGCGCCAGGCCCGATTTGGCCAGGAGGTTGGTGATGTCGCGCAGGCGCACACGGCGGTTGTTGAGCAGGTATTCGTTCTCGCCGGAGCGGTAGGCGCGGCGGGTGATGACGACTTCGGTGAATTCAATGGGCAACCAACCGTCGCTGTTGTCCAGGACCAGGGAGGCAGAGGCCATGCCCGCCCGCGCCCGCTGGGCGCTGCCGGAAAAGATCATGTCTTCGGTGCGCTTGCCGCGCAGGGTGCGGTAGCTCTGCTCACCCAAGACCCAGCGGATGGCGTCGGCGATGTTGCTCTTGCCGCTGCCGTTCGGCCCGACGATGGCGGTGATGCCGCCATCGAAGAGGAATTCGGTGCGGGTGGCAAAGGTTTTGTAGCCCTGGAGTTCCAACCGTTTCAAGCGCATGGTGGGCAGAGTATACCGGCTTTTTGGGGGGATGTCAACCGCCGGAAACGGAACGACGGGCAGCCCAAGCAAAAGGAGCGGCGACAGAAGCCGCCCCTTCGAGGGCCGCTGATCGGGCGTTCGTGCAGGCGGATGCTGCCCACACGGCGGCGGTCGGCCAACGGACGAGTTGCAATTCCAACGGCGTTGAGCCGCCGGGACACCCGGCCCGCAGGCATCCACCGGCCATTCCACAAACGGGACGGGATATGGTATAATTGGCATACACAACCGGACAAAGCCCGGTCCCGTTTTTGCGTAGGGCGTAGGGCCGGCAATAGGAGTAAAATGAAACAATGGACAACCCGATCCCCTGGGCGCAGCTGAAGCCTCCTCAAGCCTTGCAGGCCGACGCGGAGGAAACGGTAGACATGCTGCGCCGCCGCCTGCGCAACCTGGGCGGGCGGGCGCAATACAACATCCCCATCCTGATCCACCTGCCCGACGGGGCGATAGCCCCTACCTCGGCGGCCATGTTGCGCCGCCTCGCCGCCGAAATGGGGGCGACGATCCTGCATCGGCGGCTGGGCGACCTGGTGGAACGCCTCTGTCCCCAACCCTGGACGGCGGAACGGGCCGAAGCGGAGCAGGCTGCCACCCGCCGTCGCCTGCCGGTCATCGTCACCGGGAACGGACGGCCGGTGGGGCTGGCCCTCCCCCCAGCCCGCGCGGCCCTCATCGTCACCGTGACGGAAGAGGACTTTGACCTGTTCGACGATCCCCTTCTCCCCGACGACCCGACCATCCGCCCGGTGGTATCGGCCCACCCCGACGAAACGGTGGCGCAGGTAGTCGCCCGCCTCAAAGAACTGCCGGACCCGGAAACCGCTCCCGTCGTCGTGCAGATGGAGGACGGCAGCTACCGCCTGGTGGAGCGGCAGCTGGACCGCGAAATAGAGAACTTTGTGGCAGAGGTGTGGAACCGGTCTCTGAAGGACCTGGCCGACCGGTTTCGTCCCGTGTCGGCCCGTCGCCTGGCCAACCTGGGCCGGGAACAGGCCCGCGCCCTATCCCGGCGCACCCCCCTGCTCCTCCTTGACGAAGAAGGAACGGCGGTCGGCCTGATGCTCCCTCGGCGGCTGCGGATGACCCGACCGGGGGGTTTTGACCTGTTTGATGAACCGCTGGAGCAGATCCCCCCCGGTCAGCCGGACCTGCACCCCACCGAGGCGATCTGGGTTGTACCCCACACGCCTCTGGCCGAGATCGCCTGGCAGCTCCGGGGCAAGGAGGCCGACCGGGTGCGCATCGTCGTGGAACAGGCCGACGGCTCCTTTGGCCTGCTGACCGTCCGGGAGCTGAACCGGCGGCTTTCGGAGGAAGGTTGGGAAGCCCTGGGCCGACCGTTGAGCGACCTGTTCCCCACCCTGCCGACCGTCCCCGCCCGGCCCTTTGCGCAGGTGGGCCGCCGCCAGGTGCTGACCCTGCTTGAGCGGGAAAAACGCCTGATCCTGACCATGCCCGACCGGGAACCGATCCTCCTGGAACGATGGGAAGCCCCTCCCATTATGCGGGAAGCCCCTCCACTGGACATCTGCCGGGTTCCCTCCCACCTTCTCCGCCGCTACCTGTCGTGGGAGATGGCAGTGGCAATGGACACCACACCATCTCCACCGACGCCGCGAGAGCCACGCTATGTCAACCTCTGGTTCGCCGAGGAGGACCCCGCCGTGCCCCACCGGGGGGCGTTGGTCCAGGGCCGGAGCTACCGCCTGGCGGTCCAGATCGGGGCCTTGCAAGCCCGGTCCATCGTCGCCTGGGACCGCACACCGGGCGGCCCCCGCCCCATCGTCGAGCCGCAGGAGCGGGACGCCTACCTCTACATCAGCCTCTTTTCCCAAGATTTTGACATCCCGGAGCCGACCCAGGCGTTGCGCCTGCCCCGCGAAGGGGAAACCGACATCCTGGCCTTTGAGATCATACCCCTGCGCCGCACGCCTGCCGGAGAGCGGGCCGAATTGACCCTATGCCTCTATTACCGCACCTACCTGGTGCAGACCTTCGCCGTCGAAGCCGAGATAGTCGCTCCCGGCGAAGCAGCCCGCAGCGACAAGCCGCAGACCGCCCGCCTGACCCACGCCCGCGTCTCCGGCTTCCCCGAAATGGAGACCCTGCCCACCCGCCACCTGAGCCTAACCATCACCCGCGACGGCCTTGACCGCTACCGCTTCACCTTCCTGGTGGACCCGGACCCCGACGACGCCGAAGCGGCCCGTCGGGCGTTGGCCCTTTCCTGCACCGTGCGGCTGACCCGCGACGACCTGACCCACCTCATCACCAAAGCCCGGCGGCAGCTGTACAACGTGGTGCAAGTGTACGAGACGCTGCGCGAAGGGAAACGTGCCCTTTCCCGCAAGGCCCTCCGCGCCCTGGCCCAGGTGGGCCGCCAGCTGTACCTGAAGATCTTTGAAAGCACCTCTGCCCAGGCCCTGCGCGATTGGATGGAGGCCAACCTGCCCGACGGCTCCATCCTGCAAGTGGTGGACCTGGCCGGGGACTTTGTCTTTCCCTGGAGCCTGGTCTACACCGAGCCGCCCTGGGCCGATGACAAACCGGTGGATGTGACCAAATTCTGGGGCTGGCGTTATCAGCTGGTCATCCTCACCGCCCACCTGCTGGATACCTACCGCCAAGCCCCGCCTACCATTACCGCCGAGGAGCCGTTGCGCATCAGCGTGGGCCTGTACGAGCGACTGATGGGCATTTCCACCCAAAAAGCGTTCTTTGCCGGACTGCCCGAACGCAGCGGGCAGCGGGTCATGGCCGAATTACGCACCAGGCGACGGACCATGAGCCGCGACCTGCGCGACGCCGACCGCGACCTCTACTACTTTTTCTGCCACGGCTACACGGAACGGATCGCCACCGACATCCAGCTGGACGCCGATCTGCTGGATCTCTTTGCCCGCACGGCGGCGGCTGCATCGGAAGAGCAATCCGAATCGCTGCGCGAGCACCTGGCCGACCTGTTTGATGTCAGCGATTCGTGGCTGCGCCTGACGCGGGGCAAGATCCCCTTGACCATGCTCAAAGAGACGGTCCCCGCCGAATTCTCGCGGCATCCTCTGGTCTTTTTGAACATGTGCGAATCGGCCCAGGTCCTGCCTTCTTTATCCGATGGGTTCGTGCCCTTTTTCCTGCAACGAGGAGCCAGAGCCGTCATCGGCACCGAGTGTTCCATGAACACCCGTTTTGCCGACGAGTTTGCCCGCGCCTTTTTGGACCGCTTCTTCCGTGGGGAACCGGTCGGCGCCATCCTACTGGCCCTGCGGCGGCAATTCCTGGAAAGAGACGATCCGCTGGCGCTGGCCTACACCCTCTACTGCGACGCCGACCTGCGGTTGAGCCAACCGCTGCTGGAGGAAGAGCACCCACCCGGCGCACCGGACAACCGAGTTTCATCGTAGCAATCTTTGGAGGAACACACGACATGCGAGAGCAACAATCACCTGATGTGGGAGCACGGGTGCGAACCCTGCGCGAGCAGCGCGGGCTTTCCATGCGCGCCCTGGCCGAATTGTGTGACCTTTCGCCCAACGCCATCAGCCTCATTGAACGGGGGATCACCTCCCCCAACGTCTCAACCTTGCACCGCTTGGCCACCGCCCTGGGAGTGCACATCACCGCCTTTTTTGAAAATCGCCAGGAGAGCAAAAAGATCATCCTCTCCCGCGCCGGTCAACGCCCCTATTCGGGTCGCGGTCCCACCCTTCTGGAAAGCCTGGGATCGGGCCTGGAAGAGCAAAGCATGGACCCCTTTGAAGTGACATTGCAGCCGGGAGCCGGCAGCGGGCAGGGCGAGATGAGCCACGGGGGGCATGAGTTGGTCTACTGCCTGCAAGGAGAGATTGAATACGAGGTAGACGGCGAATCCTACCGGCTCGGTGTGGGCGATGCTCTGCTGTTTGATGCCCGATTACCCCACCGTTGGCGGAACCCCGGTTCCACACCGGCCCGTTTCCTGATGATCTTTGGCTCTTGCCGGGACCACGACTCGCTTGCCCAACACCTGCAAGTTTCGGTCGGCAACGAGTAGAAAGTGGCGACTCAGGTCGCTCCTTTCGGGCCTGGGACCGGGCGTATTCGTGCATTCGTGCATTCGCGTATTCGCGTCCGCTTCGTGGACGGCCCGCTTGGCGGTTCCGGGGATTTGAACCGCAAAGGCGCAAAGGCCGCAAAGGAAAGAAGAAAACCTTTGCGCCCTCGGCGTCTTGGCGGTTCCAACCGCGATTCTCTCTGCGCAAGTTGGAAACTTGCGCTACCGAACCGGGCGTATTCGTGCATTCGTGCATTCGTGTATTCGCGCCCGCTTCGTGGACGGCCCGTATTATTTGAGGAAGCCGATGCGCCTGACCCATCTCACCCTCCACAACTTTCGCAATTACGTCCGCCTGGAGCTGGACCTACCGCCCGGCGCAATCCTCTTGCTGGGCGATAACGCCCAGGGCAAGACTAACCTGCTGGAGGCCGTCTATTACCTGGCGACCTCCCGCTCACCCCATGCCGGAGCAGAACGGGAACTGGTCAATTGGCTTGCCGTGGAACAGGAACCGCTGCCCTACGCCCGTTTGGTCGGGCGGGTGATGCGAGGACGGCAGGAATTGACCGTTGAAATTACCCTGCTCCGGCAGGCTAACAACGGTCACCGCTATCGCAAGCAGATCCGCATCAACGGCATCAACCGCCGGGCAATGGACCTGCTGGGCCAACTGACCGCCGTCCTCTTTTTGCCGGAGGACATCGCCCTGGTGTCCGGCGCACCGGGCCGCCGCCGCCGCTACCTGGATGCAATGTTATGCCAAATTGATCCGGCATACTGTCGCGCTCTGGCCCGCTACAACAAGGTCGTCACCCAGCGCAACGCCTTGCTACGTGACCTGCGGGAACGAGGTGGAGATCCGGATCAACTTCTCTTCTGGGATGCCCAACTGACCGAACACGGAGCGTTGCTCACGGCTCGGCGGCGGATGGCCCTGCTTGCCCTGGATGAGCTGGCGGGGAACATCCACGGCGATCTGACCGATGGGGAAGAACATCTGCGCCTACGTTACGAATCCAGCATCACCCTCGGTGACGGAGCGACGATAGAGGACATCGGCAGGGCTTTTCGGCAGCAGCTGCTGGACCTGCGGCAGCGAGAAATTCCTGCCGGGGTGACTCTGGTCGGTCCCCATAGGGACGACGTGCGCTTTTTGATCCACGGGGTGGATGCCGGGGTGTACGGTTCACGGGGGCAGCAGCGCACCGCCGCATTGGCCCTCAAGCTGGCCGAGGTACACCTGATGCGCCGCGAAACGGGCCACCGCCCCGTCCTGCTGCTGGATGATGTCCTTTCGGAACTGGACGGACGCCGCCGCCGTTTCCTGCTCCGCTGGCTGGTCTCTGCCGACGGTCCGGAACAAACGTTGGTCACGGCCACAGAGCTGCAATGGCTGCCGGAATCGTTCCTGGCCCACTGCCGGACCTGGCGCATAGAAGGCGGCAGGCTACACCCCCTGCCGCCCCTGGCGAACGGCGAGACCGCAAACAAAAAAGCGCGGAACCGCACGCCCTCGCCTGCGTTCTCCGCGCCTTCCACTGCGGCAGAGCACCCCCAGCAGGATTCGAACCTGCGACCGACGGCTTAGAAGGCCGCTGCTCTATCCACTGAGCTATGGGGGCCGGCCGCACATTATTCTAGACCAGGTTCCCGGCCTTGTCAAACCTGCTCCCCCATGTATCGTTTCCAGGTCTCTGCCGAAAGCTCCCGTGCCCTGGCGGCGATCTCGGCTTCATCCAACGTCAACAGCTGCCGGTCGCGCATGAGCCACTTCCCGCCAACCATGGTCGCCGTCACGGCATCGGCCTCAAAGCCGAAGAGGATGTGCCAAGGCAGGTTCCCGGCGGTCAACTCGGTAAAGGGATGGTAATCCACCAGGATCAGGTCGGCATATGCACCGGGAGAGATCTCACCCAAAGGGGCCTCCGGCCAGAAGATGCGGGCCAGGGCCGCGTTGTTGGTAACGGCCATCTGCATCACGTCGTAGCCTCCCATGCGACGCGGATCGCCATGCCATACCTTGTGAAGCAGGTAGGCGGCTTTCCATTCGGCCCACATGTTGTTGGAAAAGCCGTCGTTGCCCATCGCTACGGGGATTCCGCCGCGCAGCATCGTCTCCACCGGGGCGACACCGACGGCGTTGTTCATGTTGGAGCGGGGCTGATGGGTGACCCAAGTGTTGGTATCGCGCAGCAACTCCATCTCCCAAGCATCCACGTGGACACAATGGACCAGGATGCTCTTCGGCCCCAAAATGCCCGCTTCGTACAGCCGCTCTACAACGCGCTTGCCGCTCTTGCGCAGGCTATCCTCCTGATCGGAGATTCCCTCGGCGGCGTGGATGTGAAAACCGATGTCCAAACCCTCCGCCGCGGCCACGCAATCGGCCAACGTTTCATCGGAAAGGGTCAAAGAGGCATGAAGGCCAAAGGAAGCGGCCAGGCGGGGATGAGGCGATTGGGCCAGGGAACGGGCAAAGCGGACATTTTCCCGGATGCCCGCCTGGGCGCGTTCGGGACCATCGCGGTCGGTGACTTCGTAGCACAGGCTGGCCCGCACCCCCGCCCGATCCACCGCCTCGGCGATAGCATCCAGCGAGCCGTCAATGGCATTGGGACTGGCATGGTGGTCGATCAAGGTGGTCGTGCCGTGCTTGATGGCATCCACCAGACAGACCAGGGCCGAATAGCGCACATCCTCCAAAGAAAGGGCTTTGTCCAGACGCCACCACAGCTTCGCCAAGATTTCGGGAAAGTCGCGGGGCGGCTCACCGGGGATGGCCATACCGCGGGCAAAGGCCCCGTAAAAGTGGGTGTGCCCGCAGATGTTACCGGGCATGATCAGCTGCCCTCCGGCATCCACCATCTCATCATCGGGGAAGGCCGCCTGCAGTTGGGCTGTCGGCCCCACTTCTGTAATCCGATCACCTTCTATCCGAACCGCTCCGTCCACGATGATTTCATTCGCTTCGCCGAACGTGACAACCCGGCCATTTGTGATCAGCATCATTCCGTCCTTTCTAGAACCCAAGTCATTCCTCCGACATCAAGGCCGATTCCCGGCCCGACGAAACGGTCGGCAGGGGTGTTGCGCCCCCCCTCTCGCGCTACTTGCCCGCACGTTTTTTCAACGCCATATACACCTTTTCCGCCGAAAGGGGCAGGTCATTGAAGCGCACGCCCAGGGCGTTGTAGAGGGCGTTGGCGATGGCCGGTGCGGTGGGGACCATGACATGTTCGCCCACGCCCCGCGCGCCCCAGGGACCGTCCTCCACCGGCGTTTCGACAAAGTCGCCGTGGATCTGGCGTGGGATGTCCATGGCCGTTGCGATGCGGTAATCCACCAGGTTGGGGTTCAGAGGCCGCCCCGCCTCATCATATTTCAGCCCCTCAAAGGCGGAACTCATGCCGTGGACCGCGCCGCCTTCGATCTGGGTCATGATCAGGTCGGGGTTGATGGCTTTGCCCACGTCGTAGGCACTGGCGATCTTGAGAATTTCTATTTCGCCGGTCTCGGTATCCACCTCCAGGTCCACAGCCTGGGCACCGACGGTATAATGGACCACCGCCCGCGTACCCTGCCCCGTCTCAAAATCCAAGTTGGTCACATAGGTCGGCATAAAGTGCCCCTGCCCGATGATGGGGCCGCCGGTCCAGCCTTCGAAATTGTCGTTGGGCAGGCCGTAGATAACCATGCCCTTGAGGGGCTGCTCCTCCTCGGTACGGTAGGAAAAGACCACGCCATCCTTGATGTCCAGGTCCTCCGGGTTTTCGCCCCAGTGTTGGGCGACGATCTCCAAAATCTGGCGTTTGGCGTCCAGAGCGGCGGCCCGCACGGCGTTGCCGGTGGACCAGGTGATGCGGCTGGCGACGGTCTGCCATTCGTAGGGGCTGTACTTGGTATCTACCGGGACGGAGATGCGCACCCACTCGTAGGGCACGCCCAACGTCTGGGCTGCAATCTGGGCCATGGCCGTAAAGGCCCCCTGCCCCAGGTCCTGGGCGCCGATGGAGACGTTGACCGTGGCGTCCTCGTTGAAGCGGACGATGGCCGCGCTGCCGGGGTTGGGCGGCATGGCCGGGGCCTTCCACATGATGGCCAGCCCCTTGCCCCGTTTTTTGTGGGGCGCAGAGGGCGGCTCATCCTTGCCCCAGTTGACGGCCTCGGTCACCTTGTCAATGCAGGCAACCAGGTCAATGGGCGTCATCTTCATCCCGGTCAGGATCGTCTCGCCGGTTTTGACGCAGTTGCGCCGCCGGAACTCGGCGGGGTCCATGCCGATCTTTTCGGCCAGCTGATCCATGATCTGCTCAATGCCCCAGTGGATTTCGGGCATTCCAAAGCCGCGCATGGCGCTGCCCACCGGCAGGTTGGTATAGACGCAGTAGGAATCGCCCTTGACGTTGGGGATCAGGTAAGGGCCGGTGCAGGAATACCCGGCGGCGCGGGCGATGTTGACGCCGTAATCGTTGTAAGCTCCGCCGCCGAAATAGTAGGCCGTCTCCATGGCCAACAGATTGCCCTCGGCATCGCAGCCGATCTTGGTGCGGGCAACCAGGCTTTGGCGAACCGTCGTGCCGATAAATTCTTCCTCACGGGTCATGCGCAGCTTGACCGGGTGGCCCTTGACGGCGCGGGCCATCGCCACGGCGCAGATCTCCATAGAAACGCCCGCCTTGCCGCCAAAGCCACCGCCCACATAGGGCGAGACCACCCGCAGGTTGCCGTGGGGAATGTCCAGACTCTGGGCGATCAGATCCCGCTGGGCAAAGGGCGATTGGGAGCAAGTCCAGAGTGTCACCTGGTCGGAAAGATCCCACAGGCTGACGGCCACGTGAGGTTCAATGGGCACGTGCTGGATCTGGGGCAGGCGGAATTCGCCTTCGACGATGGCCGCGCATTTCGGCCAGGCGGCCTCCACATCGCCCCGGCGCAGTTTGAAATGCTCCGAGATGTTGGTTCCCGGCTGGGGAAAGATGAAATTGGCGACTTTGTACTTGCCCAAGTCGGGGTGGAGCAGGGGCGCGTCGGGTTGGGCCGCCTCCACCGGATCAAATACCGGCTCCAGGACCTCATATTCGACGATGACCCGCTTGGCCGCTTCCTCGGCGATCTCTTCGCTGACGGCCACCACCCCGGCCACCGGTTCGCCCACAAAGCGCACCCGGTCGCGGGCAAAGATGGGGCGGTCCACCAGGTAGAGGCCGAAATTCTTGGGCGTATCGGCCCCGGTGACGACGGCCTTGACGCCGGGCATGGCCAACGCCTGGCTGACATCAATCTTTTTGATGAGGGCGTGGGCATGGGGGCTGCGCACCAGCCGCCCGTACCACAGCCCCGGTCCGAACTGCATGTCATCGGCATAGATCGCGCTGCCGGTGACCTTTTCATAAGCGTCAATGCGGGGGACGCTTTTGCCTACAGGCTCAGAGGTAAAGGTTGTCTTGCTTTCGGTCATTTTGTCGCTCCTGTCATTCCGTGATCCCATCTTTTTCCCCCGGCAAGTATAGCACAAGCGCAAACCGAGGTCAATCGCCGGACGGACATCGCGCTAGGACGCCGCTCCTTGTTCGGCGACCGATTGGATCGCCTTGATGATCCGCACATAGCCGGTGCAGCGGCACAGGTTGCCCACCAACGCTTCTTTGATCTCGGTTTCGGTGGGGTGGGGGTTGCGTTGCAGCAACGCCGTGGCCGACATGAGCATCCCCGGCGTGCAATAGCCGCACTGGACGGCGTTGTGCTCAATGAAGGCTTGTTGCAGAGGGCTGAGTTCGCCCTCCGGGGCCAACCCCTCGACGGTCAGGATTTCGTGGCCGTCGGTTTCCACGGCCAGCACCATGCACGAATTGACCGGCTCGCCGTCCAGCAAGACGGTGCAAGCACCGCATTCCCCGGCCTCACAGCCGTTCTTGACGCCGGTCAGGGCCAATTTCTCGCGGAGCATCTTGAGCAAAGTCATGTTCGATGGAACGTCCAGACGCTCCTTTGCGCCGTTGACGGTGACGGTAATCGTGTGCGTTGTCATTTTCTCTCCTTTCTACCCAAAGCGGTTGAGCCGCAAAGACGCCGTTCTTTCTTTGCGCCTTCGCGGTTCAAATCTCTGGAACCGCCAAGACGCCAAGAGCGCGAAGGTTTTTTTACTTTTTCTTCTTTCCTTTGTGCCCTTTGCGCCTTCGCGGTTCAAACCTCCGAACCGCCAAGACGCCAAGAGCGCGAAGGTTTTTACTTTTTCTTCTTTCCTTTGCGCCCTTTGCGCCTTCGCGGTTCAAATCTCTGGAACCGCCAAGACGCCAAGAGCGCGAAGGTTTTTACTTTCTCTTCTTTCCTTTGCGCCTTTGCGGTTCAATACATCGTTCAGCTCAGGTCAGGCTGCTCGGCCAGCCAGGCCAGAATTCGGTCGGCGACGGCCCGCCAACCGGCTTCCAGCATCATGTCATGGGCCATATCGGAAAAGATCTCGGCCCGGACGCCATAGGTTTGCGCCGTTGCCTCGACTTCGCCGACCGAGATGGCCCGGTCGTCCGCCGCGCCCAAGACCAGCAACGGCGTCGTGATGCGGGGCGGACGGGATAAAAACAGGAACACCGATTCCAGATAGGCCCGGTACGATTCATCCTGGATGCGCCGACAGTAGGCCGCCGCTTGTTCCTCCGGCATTCCCGCCGAAAAGAACATCTCCCGACACAACGCCGGTGTGCCGACCGCCGGGTACATGCGCAGGGTCAGATTGGCTTTGAGAAAAGCCCACGGGTGGCGACGGACGAAGCGCAGCGTGGCCGGCAACAACCCACGAGGCGGGACGGAGGCCAACAGAACGGCGGCGGGTGCTCGGTGACGGCCCAGGTACTTTTGGACGATCATCCCCCCCATTGAATGGCCGATCAGCACCGGCGGCGACGGCATTTGCGCCGCCACCTGCTCCACATCGGCTACATAGTCGGCCAGGCCGTACCGGCGCAGCCGCTCACGGCCTTCGCTGGCCCCATGACCGCGCAGGCTCAGGGCGTGGGCAGAGTAGCCGTGTTGGGCAAAATAGGGCAAAAAATGCACATCCCAGCACCAGGCCCCGTGCCACATGCCGTGGACAAAGAGGAGCGGTACGGGATGGGCCGTGCCCGGCGGTTCACGGGAAATCACTTCCAGCTGCATCGGCCCTCCTCAAAATCCAGGCCGTCCACGAAGAACAGGGCACATTCACGGACGGCCCCCGGACCCTCCCGCGCAGAGGGAGATAGAACCCCTGGCCTACCGACCGGTCAGCTGCGCCCACACGTCGCGCAGGCCGCGCAAGGTGAGGGTGTGGACCATCTCCTTCTGGTATTCGGCAGTTCCCCGTACATCGGTGATGGGTGTAGCGGCGGCGCGGGCCAACGCGGCAGCCTGGGTGAAGCTCTCCTCGCCGGGCGGGTGGGCCGCCAGAAACTCTTCGGCCTCGGTCGCCCGGATGGGCGTCGGGGCAACGGACCCCAACCCGATGCGGAAGCGGTAACCCGAAGCCGCGCCGTTGGCATAGCCCAACACGGCCACGCCCACCAGCGACAGGTCCCCGGCCCGGCAGCGGCCCAGTTTGTGGTAGCGGGCAGCCGCCGGAGAGGGCGGCAGGGGGAAGCGGATGGCCGTCAGCAGCTCGGCGGGCCGGAGGACCGTCTGACCGGGACCGGTGAAAAACGCGGCGGCGGGCACGGTGCGTTCCCCATCGGGGCCAAAAAGCACGAATTCGGCTTCCAAGACGACGGTTGCCGGGGCGGTATCGGCGCAGGGGGAAGCGTTGCACAGGTTGCCGCCGATGGTCGCCCGATTGCGAACCTGGTAGGAAGCGACGCTGGCGGCAGCCTGCGCCAGGAGCGGGTAATGGCTCCGCACCTCCGGGTGGCGGGCCAGTTCGTTCATCGTCACCGCCGCACCGACGGTCAACCCCCGCTCCGCGTCGTAGACGATCTCCCGCATTCCGGGCAAGCCCTTGACATCCACCACCAACGTAGGACGTCGCTTGCCGTCGCGCATGTTGGGGAACAGGTCGGTGCCCCCCATCAGCGGACGGGCTTCGGGGCCGTGCTCTTGCAAGAGACGAACCGCCTCCGCAAGGGTTTCGGCCTGTACGTAATCAAAGGTTGGTAAGCCGGGTCTGGCAAACATGATTTCTACCTCCTCGACTGGCGGGCATTCAAAGCTGTTGCCATCGTTGCGAGCCGCAACCGTCACCTTTCACCCGCAAATGCAGCGCAGGTACGGGCCAACGGAGATTGCGGCTACTGCGCAAGGGATCTTGCATACTCCCAGATAAGGTCCAGATGGCCGTTCAAATCGTGGTCCGCCTCCACCTCAACCAAGCGGACCTGGGCGGAGAAGGTGGCGGCATAGCGGCGGCTGTCTTCCGCGGGCACGATCCCGTCGGCGGAGCCGTGAATGATGGTGACGGGGCAGGGCGGCGGGACCGGCTCCCGGTAGCGTTGGCCGTCTATTTCAATGTCATAGCGCAGGGGCAACTCCTCCCCCAAAGCATAGTGAGGAACCCGGATAACGCCTTCCTCGCGCCATAGGGCCAGCCGTTCCGGAAACGGCCCACCGGGTCGCCAGCGCAGGACGGGAGCCAGAAGCAGCATCTCCTCCACGCCGCCGAAACGATGGGCATAGTGCAAAGCGATCAAACCGCCGTAGGAGCTGGCGATGAGGCGAAAGCGGAGCAGGTCGCGGTCCAGCACGTATTGGCGCAGCCGGTTGATCAATCCCGTGGTGGTCATGTACTCAAAATCGGCAGGGGTGGGATTGAAATCCAGGGCGTGGAATTTTGCACCCGGCAGGGCGGCGAACCGCCCTGCCAGGTATCGGGCTTTGGTGGAGCGGGATGAAGAAGCAAAGCCGTGTAGGAACAGGATCGTCTTGGCGACCATCTCTCGGAAGGGCAGCCCCCACACGAATCGGAAAATTGGGGAACATCCCCCAATCTTTTACCCCTTGCGCGTCAACTTCTCGATGCTTTCCACATGGGCCGGGTCGTAGCAATCGCCAAAGCGGGTCTTGGGCAGCTCGGCTTTGCGGGCCATCAGTTCTTCATATTCGTCATCGTCCACCATGGCTACGCAACGCCCGATGCACGATTCGCCGTCCACGAAACGCCAGGGGAAAAAGCCGATGGTCGTCCGGCGGTTCACCAGCAGGTCAATGTCCCCGCCGATGCACTCGGCATGGATGATGTGGTAGGGGAACATCTCAATATGCATCAGCTGGTACTTGTCGGGGGTGAACCGCTCGGCCAGGGTTGTGCCGTACATTTCCTGAAAGACCTTGTCGGCCTCGGCGGCCTGGCGGGGCATCCAATCGCGGATGATGGTGTTCATGGGGTGATCTGCACTGCCGCAATCCACACCGATCCATTTGATCTTTTTCGCCTTGGCCCATTCGGCAAACTCGCGGTCGGGGCCGGGGTGCTGGACCATGTAGCGGATTTCGTCGGCGTAGGGCTGATCCCAACCGAAATGATGGTAGCCGGTGTGGATGATGAGAATGTCGCCCTCGCGGACCTCCACCCGCTCTTCGATCATCTGGGAGGTGTAGATTTGATAGTCGCCGGTCGCGTCGGAAAGGTCCACGACGACGCCCGGCCCGACCAGAAATTCGTTCAGGTCCAGCTGGGCGATGTCCTTCCCGGCGGTGTAAAAGTGGATCTCGCCGTCCAGGTGCGTACCCAGGTGATTCGAGTGGGTCAGCAGCTGGCCGTTGGCGCCGTTGGGGGCCAATCGCTTAAAGTACTTGACCTGCAACGGCTCGTAGGTGGGCCACGGCGGGGTGCCGATGCCCAAGGGGATGGTTAGATCTATGAGCTTCATGGAACACCTTCCTTTCTTTTGTTGATGATCCAAACCAAAAGGAAAAAAATATCTCCCCTACCCACAGGCCGGTCAGCTTTTACGAAAAACCCAAGCCTGCGGGAAACGGCGGTAGAAAATCAGCGTCTACACTGACAGTTTGGCTTGGTCGGCATACCGGATTATACCACAATCGGCCCCCTTGTCCAAAGTTAGACAGGGCCTGGATTTTCGGGTATAATGGCCCTTGCCGAAAAGAAAAAAGCGAGGTGAACAATGGCGGACGTGTATGCCGGCAAACTGCTCCGTGTGAACTTGGACGACGGCTCTTATCACATAGAGCCGATCCGAGAGGAGGATGTGCGCCGTTACCTGCTGGGCAGCGGCCTGGCGGCCAGAATCTTTTACGCAGAGATGGACCCCGACCGCGCCCCCCTGGATCCGGACAGCCCATTGCTGGCCTTCAACGGCCTGCTGACCGGGACCTTTGCCCCTACCGCCAGCCGCAGCACCTGGTGCGGACGCTCACCCCTGACCGGCATCTGGGATGAATCCAACATGGGCGGCCACTGGGGGGCCGAGCTGCGCTTCGCCGGGTTCGACGGCTTGATCGTCACCGGGCGGGCGGCGAAGCCGGTCTATCTCTGGCTCCACGACGGCCGGGTGGAGGTCCGCCCGGCGGAGCACTTGTGGGGGTTGGATCACTTTGCGACCTTTGCCCAGCTGCGCCGAGAGACCGACCCCCAGGCCCAGATCGCCTGCATCGGCCCGGCGGGGGAGAACCTGATCCCGCTGGCGGGGGTGCTGCAAGGCGGACAGGAACACGCCCGCACCGCCGGGCGCGGGGGGATGGGTGCGCTGCTCGGCTCCAAAAATCTGAAGGCCATCGCCGTGCGCGGCCACGAAAAACCAACCTACCCCGACATCCACACCTTTCGCGCCTTTGTCCGCCGGATCAACCGCTTTATCCAGGAGAACGCCGTGGGGCTTTCTCAGCTGGGCACGGCAGGCGGCGTCCCGGCCACCGAAGTCGTCGGGGACCTGCCCCTCAAAAACTGGACCCTGGGCAATTGGAAAGAGGGCGCGGCAGCCACCTCCGGGCAGCGCATCGCCGAGACGATCCTGACGGGGCACACCCGCTGCTTTGCCTGCCCCATCGGCTGCGGTCTGGAGATTGAGATCAACGACGGCCCTTACGCCGGGGTGCGGGGCCACGGGCCGGAGTATGAGACACTGGCCGGGTTCGGCGGCAACTGCCTATGCGACGACCTGAACGCCATCGCCTTTATGAACGACCTGTGCAACCGCTACGGGCTGGATACCATCAGCACCTCCTCGGCCATCGCCTTTGCCATGGAGGCGTATGAGAAGGGCTTGATCTCGCAACAAGAGACCGGCGGCCTGGAGCTGACCTGGGGCAACGCCGAGGCGATGATCGCCGCCATCCACGCCATCGCCCGCCGCGAAGGGATCGGCGAGCTGCTGGCCGACGGCGTGCGGGCCGCCGCCCGACGCCTCGGCCCGGAGGCGGAAGCCTTTGCCGTCCACGTGAAAGGGATGGAGGTCCCCTACCACGACCCCCGCGCCTTTGTCAGCATGGCCGCCGGATACGCCACGGCCAGCCGGGGGGCCTGCCACCTGGAAACAGGATCCTATTGGGTGAGCTACGGAACCCGCTATGCGGGATGGTACGACGCCGAATTTGACGACCACGACAGCCGGGGCAAGGGGGCATTGGCCGCCGATTTCCAAAACTTTATGGCCGTCTTTAACCCGCTGGGCCTGTGCAAGTTCATTGCCAAATCCCACGTGGGGCCGCACGAGCTGGCCGATCTGGTCAACGCCGCCCTGGGCTGGGAATGGACCGCCGCGGATGTGCTGCGCACCGGCGAGCGGTTCTTCAACCTCAAGCGGCTCATCAACCTGCGGCTGGGCATCACCGCCGCCGACGATACACTGCCCCGCCGTCTCCTGACCGAACCCCGGCCCAGCGGCGGCGCAGCCGGCGTCCTGCCCGACCTGGAACCGATGCTGGCCGAATACTACCAGGCGCGCGGCTGGACG
>CAZQKE010000029.1:0-14713 GCA_964593865.1 uncultured Anaerolineaceae bacterium | reverse complement strand
GTCAATCAAAGATCGACTCATGATCGTCTCTGCTCCGGCTACATGATACCATCCTTTGGCAACGTTGGCAAATATATTGGGGGGTAACTAGAAGCACAGACACAGGCCCGCAATGCAACGCAGGTTATTATGAAGTAACGATTCAGCGGCGCCCGGTCCACCCCGGCGAAGCGTAGCGGCGGCGGATTTCAGCGGCCAGCGTCCACTCTCTTTCGGTAAGAGAGGCCGGGATCAGGGTCAGGCTCAATGCCTGAGCAAATCCGGCAGCCAGGGCTTGAGCTGCTTCCGCAAAAGAGACAACACGCCCCAGGACCTCTCCCAGTGTCGCTGCTCGCTGGCGGACCTGCAACCGTTGGGCCGCCTGCTCTCCCGGCGTCAGGGCCAGGCAATCCACAATGCGGGCCAGATCGCCGTGGAGCGGCAGGCTGCCGTGCTGCAAGACGCCGCCCCGCGCCCGCCACTGTGCGCTACCCACCAGTTTGCGTCCCCCGACGGTGATTTCATAATCAGACGGCGTCTCGAAACAGATGGCGCTCGGATCGCCGGGTTTTCTGGCCGGTCGCGCCTGATGGACATCAACCCCCAGCAACCGCAATCCGGCCAGCAACCCTTCGCTGAGACGGCGGTAGCTCTCCACCACATCGCCCGTAGCCCGGGGATCGCTCTGGAGCAAAGTCAGGGAATAGGTCAGTTCGTCGGTGTGGAGGATGGCCCGCCCGCCGGTGGGCCGCCGCACCACGTCCACCCCGGCGCGGGCGCAGGCAGAGCGATCTACATCGGCCAGCGGTTGATTGCGCCCCAGGCTCAGGCAAGGCGGAAACCAGCTATAAAAACGCAACGTGGGCAGGCTGGAACCTTCCACCACGGCGATCAGGACAGCCTCGTCTATGGCCATGTTGGTAGCGCCGTCGGCCTCACCATCCAGAAGCAACCGCCAGACAGCGGGGGGATAAACCGGCTCAAAACCAGGTCTGCCTTCCGGCATTATGACAAATCTTCCATTGGTGCCTCACCTTTCTGAGACCAATCATACCATAGAAGATCATCACCGTCAACACTCAATCGCGCCCGGTTAAATTTCCCCTTTTGCCTATTCTGCGGTAAAATGTTCCTCGTTGTGACCTCGAAATCGCCGCTTGGGCACTGGGAAGAACATTGTTCGGAGGGCAAAATGACCGATTCGATCACAATCGATGTGACCGTCAACGGTGCAGAACACACGCTCACCGTGGCCGCCGATGCCACCCTGGCCGATGTATTGCGCCGCGACCTGGGGCTGACCGGAACCAAGATCGGTTGCAGCGACGGCCAGTGTGGGACCTGCACCGTCTTGGTGGATGGGCGGGCGGTCCGATCCTGCGTTTACCCCGCCCGCCGGGCAGTGGGCAAGCGAGTGCTCACCGTCGAAGGCTTGGCCGATTGGTGGGGCAAGCCGGGCGAGCTGCACCCGTTGCAGAAAGCGTTCATTGAACACGGCGCGGTCCAATGCGGCTTTTGCACGCCGGGCCTGCTCATGGCCGCCGCCGCCCTGTGGACCAAGCTGGCCGACGCCGAGGACATCCCCGACGACACCGCCGTGGAGCGCGAGATCAAAAAGGCCCTGGCCCGCAACGCCTGCCGCTGCACCGGCTATGCCAGCATCCTGCGGGCCGTCCGCTCCGCCATCCACGAAGCCCGCACCGGCGAGCCGCTACCGCCCCTCATCCCGGAGACCATAGAGCCGCTGCGCGTCATCGGCCATTCCTACCCCCGCCCCGATGCGGTGGACAAGGTAACGGGAGCGGCCAAATTCGCCGACGACTATACCTTCGCCGGGATGCTCCACGGTGCAGTGCTGCGGGCCGCCTACCCCCACGCCCGCATCCTTTCCATTGACACCGCCGAGGCCAAAGCGTTGCCCGGCGTCCACGCCGTCCTGACCTACCAGGACGTGCCGGGCCGCAACCGCCATGGCCTGGTCTACCAGGATTGGCCGGTGCTGTGCGACGACAAGGTGCGCTACCTGGGCGATGCCGTGGCCGTGGTCGCGGCGGATACACCCGAAATCGCCCGCGAGGCCCTGAAACACATCCGCGTCGAATATGAACCGCTGCCGGTCGTCGCCAGTGCGGAGCAGGCCCGCGAGCCGGACGCCCCCATCGTCCACGAAGAATGGCCCACCGGCAACCTCCTGGAGCACATCAAGGTCCGCTTGGGTGATGTAGAGGAGGGCTTTGCCCAAGCCGATGTCATCGTGGAGCGCGAGTACCGCACACCGACCTACGACCATATGTTCATGGAGCCGGAATGCAGCATCGCCGTTCCCGCCGGATACGACGAAGAACACCCCAAGCTGACCGTCTATGTCGGCTCGCAGATCCCCTACGCCGACCGCGCCCAGATCGCCGCCGCTTTGGACCTGCCGGAAGAAGCGGTGCGGGTGCGAGGGACCCTCATCGGCGGCGGATTCGGCGGCAAAGAGGACATTGCCGGGCAGATCCACGCCGCACTGCTGGCCCAAGTAACGGGCCGCCCGGTCAAAATCCTCTACGACCGGGCCGAATCGCTTCTGGCCCACCCCAAACGCCACGCCACCGTCATCCGCATCAAAACCGGCGCCAAACGGGATGGCACCCTGGTCGCCGTCCAGGCGGAGCTGATAGGCGACGCCGGGGCCTATGCCAGCCTTTCCGACAAAGTGCTCAAGCGGGCTACCACCCACGCCAGCGGCCCCTACCAAGTCCCCAACGTCAAGGTGGATTGTTACGCCATGTTCACCAACAACCCGCCTGCGGGGGCCTTTCGCGGCTTTGGCGTCACCCAGTCGGCCTTTGCCGTCGAATCAAACATGGACATCCTGGCCCATGAGCTGGGCATGGACCCCTTTGCGCTGCGGCGCAAAAACGCCCTGCGCGTCGGCGCCATGACCGCCACCGGGCAAATCCTCCGCGAATCGGTCGGCCTGCTGGACTGCCTGGACTGGGTTGAACGGCGCGTCCGCGAGCTGGATTCCCGGCCTCCCGAAGCCCCGTTCCCCAACGCCCAAATCGGTTGGGGCTTGGCCTGTGCCTACAAGAACACCGGGTTCGGCGGCGGCGCACCCGATCAAGCCGAAGCAGAAGTAGAAGTCTACCCCGACGGAAGTGCAACGGCCCGTGTCAGCTCCGCCGACCTGGGCCAGGGGTTGACCACCGTGCTGGCCCAGATCACCGCCGAGGTTTTTGGTTTGCCCATTGAACGGGCACATGTCCTGCTTTCGGATACCGACCTGTGCCCCGACGGGGGGCCGACCACTGCCAGCCGCCAGACATTCGTCAGCGGCAACGCCGTGCGCCTCGCCGCCGAGGGCCTGCGTCGTCGCCTGGCCGATGTCGCCGCCGAGCGTTGGGATGTGCCGCCGGAAAGCATCCGCTTTGAAGAGGGCGAGCTACGGGCCGCAGGGCAACATGCCCCCTTCGGTCGGGCGGTCCAATGGCTCATTGAGGAAGGCCGCGAGCCGCGCCTGCGCTACCTCTACCGCGCCCCCGACACGCTGCCTTTGGGTCAAGGCGGGGACATGCACTTTGCCTTCGGCTTTGCCGCCCAAGCAGCCCAGGTCGCCGTGGACCCGGAGAGCGGCAAAGTGCAGGTCCTGCGCGTCATCGCCGCCGCCGACGGAGGCCGCGCCCTCAACCCTCAAGCCTTCTTGGGCCAGGTAGAAGGCGGCATCGTCATGGGCATCGGCACGGCCCTGACCGAAGAGTACGTGCTGGAAGAAGGCATCCCCAAAACGCGACGCTGGAAGGACTACAAGGTCCCCCTCATCGGCGATATGCCCGAAATGGAGGTCCACCTGGCCGAGCATCCGACCTCCACCGGCCCTTACGGCGCCAAAGGCGTCGGCGAGCTGCCCTCCATCCCCACCGCTCCGGCCATCTGCAACGCCATCTACGACGCCGTGGGAGTGCGGGTGTACAAATTGCCCGTCCGGCTGAAGGAGCGATAGGCCGGCACCTAGACCGGTAGATGCGGATAGAGCTGCGTCTGGACGAGCGATACACCAACGCCGTCAGCAGATGCAACTTGAACGCGCGATACGCGAGGCCATCGCGGACGTACCCGATCAGGTCGTGTTGATCGAACAACAAGACTCATGGGCCGAACCGGGATTGCAAGCGGTAGACTTTGTGGCTTGGGCTTTTGAGCAAAAGCACGCTCAAGGTAACAATTGGGCTGCGCACATTATCGCGTCCAAAGTCATGGTGGAAGAAAAAGTGTGGGGAACAAAAATAGCGGCCTGGCTTGGGGGCCGATAACCACCGCCTTTTCTTAGGCGGAGTGGGGTGTTCTACGAACACCCAGCCGGTCCAGGACTTATGTTGCCGCTACTTCACACTCATCTTACCACGAATCGGCGTCAGAGTCAAGATCTGGCGTTGGGAAATTGGGCAGGGGCGCCACCAATCTACCGATTTCCCAACTTACCAATGTACCAATCTACCAATCTGCCAACACAGGAGGAGAGATGAAGAAATTCGACGCCTCGCAAATCATAGACGCCCTACTACCGGTATTCGCAACCCTGGCCGCATTGGCAGTGGGAGCGGTTATGCTGTTGGTGCTGGGGGCCAACCCCATCCGGGCCTATGGTGCATTGCTGGAAGGCGCATTCGGCAGCGGCAACGCCCTGGCCGAAACGGCGGTCAAAGCCGTCCCTCTCCTCCTGGTAGGCCTGGGCATCTGCATCGCTTTTCGGGCCAACGTCATCAACATCGGCGGTGAAGGCCAAATGATCATCGGCGCCATCTTGGGAACGGTTGTCGGCCTGGAACTGTCAGGAGGACCGGGCTGGCTGGTCGTCCCTCTGGCAATGTTGATCGGCTTCGCGGGCGGGGCCTTTTGGGGAGCGATTCCGGGCGCGCTCAAAGCATATTTCGGCGTCAACGAGATCCTCAGTACGGTGATGATGAACGCCATCGCCGTCCAGATCATGAACTATTTGCTGCGCGGCCCGTTGATTGACCCCGCCCAAGCCGAGCTGGCCAGCAAGATCCCCCAAACCGCCCCCTTGGATGCCGCTTTCCGCTTGCCCCGCCTGGTCCCCACCCGCCTGCACCTGGGCGCAGTCATCGCCGTCGGCCTGGCCATCCTGGTCTACATTCTCCTGTGGCGCACCACTCTGGGCTACCGCATCCGGGCCGTGGGCCAGAACCCCCATGCGGCCCGCTACGGCGGCATCCGCGTCCGGCGGCAGATCGTTATCGCTCTTTTGTTGAGCGGTGCTTTTGCCGGATTGGCAGGCGTCATCCAGGTTTACGGTCTCAACTACCGGATGATCACCGATGGCTCGGCGACCGGCTTTACCGGCGGGGCCGGGTTCAACGGCATCGTGGCTGCCCTGTTCGGCCAATTACACCCCATCGGCACCATCCCGGCCTCCTTCCTGTTCGGGGCACTGCTGGTGGGAGCCAACAAACTCCAACGGGTGATGCAAGTCCCATCCGCCTTTATCATCGGCCTCAACGGCCTGGTCGTGGTCTTTGTCGTGAGTAGCGACATCTGGCGGCGCAAACGGCAGCGCAGACGGCAAATTGCAGCCACCCATCAACCGGAACGCGAAACAACTCTGACTGCAGAATCGGGAGGGTAAAATCATGGGCGATGTTTTGACCACATCTTTCTTCATCGGCATTCTGGCTTCCGGTATCCGGTTGGCGACCCCTTACCTCTATGCCGGGCTGGGGGAAACGTTGAGCCAACGCAGCGGCGTGCTCAACCTGGGCGTGGAAGGGCAAATGCTCATGGGCGCGTTTGCCGCCTTTTACGTCACCTTCCAAACCGGTAACCTGTGGTTGGGGATGCTGGCCGCCATCATCGTCGGAGCGGCCATGGGGCTGGCTATGGCCTTTGTCACCATCAACCTGCAGGCGGAACAAGGCATCAGCGGCATCGGCTTCTACCTCTTTGGCTTGGGCATGAGCACCTTGCTGTTCCAAATGCTCATGGGCACGGTCGAGACGGTGAACGGCTTCCCCTCCATTCACATCCCCATCCTCGGCGACATTCCCATCATCGGCGAGATCTTTTTCCAACAAAACATCTTGGTCTACGTCGCCTTTGCCTTGGTCCCCATCGCCCAGTTCGTCTTGCAAAAGACCACCCTGGGCCTCAAGATTCGGGCCGTGGGCGAGCATCCGGAAGCCGCCGACTCCCTGGGCGTGAGCGTCTCCACCGTGCGCTACATCACCGTCACCCTGGGCGGCATCATGTCGGGCATCGCCGGAGCGTCCATGTCCATCGGCCTGCTGAACGTATTTCAACAGAACATGACCAGCGGGCTGGGGTTCATCGCCGTCGCCCTGGTCTATTTTGGCGGCTGGCGGCCCTTTGGCGTGATGCTGGGCGCCCTGCTTTTCAGCATGGTCAACGCTTTGCAGCTGCGGCTTCAGGTCGAAGGCGTGCCCATCCCTTCCGATCTGATGGTCATGTTGCCCTACGTGCTGACCATCATCGCTCTGGTCCTGACGGTACAGCGGGTGCGTTCACCCTCTGCCCTAACCAAGCCCTTCGAGAGGGAAGGATAAGCGCGAGGGGCAGTTCAAATCCACCGTAGGGAAGGAGGTGAATGCCGGGGAAAACCACGAGTATAAAACAGAGCGTTACAGGATTAGAAACTTTAGAACCATCAAAAGGAGGAAGGAATAATGAAAAGCATCAAGTGGCTATCATTGCTGGTCCTGTTTGCCCTGTTGGTTGCGGCGGTCGGCGGCTGTGGCCCCGGTGGCGAGAAGGAAAGCGGCGTCTTTCGGGTGGCCGTCATCATGCCCAGCACCATCAACGACCTGGCCTTCAGCCAAAGTATGTACGACGCCCTGATCAAAATTCAGAACGAAATGGGCGGCCCGGAAAAGATGGAACTCGTCTACTCGGAGAACATGTTCGTCGTGGATGATGCGGCCGCGGCCATCCGTGACTATGCCTCCCAAGGCTACGACCTAATCATCGCCCACGGCTCTCAGTACGGCAGCTCTCTCAAGGAAATCGCCCCCGACTTTCCCAAAACGGCTTTCGCCCACGGCACCACGGTGGATACTTTCGTAGATGAAGGCATCAACAACGTCTTTGCCTACGAAGCGGCGTCCCATGAAGGAGGTTATGTCAATGGTGTCATGGCCGGGAAGTTGACCAAGACCAACGTGATCGGCGTGGTCGGCCCCATCGAAACAGGCGATGCCAAACTGTACATTGACGGCTTTGTGGCGGGGGTCAAAGCTTCTAATCCCGATGCCCAAGTCAACGTCAACTACATCGGCTCCTTCTCCGATGTGGCCCTGGCCGCCGAGGCCGCCAGCACCCACATCTCCGCCGGGGCCGACGTGCTGGCCGGGACGGCCCAGATGGTCGTCGGGGCCATCGGTAAGGCCGAAGAGCACGGTGTGCTGTGGTTCGGCACCCAGGCCAACCAGACCTCCCTGGCCCCCGACATCGTCGTAGCCAACCAAGTCTATGATTGGGCGGTCGTGCTGCGGGACATCATTGACCAGATTGAAAAGGGAACCTACGGCGGCAAGGCATACGTCATCAACCTGAAGAACGGAGGCGAGGTCATCGAGTACAACCCCGACTTTGACCTGCCCCCCGATGTCAAGAAGCTGGCCGAAGACACAATAGAAGGAATCAAGAACGGCACAATCACCATTGACATCGGCGACTAGCACTTGAACGGCGACGGATTGGGAATCGGTAGATTGGGCAATCCCAATCTACCGATTCCCCGGTCTACCAACATGGGAGGAGCAGGCCATGACAAAGAGCACCATGCAACCCCAGGGGCAAGTGATCATTGAACATCTGGAAATGCGCGGGATCACCAAGCGATTCCCCGGTGTGCTGGCAAACGACCATGTGGATTTTGATGTGCGAGCCGGTGAGGTCCACGCTCTGTTGGGGGAAAACGGAGCGGGCAAAAGTACACTGATGAAAATCCTCTACGGCATGTACGCACCGGACGAAGGTGAGATCCGCATCAACGGTCGGCCGGTACGCATCACCTCCCCCACCGATGCCATTGAAAGGGGGATCGGCATGATCCACCAACACTTTATGCTGGTGGACACCCTCACCGTGGCCGAAAATGTGGCCCTGGGGCTGCCTTCCTCGCGGGGGCCGCTCACCGACCTGGATCGCGTGTCGCAGCGTCTTGAGGAACTGGCCGAAATCTATGGCCTGCGTGTAGACCCCAATGCCTATATTTGGCAGTTGGCCGTGGGCCAGAAACAACGGGTTGAGATCCTCAAAGCCCTCTACCGGAATGCTGCCCTGCTCATTCTGGACGAGCCGACGGCGGTCCTCACCCCTCAGGAAGTAGACGAGTTCTTTGCCACTCTCCGCCAGATGACGCAGGCCGGCCACGCGATCATTTTCATCTCCCACAAGCTGCACGAAGTCATTGAGATCAGCGACCGGGTGACGGTGCTGCGCGACGGCAAACGGATCGGCAGCCGCCCCACCGCCGGTGCGACCAAAGCAGACTTGGCCCGGATGATGGTGGGTCGCGAAGTAGTTATGAAACCGGATCGGGTTGAACAGGAACCGGGCGAAGCTCGGTTGGTCCTCCAAGACCTGCACGCCCTCAGCGACCGGGAGACGGAGGCCCTGCGCGGTGTGAGCCTGACCGTCCACGCCGGCGAAATCTTGGGCCTGGCCGGGGTTTCGGGCAACGGCCAGCGCGAACTGGCCGAGGTGATCACCGGCCTGCGTCCTCTGACCGCCGGTAAGGTGCTCCTCTTGGGCCACGACGTGACCGATCTGAAACCCGGCCCCCGCACCGATCTGGGCATGGCCTACATCCCCGAAGAGCGGATGCGAGACGGCATCATCCAAAACTTTTCCGTGGCCGAAAACATCATCCTACGGGATCATAACAAACCGCCCTTTGCCCGCCGGGGCTTTTTGCTTCTGCGGGTGATCGCCCAATTTGCCGACAAACTCATCCGCCTCTTCCAGATCAAGACCCCCTCCCGCGACACTCTGGCTAAGAACCTTTCGGGCGGCAACATCCAAAAGGTGGTCCTGGCCCGCGAGCTTTCGCGCAGGCCAAAGGTGTTGATTGCTGCCCAACCCACGCGCGGTGTGGACATCGGCGCCACCGAGTACGTCCACGCCCGGCTGCTGGAACAGCGGGAAAAAGGAACTGCCATCTTGCTCATTTCCGAGGACCTGGATGAAGTCATGGCCCTTTCCGACCGCATTGCCGTCATCTACGAAGGGCAGATCATGGGCATCGTAGACGGAAAGACGGCTACGGCAGAACAGCTGGGCTTGTTAATGGCAGGGGTAAGAGGAGAAAGCCCCTCCGCCGGTCAGGTTCCTCCTCCATGACTCTGCTCACCCGCCGCCAGGGGCAGCTGATCCTACCCCTCGGCGCAGCCCTGGCCCTTTCCCTGACCGGCGATTCGACCATGTATGCCGTGCTGCCCAATCGCTATGCGGCGGTCGGCATCGGCCTGGGGGCCGTGGGCGTCATGCTGGGCGTCAACAGGCTGATCCGCATCCCCGGTAACCTTCTGGCCGGTGCCCTCAACGACCGGCTGGGGAGGCGCAGGCTCTTTTTGATCGGCCTGAGCTTGGGTATCCTCTCCACCCTGAGCTACAGCCTGGTGCACGGCTTTGGGCCGCTGCTGGCCGCCCGCCTGCTATGGGGCATCGCTTGGGCTTTGATCAACGTCGGCGGCTATACGATGGTGTTGGATTGGAGCACCGAAGCCGACCGAGGTCGCATGACCGGCTTCTACCAGGTTGCCTACATGGTCGGTCTGGCCTTTAGCCCCATCTTGGGCGGAACACTCACCGACACTTTGGGATTCCGCCCGGCCATGCGTATCTGCGCCGCCGTCAGCACGGTAGGCTTGGGCGTGGCATTCTTTGCCCTGCCCAACGTCCCCCCACCGGTGCCCCCTTCCGCCCCACGCTCTCTCCCCCCATCCCGAAGCGGGAAACTGCGTTCCCCGGATCGGCGGATCTTACAGGCCGGAGCCATCTATCTCACCCTCTTTTTCGTCAGCAACGGCGTACTGATGTCCACAATCGGCCGCTACTTGGGGGAGCGATGGGGAGAGCGGATACCACTGGGGGGAGTGACCATCGGCGTATCCTCTTTGGCAGGAGTGATGTTGGCCCTGCGGGCCTCCCTGGGTATTCTGGGTGGACCGGCAGCCGGCATTTTATCCGACCGCCTGGGCAATCGCTGGCCGGTGGTTCGGATCGGGCTGCTGGTGGGCATCGGAGGATTTGTCCTGCTGGCATCAAAGGGAGCGGTTTGGCTGGTTCCCCTGGGAGTAGCCCTCGTCTCTTTGAGCGTGGGGTCTCTCATCGCCGTCCTGGCTGCCATCGTGGGGGATGGATCTGCCGGACGGCGGTCGGGGATGGCGATGGGCATCATGGCCACCGCCGGTGATATTGGCAGCGCAACCGGCCCCCTGGCCGCCTACGCTTTGGCCTCCTTTTTGGCCTTGCATCAAGTGTACTTGCTCTGCGCCGGACTGCTGATGCTGGCCTTGTTGATCGGCCTCATCCCCGGCGACGCGCTACGGCCTGCGTCGCCTTCCCCTTTGCCCGGCGCAAGTCATAACCCGCGCCCCGCCGCGCCGGACAGGGCGTTCACACCGCAGAGGCGTCAAGTTCGCCGAGCGGGGGCAAATCCTCCAGACCGGAAAGACCAAACTGTTGGAGGAACTCAAAAGTCACACCGTAGATAATGGGCCGCCCGGCTTGCTCCAGACGGCCCTGCTCTTCAATGAGACCACGATTGAGCAACGTGCGGATCACGCTATCCGAGTTGACGCCGCGGATGGCCTCAATCTGGGCGCGGGTGACCGGCTGACGGTAGGCGATAATGGCCAAAGTCTCCAGCGCGGCGGGGGAGAGCTTGCCACCCGTTTCCAGCCCCAAAAAGGAGCGCACAAAAGGAGCAGCTTCCGGCGCGGTGACCATCTGCACCCGATCCCCTTTTCGCTGGAGGCGCAGCCCACGCCGAGCATACGTGCCCTCCAACTCCTTGAGGGCAGATTCCACCTCCTCCGTACCGGTCTGCAGGGTCGTCGCCAGCTGCGCAATCCGAACCGGCTCCTGGGCAACAAAAAGGAGACTTTCTATCAGCGAAACAAGCGGCAACTCCGGCAGGCCCGGATCTTGCGCTCGGTGGGTGTCACGGTCCAAACCCAACCCACCGGACCGCCCGGCATGGGCAGCCGTGTTCTCAGGGTGCTCGGCGGTCATCGCTCTGGATTCGTCTTCCGCTTCCAACGTATGCTATAATATCCCCGTGGAACAAATATTCACAGGAGGCCGGATTGTGATCTCACAACGACACCCGTGGCTTTGGCGGGTGCTGCCCCTCATCCTGCTGCTTGGGATGGCATGTGGCCCCTGCCACTTTCTCGCAAAAAAGGAAGGGGAGCCTACCCCTCCCCGTCCTCTGATCGTTTCAACGGAGGCCGCCGGCCGGTTGGAATCACGCATCCGGCAAAATGTGCGTGGTGCGCCGGGCCAACCTTTCATCCTGCGTATGACCGATTCCGAGGTAACCTCTTTGGCTGCGACCAAACTGGCCGCTTACGACGGCGCACCGATCCGCAACCCGCAGATCTGGTTCACGCAGGGCAAAATCTACGGCAGAGGACGGCTGGTCAACGTCCTGCCGACGGAAACCGATTTTTACATCGTAGCCACCGCCCACGTGCAAGACGGCCAGATCGCCGTAGAGATCCAAGATGCTTCCGCCGGGGAATGGCCCATCCCCGACGGCATGTTGGAGACGCTTTCCCAAACCATCAACGAAACGGTAGACGAGATGCAACTGGATGTCGTGATCACCGGCCTGGAGATTTTGGAGGGGGAGATCGTCATTGAAGGCGTGCGCCGATAGACCTTCCTTCCTAAAGGCCCATGCCCCCCTCACCGGGGTCGCCTACGGTGGGCTACCCTTTCCCCGGGACAGACGCACCCTTTGCCCTCATTCTTTGGGATAGGGCGCGTGCTTGATCTTGACCTGGACCTTGCCCAGCTTGAGGCCCATCCGCTCTACGATGACCTCGCGTGTGACCTGAAGGACCTCTTCGGTCTTCATCGGCACATCAATATCGGGACTGGTTTCCAAGAGGAGGTCAATATCCACCCCCTTGGACCGCCCGATGATCTTGGGCGTCACCTTGATCACATCGGGCAATTGGTCAATGTTGTAAGCCAACCGCTGTGCAATTGAGTCGACGGTAATGAGGGCCTCCCCCCCGGCCATCTTCTGGACACGGACCGTTTTGCGCTTGGGGCGGCGCAGCTCCAACCAGAGCAAAAACAGACAAAAGAGCACAATCGCGCCACCGATGACCACCCGCCCTGCGGCAAAGAGAGGCCAATTGGGGCCGTTGGCATACCCCTCGATGGCCAAACGCGTCCACTCGACGGCAGCCCCGACCAGGGCCAGGGTCTCCAGAGGGGCGATGGCAAACACGGCAACGACAATGATGACCGTCAGAATCAAAAAGACCATGACCAGGCGGTTGATTACGTTCATGCTTGACCTCCTCTTGACTACGGATTACGCTCGCTGCTCTTTACTTACGCCATTATACACCACTTGCGCCCATTCGTCCAGAATGGAGAAGAGCGATTGCAACTGCCGCTCCCCACAAAAGCCACGCTGCCGCGCTCACACCCAGCCCCCAACGCACCGGCGCCGACCGGAACCGAAAGACGACGCGATGCTCCCCGGCATCCAGACGCACCGCCCGGAAATAGAGATCGACCCGGCGGAGGGGGACCGGCTCACCGTCCACCGTGGCCTCCCAGCCGGGATAGTAGGTGTCGGTCAGGACCAGGTAGCCCGGCCCGTCCAGGCGGACATTCAGCTCCACCCGCTCCGCTTCGTAGGAGACCATCTCCACGCTGCCCTGCCCGCCGGGAGCGTCCAACGCCTCCCCCTCGGCCAGGACAACCTCTTCCGCCGGGTCAAAGGCAGGGTCGCGAAGGGCGGCCAGGGCTTCCTCGGCATTGGGCAGCACCCTGGCCCGGCGCACGAGGAAGGCACGGGGCAGGACGCTCAGGTTCCGGTAGATTTTCACGTCGCCCGAATGGACCGGCTCAAAGTTCGGATCCACCGAAAGGCTGCGGAAGGTCCCGTCGCGCTCGTCAATGAGGGTCAGCCCCCGCAGGCGAAACACCCCATCGGGCAGCAGGGAACGGATGCCGATCCGAGCAGGCAGCACGGATTCGGCATCCGCGCTGCGCAGCTCAATCTCGGCCAGCCCCTCGGCGGTCTGTTCCCCGGCGCGGAGGGTGCGGCCGATCACCGCGCCCTGGGTGTCGGTGATGGTCAGGCGGGCCAGCGGCGTCCCGTCAGGCAGCTCGGCGGTCCCGGTGAGGTAGGAGACGACGCCCAGATGGGTGGTCTCGAAAGGGGGGATGTCGGTCAGCGTCACCCGGCCCAGGGGGACGGTATGTTCCAGGTCATAGAACACGCCGTCAATCCAGGCGTCCCGCGTCTTGTCGGTGATAACATACTTGACGTTGAGCAGGGCCAGGAGCCGCGCCGGGGGGATGCGGCGCAGCTGTTGGCGCAGGCGGCCATCGGGCCAGATCTCATCCTCCGCCAGAAAAAGCCGCTCCAACGTCACGTAATCTTTGATGGGCAGCAGCCCGCCGTCATAGCCGTCCACACTGAAGAGACGGTAGCGCAGGGGCAAGTTGTAGGCCAACACCTCCTTCAGTTTGGTGGCGACGATGAGGGCGTACATTTCGTCATCGTTCAGTTGATCGGCGTACATGGCTTGCAGGTCGGCCATGTCGCCGGGGTCGTAGCGGATGTCGGACATGCTCAAAAAGCGGAACGGTTCGCCGCCAAAGGCGGCATCGGCCAGCAGGTGGGCCGGGGCGGTGCGCAGCGAATCGTAGGCGGCGGGGGCGGTGGGATGGTTGTAGGCCAGCTTGCGCCCGGCCAGGAACAGCTCCGCCACCAGCAGCAACAAGATGAGCACCTGATGATTCTGCACTACAAAGACACGGAGGCTTTTGCTCGGCGTTCTCTGCGCCCCCGCAGCGGGGGCCGATGGCCTGTTTAGGGTCCACCCGGCCAGCATGTCCAGCCCGATCCCGGCCAGCATCGCCGCGCCGAAACTGTAGAGCAGCAACCAGCGGGCCGGGGCGCGGAATAGGGCAAAGCCGGGGACGATTCTGTAGAGCAGGTAGTAGACCGGGTTGTACGCACCAAAGGCCAAAAACAGGCCCACCAGGGCCAGGGCCGGCATCGCGCCGCCGGGCCGCTTTTTCTTCAGCACGGCCCAGGCTCCCACGGCGGCCAACGCCAGGCCGATCAGCCCCACATAGGCCACATACTCGCTAAAGGGCGGCGACCAGGCCAGGGGTGGCAGGAAGGCTTTGAAGATCAACGTCGGCTTGAGGGAAAAGGAGGCGGCCTCTTTGTAGGGCAACCCGCCGCTCCGCACCGAAAGCCGGGAAAGCTCCAGCGTGGGCAGCAACTGCCCCGCCGCCAGCAACAGGCCGAGCAGGACCATCGCCGCCAGCGCCACCACCGGGCCAAAAGCACGCAGGAATGCAGATCTGACTCCCCTGAAAAAAGGTCTTGACCCAAGGATTTTGCACCGCAGAGGCGCAGAGTTCACCGAGGAACGGCAAGATTCATACGCTTTCTCTCTGCGCTCTCGGCGTCTCCGCGGTGAGTCCCAGGTTTTTTCAGTGGACT
>CAZQKE010000028.1:0-30059 GCA_964593865.1 uncultured Anaerolineaceae bacterium | reverse complement strand
TCTGGTTGATCCTGATCGCCCTCCACGGCCTTTTCATCTCCTATCTGCTCTTTTACCTGCGCCAGCAACAGGGGGAGTCCTCTCCCTCCTGGGTGTGGGCCATCCTGTTGATCCTGGCCCTGGGCAAGATCGTTTCCGTTGTGGGCATCTGGTTTTGGAAGCAGTGGGGGCTGGTGTTGTACACCGTCGTCGTCCTGGTCGGGATCGTGGTCGGCCTGCTGCTGACCGGGACCCAGTTGATCGTCTTTCACGACATCATCCCCTTTGTCATCACCGGCTTTTTGGTCAAGGATAAGCGGGCCTATTTCGGTTAGAATTTTGAACCCGCGACTCTCGCCCGGCAGGGGATGTCTGTCGGCGAGTAGTGCTCTGATATTGGAAGGTCTGTTTGGAGATGAGTCAGGAAGAAACAAGCGGGCAATCGGCGGTCGCTCCCGAAGAACCGACGGACATTACACCGGCCTCGCCGCCTTTGGAATTTGAGCGATTGCAGCTCCTGACCCGCCTGGTGTTGGGGGCGGGCCTTTCCGGCGGTGAGTGGCTGATGGATGTGCTGCGGGCCGTCCATCGGGATATGCCCGACGCACCTCCCCTTTCCCCGGAAGCCGAGTCGTCGGCCGACCTGCTGCGCTATCTGGGCATCGGCCTGTTGGTGGAGGGGCAAAAGTGGGCGGCGCGGACGATGCGCAACGGCTTGTACCTTTCCCTGGGGGTGACCGGCTGGGTGTTGGAAAAAGCCAACCGCTGGACCGACAACCGCCTGCTTCGCCCCTTCCGCCGTCCCGTCGAAGCCCAGTTGCAGGGGTTCGGTCGGGATGTGGCCCATTTGATAGAGGTAGGCCGTTATGAAGAACGGCAGGCGCGGTCGCTGACGGCGGGGACCATGAGTGAAATCATTGACCAGGTGCTCGATTACGTCGGTGAAAACCCCGACCTTGCCGATTTCGTCCAGCAGCTCATCGGCCGGCAGAGTATCGGCATGGCCGGTATGGTGCGGGATAACGCCCGCCGGGTGAGCGTCGTCGGCGATGCCGCGGTGGAGGGCGTGGTCCGGCGCATCCTGCGGCGCAAACCTCGGCGCGACCTGCCGCCTTCTCCCCTGGCAGGGAAGCGACAAGACATGTATTCTTTCGACGACCGCATCCAGAGGATCAAGGATCATGAGCAGTGAGAGTGAACGGCCCTTGATTTTGGGCCAATATGCCGGTTTCGTGACGCGCATGGTCGCCTGGATCATTGACCAGGGCATCGTCATTGCCACGACCTCTTTGATCACTGCGGTTGCCAGCTTGGTCTCCGATGCGCTGCGCATCAACGAGTTCCTGGGCATCCAGGAGTGGGCCAATGCCCTGATGGCCATCCTGGTCGCCGTGGTCACCCTGACCGTATGGCTGGTGTACTACCTGGGCCTGTGGATGCTGACAGGGCAGACCGTCGGCAAATGGATTATGGGTGTCCGCATCGTGCGCACCGACGGCGGACGCCTGCGCATCGGCAATTGCGTGCGGCGGTTGGTCGGCTATCTGCTCTCGGCCATCCTTTTCCTGGGCTACCTTTGGGTGCTGGTGGACGACCGGCGGCAGGGGTTCCACGATAAGCTGGCCGGAACCTTTGTCGTCTATGCCTGGCCGGAAAGGGAGCCGGTCCGCCCGGCCATGAGCCGCATCAGACGGCGGAGGCGCGAGAGAAGCCTATCATCAGGGGCGTGAGAGCTGCAAGATGCGGATCAATCGCCTGTTGGGAGAAGAAAAAGTTTGAGGAGGAATTTGATGTCAAAAACAGTCAAAATTATCATCGGTATTTTGATCGCCGTGGCCGTGATTTCGGCCTGTTGTATCGGTGGGTTGCTGCTCAAGAACCTGTTGAACAAGCCGGAGGAACCGACGCCGACGACGGCCCCGGCTACTTCCGCCCCGATGCCGACCGCCGAGCCGGAGGGAGATGACTCCTGGGATCGCATCGAGGCGGCGGGCAAGATCATCGTCGGCACATCGGCCGACTATCCGCCCTTTGAATCCTATGTCGCTCCCGGTCAGATCGACGGCTTTGATGTCGCCCTCATGGACGAGATCGGGCGGCGGCTGGGGATCCAGGTGGAGTACCGAGACATTGCCTTCGACGGCTTGGCCTCGGCCCTGCAGCTGGGGCAGATTGATGTCGCCATTGCCGCCATTTCCCGCACGCCGGAGCGGGAAGCGGTGATGGACTTTAGCAACGTCTACCTGGTCAGCGAAGACGGCGTCCTGGCCAAAGCCGGGTCCGGCATCGTCATCAACGGGCCGGATGACCTGACTCAGTACCGGATCGGCGTCCAGCGCAACACCGTCTATCAGAGCTGGATACAGACCACCTTCATTGACACGGGCCGTATGTCGCCCAACAACCTCTTTGCCTACGAAAAGGCAGAGGATGCCATCCGCGACCTGCAGGAATCGCGCATTGACCTGGTGCTCATGGACGCCCAGGCCGCCCAGGCTTTTGTGGACCAGGGCGGTGTGGAGCTGGTGGCCACAGGTCTGAACAGCCAAAACTATGCCATCGCCTTGCCCAAAGGCGCGGCGGCCCTCAAAGAAAAGATTGACGGCGTCATCACCGAACTGTACAACGACGGAACCATCGGTCGTCTGGCGCAACAGTACCTGGGAATGCCCCAAGTGTTGCCCACACCCACACCCGCGCCGACCAGCACCCCTGCGCCGCCGCCAAGCTGCGTGGACGGTCTGACCCTGGTCAAGCACCTGACCCAGGAAGGCGATATGGCCCCCGGCCAGAGCTTCACCAAAGGGTGGCAGGTGCAAAACACCGGGACCTGCACCTGGGTTGCCGGGTACAAACTCGTCTTTGTGGACGGCTACCAGATGGGCGGCCAACCCCTCACCCTGGCCCAGGATGTGCCCGCCGGGGGGACCTATGACATCCAGCTGCCGTTGGTCGCTCCCTTGCAGGCCGGTTCCTACCAGGGCATCTGGCAGATGGAAAACGCCCAGGGCCAAGCCTTTGGCGAGCGGCTCAAAGTCAACATCAATGTTGTGCCCGGTCCCACCGCCACCCCCGCGCCGACCCAGACTCCGGCTCCCGACATCACCTTCACCGTGGACCGCGACCACATCAAGGCCGGTGAATGCGTCAACTTTTACTGGAAAGTGGACAATGTCAAAGCCATCTACTTCTACAAAGAAGGGGAAGCCTGGCAGGATCACGGCGTCACCGGCGAGGAAACCCGCGTTGAGTGCCCGCCTGTGACCGTCACCTACTACCTGCGCGTGGTCAAGCCGGACAACTCGGTAGACGTGCGCCAGATCACCGTCTATGTTGAATCCGCGCCCGAAGCCCCGGCCATCACCCGCTTTACCGTGGACCCGCCGGGCCAGATCACCCTGGGCCAGTGCGTTACCATCCGCTGGAAGGTAGAGGGTGAGGTTGACAACATCACCATCGCCGCCGACGAATCCATCCTTTGGCGGCCCGCACCCAGCGAGGGCAGCACCCAGCATTGCCCCCAGGCGGTCGGTTCGGTGGCCTATGCCATCGAAGCGGCCGGTCCGGGCGGGACCAGCCACGGTCGGCAGACGGTCAACGTGGTGGACCCGGCCACGGCCACACCTGCGCCTACCCCTGCGCCGGAGCAGCCGGTGATCAGTAGCTTCTCCGTCATGCCCAACACCATCCTCGTCGGGGAGTGTGTGGACATCAACTGGAGCGCGAGCGGCGGGACGACCTATCTCCGGCTCCTGCGCAACGGAGCCTCGGTTGGAGAAGGGCAGAACCTGTCGGGCCAGGCGGAGGATTGCACCTTGACGCAACCGGGCACCTACACCTACCGCCTGGAAGCCTACAACTTTTATCCCGGCGGGGATATGGTTTACCAGGAAGCCGATGTCACCGTCGTTGAGGCGGCGCCGGAAAACCCCCTGGCCGATAGCCACTGGCGTGTGACCAAGCTCAACGGAGCCGATCTGATCGCCGGGACAACCCTTTCCGCCGCCTTTGACGCCGGAGGTGGGCTGAACGGCTCGGCGGGTTGCAACGACTACTCGGCCGACTACCAGGTTAGCGGCAACTCTTTGACCATCAGCAACGTTGGCACCGGCCGGTTGACCTGTGATGAACCGGCAGGCATCATGGAGCAGGAAGCTGCCTTTGTGGTCGCCCTGCAATCGGCGGCTGCCTTTGACATGTCGGATGGGCAGCTCTACATCAAAGATGCAGCCGGAACCATCATCTTGGAAATGATCCGCATGGATCGCTGAGGGTTGAGGCGGGCAGACGAGAGCGCGGAGGAATGAGAATTCCTTCGCGCTCTTTTTTTGGGTGGTTCAGAATCTCGGAAGATGTCTGCCCTCGGTTGGAGGAGTTCGGCGAAATTTGCGTTTTTCAACGGTTGGTGCTATGATGAGCGCACCGAGCAACGCTTGGCGCATTTGAAAATTGAATCCGTGACAAGGTGCGAGGACATCTGGTCGGTCGGCTGTTTTAAATTCCATACAAAGGAGTGGAAAGATGAAAACAAAAGTTCTCCCTTCTGTGTTCGTTGTTGTCCTTCTCCTTGTCCTGGCCGGGAGCATGGGCTTGAGTCGTGCTCAAGGGCCGGAGCAAGAAGACCAGGTCGGCACCGAGGGCGCCATGAGCGTTGCTGCCTACATCTCACCGATGATAAGCTACCAGGGGGTATTGAGCGAGAACGGCGTCCCCGTAAGCGGAACCAGATCAATGACCTTCCTTCTCTACGACACGGAAACCGGCGGCACGCCGATCTGGGAGGAGGGTCCCAAGAGCGTTGACGTTTCCAACGGGCTTTTCAACGTCATCCTCGGCGATACCACGGCCCTGGACGTGAACGACTTTGACCAGGATCTGTGGCTGGAGGTTGAGGTGGAAGGAACGGCCCTGCCCCGCCAAAGATTGATGGGTGCTCCCTATGCCTTTAGCCTGGTGCCGGGGGCCGATGTTACCGGCCTCAAAGATGACGGTGGGAGCATATTGTACGTTCGTAATGAGGGCAGCGGTTCCGGTGTCTATGGTTCCAGTGCCTCCGGTGTTGGGGTGTACGGCTTTAGCGCGAGCACAACGGATGGCGATGCGGCGGTGTACGGGCAATCCAACGCCGACAGCGGCTATGTCAGCGGTGTCTATGGCGAGACCTCTTCGGCCAACGGCAGCGGTGTAACAGGTGAAGCCACTACTACCACCGGCAACGTTTTCGGTGTCCGTGGCCTGACCACCTCTTCGCAAGGAACGGGGGTGTACGGTTGGGCCGGTAGCTACAACGGCACGGGCGGATACCCTTATGGCGTCCGGGGCTATAGCCAGAGCGGCCATGGCGTGTACGGCTCGACCAATGGCGATTGGAACTGGATCTCCGGTGTCTATGGCCTGGCCACCAAGGACCACGCCAACGGTGTGACCGGTTGGAACTCCGGCGGTGGTGTTGGCGTCTACGCCTGGAGCACGAGCGGTACCGCCATCGTCGCCAAAGGCGGCGGTAGCGTCCTCATGGGTGTCTATGAGAGCACTACGGACGATCTCCGCTTCCGGGTGGACAGCGACGGCGAGGTCTATGCCGACGGCAGCTTCCACAGCGGCGGGGCCGATATGGCGGAGATGCTCCCCACCACCGAGGACTTGGAGCCGGGCGACGTGCTGGTCGTTGGCCCCGACGGCCTATTGCTTCGCAGTGACATTCCCTACGATTCCAAAGTGGTCGGCGTTTACTCTACCCGGCCCGGTTTTACCGCCGGTTCCGGTGGTGAAGCCGATGACACCGACAACATCCCCCTGGCCGTCGTCGGTATAGTGCCGGTCAAGGCTTGTGCCGAAAACGGCCCCATCTCTCCCGGTGACCTGTTGGTGACTTCGTCTACGCCGGGCCATGCCATGAAAGCCGCCTCCGATCCGCCCGTCGGCACGGTTATCGGCAAGGCTTTGGAGGGGCTGGATGCCGATTGTGGCGTTATCAAGATGCTGGTGATGCTCCAGTAGGAGGCGAGCGATGAGACGAACGGCGATTTTTGCAGCCCTGGCCGTCCTCATCCTGCTGTCCGGCGTTGTCCTGGCCAACGGAGTGGCGGTAGTGGTGGACCGGTACGTCGTGGGCGGCGGGGGTGGGTATGTGGAGGCCGACCCATATGCCCTGAGCGGCACCGTCGGGCAGGCGGTGGTGGGTGTGGCCTCCTCCGTCGGCGATTACGAACTTTGCTCCGGTTTCTGGTGTGGACAGGTGGTAGAGTACAAAATCTACCTGCCGCTTTTGCTGCGAAACGGTTGAGCCGGACCCTCCCGTCGTTGTTGCAGGGACCTGCGCCGAGCAGATAGGGGCGGGTGCATTCGCAAATTCCGCGCCCTCGGCGGCCTTGCGGTATGCACCTGCCCTGGTTTGTTGTCCAAAATGCGATAGGGGGAGTGACGATGAGCGAAAAGGTTCTTTATCTTTCCCAATCTGATGTAGAGGCCGTAGGCGTGACCATGGCCCAGGTCATCGAAGCTTTGGAAACCGCCTTCCGCGAAAAGGGCGAAGGCCGTGTTGAAATGCCGCCCAAGCCGGGCATCCACCCCGGCGGCGGTGACAATTTCATCCATGCTATGCCGGCCTACATCCCGGCCCTTCGGTCGGCGGGGATCAAATGGGTGGGTGGCTTTCCCGAAAACCCCAAGCGGGGCCTACCTTATATCACCGGGCTGCTGATCCTCAACGATGTGGAAACCGGCTTGCCCCTGGCCGTCATGGATTGCGTCTGGATCACCGGCAAGCGCACCGGTGCGGCGACGGCCATTGCTGCCAAGTACCTGGCCCGCCCCGAATCGTCGGTTGTCGGCGTCCTGGGCTGCGGCGTCCAGGGCCGGACCAATGTTGAGGCGTTGAACGTCCTCTTTCCCCTGGAGCGGGTGATGGCTTATGATGTGAACCCTCAGGCGGCGCAACGCTACGCCGATGACATCCGTCGGCAGCTGGGTTTGCAAGTCACCATCGTGGACACGCCCCGCCAGGCCGTCAGCGGCTGTGATATGGTCGTCACCGCCGGGCCGATCCTCAAAAAACCCCATGCCACCATCAAAGCCGGGTGGCTGGACGAGGGAGCCTTTGCCTCGCTGGTGGATTTTGACTCCTATTGGCATCCGGCGGCCATGCAGGAAGCGGATAAATTCTGCACCGATGACGTTGCCCAGCTGCGCTACTATCAAAGCGTCGGCTACTTTCAGGGCATCCCGCCCGTCTACGCCGACCTGGGTGAGCTGGTCACGGGGCAAAAGCCGGGCCGCGAATCGCCCACCGAGCGGACCATGACCGCCAACTTGGGCCTGGCCCTGGACGATATGGCCGTTGCACCCCTCATCTACCGCCAGGCGGTGGAAAAGGGTATCGGCACTTGGTTGCCGTTGTAGTCTGTTGGGATGACCGCAAGGGCCGAACAAGCCCTTGCGGTCATGATCGGCCTAGTCGGTCGGCGCGGGGGGGAAGGCCAGCCTCCGCAAGATCGTGTGCAGCACGCCGCCGTGGCGATAGTACTCCACCTCTACCGCCGTGTCCAGCCGGACGATGGCCGGGAAGGTGATCTCGGTGGCCCTTTCCCCTTCGCCGCGCCGGGCGTGGACCGTGACCTGTTGCCCCGGTGTCGGTCCTTCGGCCAGCCCGATGATGTCAAACACTTCGTGTCCGGTCAGGCCCAGGCTCTCTGCGCTTTCTCCTTCCCGAAATTGCAAGGGCAAAACCCCCATGCCGATCAGATTGCTGCGGTGGATGCGTTCGTAGCTGCGGGCGATGACGGCCCGCACACCCAACAGGTGGACTCCCTTTGCCGCCCAATCGCGGGAGCTGCCCGTCCCGTACTGGTGACCGCCCAGCACCAGCAGCGGCACACCCTCGGCCCGGTAGCGCATGGCCGCCTCGTAGATGCTCATCACCTCGCCGTCAGGCAGGTGCAGGGTGACCCCTCCTTCGCTGCCGGGGACCAGCCGGTTCCGCAGGCGGATATTGGCGAATGTGCCGCGCACCATCACCTCATGGTTGCCCCGTCGTGAGCCGTAGGAGTTGAAATCGGACGGCGCAACGCCTCGCTCGGTGAGATAACGGCCTGCCGGGCTATCGGGGGCGATGCTGCCCGCCGGGGAGATGTGGTCGGTCGTCACCGAATCGCCCAGCAGGGCCAGCACCCGCGCCCCGTGGATGTCGGTGACGGGCGGCGGTTCGGGGGGCAGGTCGGCCCAGAAAGGTGGCTCTTGGATGTAAGTGGAGGTGGGGTCCCAGGCGTACAGGCCGGTCTCCGTCATCGCTACCGGGATGGCGTTCCATGCCTCGTTGCCTGTGAACACATCGGCATATTGTGCTTTGAACATCTCCGGGTCCAGGACGGCTGTCAGGACCTGGTGGATTTTTGTCTGTTCCGGCCAGATGTCGCGCAGGTAGACGGGGTGGCCGTCGGGGTCGTGGCCCAGCGGTTCGGTCGGCAGGTCTATGTCCACCCGCCCGGCCAGAGCGTAGGCCACTACCAACGGCGGTGAGGCCAAATAGTTGGCCCGCACGTGGGGGCTGATACGGCCTTCGAAATTGCGGTTGCCGGAAAGGACGGCGGCCACGGTGAGATCGCGTTCTTCGATGGCCCGGACCACTTCCTCGGCCAGGGGACCGCTGTTGCCGATGCAGGTCGTGCAACCGTAGCCCACCACGTGGAACCCCAGGCGGTTCAGGTAGGGAGTTAGCCCGGCGGCGTCCAGGTAGCGGCTGACGACGCGGGATCCGGGGGCCAGGCTTGTCTTTACATAATCCGGAACACGCAGCCCCCGTTCCACCGCTGCCTTTGCCAGCAGCCCGGCGGCGATCATGACCGAGGGGTTGGACGTGTTGGTGCAGCTGGTGATGGCGGCGATGACGACCGCGCCGTCGTGCAGGGCGGCCCCTTGCGTCGGTGGGGTGGAATCCGGTTTGGCGATCTGGGCAAAGGCGGATTTCATCCGGCGCAAGGGGATGAGGTCCTGGGGGCGTTTCGGCCCGGCCAGGCTCGGTTCCACGGTGGTCAAGTCTAGCGTCAGCGTATCGGAATAGTCGGGCGTCGGCGTCTCCTCGCTGCGGAAGAGACTTTGTGCTTTGGTGTACCGCTCCACCAGGTCCACCAGGGTAGCGGGCCGCCCCGTGAGGTGCAGATAGCGCAGCGTCTCCTCGTCTACCGGGAAAAAGCCCAGGGTCGCGCCGTATTCGGGGGCCATGTTAGCCAGGGTAGCTCGGTCGGCCAGGCTGAGGTGGCGCACGCCGGGGCCGAAGAATTCAACGAATTTGCCGACGACGCCCTTTTGGCGCAGCAGCCGGGTGACGGTCAGCACCAGGTCGGTGGCCGTCGCCCCTTCCGGCAGTTCCCCCACCAGCTCCAGGCCGATGACTTCCGGCGGCAGCATGGTGATCGGCTCGCCCAGCATGGCCGCTTCCGCTTCAATGCCGCCCACGCCCCAGCCCATCACCCCCAAGCCGTTGACCATGGTCGTATGGGAGTCTGTGCCGACCAGGGTATCGGGGAAGGCCACCCAACTGCCATCCGGCTCCCGTCCCTTTGTCACGACCGTAGCCAGGTATTCCAGGTTGACCTGGTGGACGATGCCGGTAGAGGGGGGCACGACGCGGAAATTGTCAAAGGCTCCCTGCGCCCAGCGGAGGAAGCGGTATCGCTCTGCGTTGCGCTCAAATTCGCGGCGGCTGTTGATGGCCAACGCCTCGTCGCTGCCGTAAGCGTCCACCTGGACCGAGTGGTCGATCACCAGGTCCACCGGAATTTGGGGGTTGATGCGTCGCAGGTCGCCGCCCAAGCGGTGCATGGCCGAGCGCAGGGCGGCCAGGTCCACAATGGCGGGCACGCCGGTAAGATCTTGCAGGAGCACGCGGGCCGGTTGGAAGGGCAACTCTCCTTCGCCGGGGGAACGGGGGTCCCAGGCGGCCAATCGCCGGACGTGCTCCTGGGTGATGGTCTTTCCGTCGCAGCGGCGCAACAACCCTTCCAGCCAGATGCGGATGGAGAAGGGCAAGCGGTCTAGATCGGTCAGCCCCAGTTCGGCCAGCCGCGCCAAACGGTAGATGCGCACCGGGCCGTCTTTCGTTTCCAGTATGGCCGTTGCTCCGAAAGGATCGTGCATTTAACCTTCTCCCAATTTTTCAACGACCCCCGCCTTGACGACTTTGAGCGGCAACAGGGCGCACTTGAGGCGCACCGGCCCCAAGTCAATGCCCAGTTCTGCGAGCACGTCTTCTTTGGTCAGTTCTCGGACCTCATCCAGCGTTTTGCCCAAGACCATGTCGGTCAGCATGGAGGCCGAGGCTTTGCTGATGGCGCAGCCGACGCCCGAAAAGCGCACGTCGGCCACCGTCCGACCGTCGTCGGCCAGGCGGATGTCAAAACGTACCCTGTCGCCGCACAGGGGGTTGTCGTCTTCGTAACTGATGTCCGGGTTTTCCAGTGTACCGTAATGGTGGGGGTGGGTGTAATGTTCCAAAATCTCTTCGCGGTAAAAATCGTCCATTCGTCCTCTAGTCCTTTTTCAGCCGATCCATGAATTTCTTTCTGAATTTGGCAACTTTGGGGGCAATGACCGCCCGGCAGTAAGGTTGGTCGGGGTGGAGCTGAAAGTAGCGGCGGTGGTAGTCTTCGGCGGGGTAAAAGGCGGTGAAGGGGGTGATTTCGGTGACGATGGGATCGGGCCACAGCCGGGCGGCTTCCAGTTCGTGGATGACCCTTTCGGCGGTGGCCTTTTGTTCTGCATTGTGGTAAAAGATGGCCGAGCGGTATTGGGTCCCCACATCTTCGCCCTGGCGGTTGAGCGTCGTCGGATCGTGGATGGCAAAGAACACGCGCAGCAGGTCCTCGAAGGAGATCTCTTGGGGGTTGAAGGTGATCTGGACCACTTCGGCGTGGCCCGTCGTGCCGGTGCAGACCTGTTCATAGGTCGGGTGGGGCATGTGGCCGCCGGAATAGCCCGGCTCGGCCTTTTCCACGCCCTTCAGTTGCTCAAAAACCGCTTCCAGGCACCAAAAGCAGCCCCCGGCCAGGGTTGCCGATTCAAAGTTTGTCATAATCCTACCTCTTTTTGCTTGATCTTGACCAGATGACCGCCGGGACCAGGGGGAGCAGTCCGCCTACAAAGCCTACCAGCAATCCGCGTAGGCCGGGTGATAACGTATCCACGATCCGGCTGCCCGGCAGCCCCAGGCTGTAGTACACATATCCGATCAGGCCGCAGATCGCGCTCAACAGGGCCAGGCGGGAAAAGGGGTATGTCACCCGCTCTTGGAGCCGTGCTCCTCGCCCTGCCGTCACCACGACCATGCCTGCTGCCGCGATTCCTGCCAGAGCCAGGGTCAGGTCCGGCCAGCCGACGCGGGGCTGGGGTGGTGGCGGGGGAGGGGGTGTAGGGGTAGGTGTGGGCGTGGGGGTGGCGGTGGGTGTGGGCGTGGGAGTGGCGGTGGGTGTGGGCGTGGGAGTAGGGGTGGGGGTGAAGGTGGGGGTTGGAGTCGGTGTGGGCGTCTGGATCGTGGTGGTTTCACCTTCGTTGATGACCTGCAGAGGGCGCGAGTTCATGGCCGGATCGCTGCTGGCCCGGATCTCCAGGACTCCGGCGTGTTCCAGCGTCAGCGTCGTTTCGGCTACGCCGTTCACGGTGGGGGCCTGGACCAACCCGCCCAACCCTTCGTCTACGTAGGTGTAGTGGAATGTGACCAATGTCCCGTCGGGGACCGGGTTGCCGTTGTGATCCACAATGGGGCCTGTGCGGATGCGCAATGGGTCGCCTACCTGCAGGCGCACAGGCTGGGGTGTGGCCTCTACTTGGGGGGGAAGGTCTGCCCACAGCACCGAGATCACCTGGTTGGGGTCGGGGGATAGTTGGATGCGCAGGTCGTAGCCCACGCCGGAGACCGTTACCGGTGGGCGACCTGGGGGCACGAATTCTAGGAATAATGCCCGCACGGCGGCGTCGGTGAAAGGTTCTGTCTTGCCGTAGATGCCAAAGTAGGCGGTTAGCTTGCTGACTTCGGTCGTGTCCAGGTAGTAGGGAGCTTCGTGGGCCATAACGACGATGTTCTGAGTCTCCAGCCCGACCTGCCATTCGCGCAGAAACTGCTTGAGGGCCGCAGAGGAGGGGTAGTCCTGGGGGGCGTAATCCAGCATGGCGAACACCAGCCAATCTGCCTCACGGATGGCCTGTTCCAGGTCTGGGTTTTCGCCGCCGAGGGCACGGAGCAGGTCGTCAAAGGTGTAGGCGGTGATGTGGGCCGGGTCCACCTGCCCGCTGGCGTCGGGGCCGTAGAGACGCAGGATGGTCTCTCGCAGGGTAGCGGGGTCAAGGATGGTGGTAGATGGGCAAAGGGGGCAATCGCGCACTTGGCGGGCATCGGCAAAGATCACGATCTGGTCGTCCATGCGCGGGGGCCGGGGCAGGCGGACGGTCAATTCTTCCACCGAAGGGTAAAGCAGCGTGATCGCTTCTTGACCGATCTGGGCTACTTGTGCCGCCGATTTGCCAACTTGGTCCAATGCTCCGTGGCCGAGACAGGCAGAGAGGGTGAAATCGGTGCAGATGCGGTGCTTGAGGGCCAGGATGCGCCGCACCGCTTGGTCTACGCGCATCCGAAACGCTTCATCGGTGTCGTATCGGTCCTGGAAAAAGAGGATGGTATCCTCAATATTGCGTAGTTGGGTGTCCCACGAATCGTCCAGGGAGAAGCGGGAAAGGTTCAGCAGGTCGTTACCGGCCAAGAAGGCATCCAGGGCGATCTGGCGGTGGGGAAAGTTGCTCAGGTCGGGCGAGTAGTACCGCCGCACGGCCGGTACGCCCAGGGAATCGCTGACCAGCACACCGCCCCTTTCCCGCCAGGGGGCCAACTCCGGCTGGGCCATGATCTCTTGTAATCCCTGGGGGTGGAGGCTGATGGGCGGGGTTACGTAGCGGATGTTGCCCTGGAAGCCGCGGTAGCGGATGTGGGCCGTCATCAGGGCGTCGGTTGTATCGGTCAAGGGCTGCTCCTGGGTCACCGCGAAGAAGGGGGGCAGTTCAATGAGGCGCAGGTCGGTGAGGGATTTGTCCACGGTGGAGATTTCCTCCTCCAGGCTGCGGTCGCTGGCCCCCAGGCCGGGTAGGTGTTTGGCTACCGTCGCTACCCGTCCGTTGCTGCCCTCGTGTACCCCACGGATGTAGGCCCGGCCCATAACTCCCACCCAGTAAGGATCGCCGCCGAAGGAGCGGACGCCCAGATTGCCCCCTTGCCGGGGCCACGGTTCGTTGAGCACATCCAGGGATGGCCCCAGGAGCAGGTTGACGCCCACGGCGGCCAGCTCCTGACCGACGATGTGGCCTACCGTCTGGGCGTTGCTCTCGTTCCAGGTGGCTCCTATCGCCATGTTGCTGGGCAGGGTTGTGAAACCACCCCGCAGAGCGGTGTAGGGGTAGCCATCTCCTTCCTGGGCGACGGCGATCAGCAATGGGATGCCTTGTTGGGGCAGGGTGATGATCTCGGTAAAGGTCGTGACCGTGGTCAGTGTGACCGCGCCGGATGATTCTCTGCCGGTGCTTTCTTCCGGCACGGTGATGGTGACGGGCAGGGTGCGGGTGATGGTCAGAGGCATGGAGGGGCTGAAGGCAAGGGTCTGCAGTGCCGTCGTCAAGGACAGGACCTGTTGCGGGGCGGTTGTGTCGTTGACAAAGTTTCCGTTGGCGGGGGAGATGATCACGCCACCCACCCGCAGGACCTGGATCAGACGGGCAATGTCCGAGGTGGCGTCGGTGGCATTTCCCTCAAAGGTGACCAGGAAGAGCTGCCCTACCTTGTCGGCCGTGGTCATGCGGGCCAGGGTCTCATCCAGCCACTCGTCCTCGCCGGAGGGGGTGGGTTGCTCCTGGCTTGCCGCCGGTCTGACGGCAACGCTCATCAGGCTCAACAGGATTCCCAGTGCCCCTATGAGGCGGAAGAAGGCCGATCTGTGTGTCATGCTCATCGGTCTGTGTGACGCGGCTTGGAGCCGTCCGTTGATCGCCCAACGCCGCCTATCGGTAGCCGTTGAGCAGATCGCGCATGGCCGGGTCGTCGGCGATCCGCTTGTCCATCGGCACGGAGGCCCACGTTTCCCCGCTGAGGGAGCCGTCCGGCTCCAGGGTTACGACCAGGCGGCCCACCCGTCGCCCCGAATGGCGGGGCATGGATTGATCGGCGGTGACGACCAGGGTCCCCGTTTCGGTGGTGCGGACGGCCATGCTGGGGAGCTGGCCCGGTCGGGCGGCGATCACCAGGTCTATGCCCGGTATGGTGTCGGCCAATGTCAGGCTGCGGCGGTAGCCTATGTTGGTCAGCAGGATGATGGTATCTGCTTGGGGCTTTACCTCCGCGATGGTGCGGGTCAGAGCGGGTTCCGGGTCTAGGACTTGGAAGTCGGTCAGGGGCTTTTTGCCGGGGGAGCGGGTTAGGCCGATGATGCCCACCCGGTGGCCGCCTATGTCCAGAATGACATAAGGATCGGCTACCAAGTCCTCCGTCCCGGTAAAGACGGCGTTGGCCGAGAGTACGGCGAATTCGGCTTCCTCCATCCGCTGCCGGAGCAGGTCCGCTCCCAGCCGCAGCTCCTTGGGCCCCAGGGCCATAGCGTCGTAGCCCATCAGGTTCATCCCGGCGACGATGGCTTCCCCTTTGGTTTTTTCTCCTAGGGGGCCGCCTCCTAGCAAGGCGTCGCCCGTATCCAAGAGCAAGAGGTAGTCGGCCTGTTGCCGTTGTTGGGCCACATAGGTTGCTCTCCGGCGGAACCCGCCGGTTGCGCTTTGGCCTCAACCGCATGGTTCGGTTTCGCCCCAGTTGTCGTTGGTGTGGAGGATGACCAGTTGCAGGGCCGGGGGCGTGGGTGAGGGTGGCGGTGTGGCCGTAGGTTGTTTTGTCGGCGTCGGCAAGGGGGAATCGGTGACCGGCGCGGTGACGGTCGGGGGCGCGGTGGGCGAGGTGATGGCTGCCGTGTCTGTGGGAGAGGTGGTTTCCGGCGCGCTACAGGCGACGGTTATCAAGGTCAAAAGCAACAGGGCCGGCAAGAGCGGTTTTATCCGTTCCATTGTTTCTCTCCATTCATGCATTGATGATCCGGTCCAATGCCCGACGCACGGCGTCGCCATCGGCAGGCAGCTCCAGCGGCGGGTTGGCGTGGCGGGCGGTGACGCCTTCCAGTGTCCCCTCGTGGTAGCCGACCTTGAAGCGGGTGAATTTCAGCCCGTGGGCCGTGGAGATGACGATCACCCGCTGGTCGGGGCGGATTTCGCCCCGTTTGAGGAGTTTGAACAGGACGGCCAGCGCGACGCCGGTCTGGGGGCAGGTGTAGAGGCCCGTCCTGTCGGCCAGGGCGGCGGCGTTGGCCAGCTCATCCTCTGTGGCCTGCTCAACGACGCCGTCAAACCGCCGCAGCACTTTGACCGCCCGTTCGTAGCTGACCGGCGCTCCGATCTGGATGGCGCTGGCCGCCGTTTTCCGGGCCGTCACCGGTCGGTACTCCCGAAAGCCGGTCCGGTAGCTCAGGTACAGGGGGTTGGCGTTGGCCGCCTGGGCGCAGGCGATGCGCGGCAGGCGGTTGATCAGCCCCAGGTCGTGCATCATCAGCAGCCCTTTGCCCAGCGCGCTGACGTTGCCCAGGTTGCCTGCCGGGATGACGATCCAATCGGGTGGTTCCCAATCAAACTGCTGGATGATTTCTATGCCGACGGTCTTTTGGCCCTCCATGCGCAGCGGGTTCATTGAGTTGGCCAGGTAGATGGATTGATCGGCGGTGACTTCCTGGACGATGCGCATACAGCCGTCAAAGTCGGTGTCCAGGGCCAGGACGTGGGCGCCGTGGGCCAGGGGTTGGACCAGCTGGGCCGTGGAGACTTTGCCACGGGGCAGGAAGACGATGGCCGGGATGCCTGCAGCGGCAGCATAAGCCGCCAGTGCCGCCGAGGTATCGCCTGTGGAAGCGCAGGCTACCGCCCGGATCGGCGTGCCTCCGCGTCGCCCGGCCTTCTGGTCGGCCATGATCTGCCGCACCACGGAGACCAAAACCGTCATCCCCAGGTCCTTGAACGACCCGGTGTGGCTGTTGCCGCTCAGCTTGACCCACAGATCGGGCAGGCCGATCTCGCGGCCCAGCCGTTCGGCCCAGAAGCAGTTGGTGTGCCCTTCGTACATGGATACGACATTTTCGTTGTCCACCTGGGGGCAGACCCACTCTTTTTTGCCCCACACACCGCTGCCGTAGGGCCATTCATTGGTCCGGGTGCGCCGATCAAAAAGGTCCTTCCACTCTTTTGCGCTGCGCTGCCGCAGGGCGTCCAGATCGTGTTCTACATCCAGCAACCCGCCGCATTTCTCGCAGCGGTACACAACGTCAAAGATTGAGTAGCGGCTGCCACAGCCGCGAATGCATTCCAGCCAACTGTTCTCTTTCATTGTACAAGCCGATCTCGGTATCGCCTGTGCTCTTGGTCAGTATACCCCAACAAGGGCAAAAAGGCAAGGGCCGGTCGCCGTTTACGTCGGGTGTGCGTTTACGTCCCCACACTGTGGGTTTCCACCCGGTGGATGGGCCGGTAGCCCTGGGCGGCCAGGGTCTCGTCGGGGATGGATGCTTCGTCGGGCTTGTCCGAAAGGGCAAAGAGCAAGGCCCCTTGCGCCTGCCAGGTCAGGGCCATCGCCCGCACCTCCTGGGTGATGACGATCTCGCCCGCCAGCAGGTCCGGCAGGGGGGTGTCGTCGGGCAGGCAGCCCATCCGCTCCACGGTGACGCGGTATTCGTTGTAGCGAAAGGCTTTGAAGGGGGTCGGATCGCCCCGCCGGACGCGCTCCAGGATGTCGGCGTGGATGCGGTGTAGGTCGGAGGGCAGTTGCCCGGCCCGGTCGTCCACCTCCTCTATGAACTGCCGGAAGGAGGCCAGGGACCCGGCCCGGATGCGCGCCACCAGCGGTTCCAGGGCGTACAGGCCGCTGCCCAGGATAAGGCACATGTAGGCCAGGTAATCCTGGTTGTCGGTGGTGAAGGGGTGGAACTCCGGTTGGTTGAGCAGGTCGTAGGCGGTTTGGAACGCCTCGGCGTCGAACCCCGCCCCCAACAGGTCGCCCACGGTGCGGCGCACCGCCTCCACCCGCGCTCCGTCAATGACGTGGTCGTTGCGTCCCCGCGCGCCCAGGGTTGTCTTGTCCAGGTCTATAACCACTGCCGTTCCCTGGTCCACGGGCAGTCCTCTCTCGCGGCAAAAGCGGTCAAAATCGGCCAGAGCCGCCCAGCGATTGGCCAGGTAAAGGCTCCGGCCTTCTTCTTCCACCACTTGCACGCGGGCCGGTTCCTCCCGCTCGGCGGCGATGAAGGCCAGGCCGGGCCACCCCCCGGCCCGGCAGATGTTGGCGAAGGCGGTCCCATCGTTCAGGCGCGTATCGCCCACGTAGACCAGCCGCGTGATGGGGACGCCGGGCAGGTCCAGCGCACGCGCCCGCCGCAGCATCTCGGCCATGACGCGGGCGTAAGCGGGCGAGGTTTTGCGCGGTGTTTCCCCGGCGGGCAACCCCAGGGAGGGACCCAGTTCGGCCAACGGCGGCAGCCGGTCGTCCTGGGGGATCAGGTTGCGGTAGACGATGAAATCCCCCAGAAATTCCGAAACGGCGGTGCGGTCGTGTGCTTTCATTCTTCCTCCTCAGAAGGTCGCTCGGCGCAGGTGCGCCTTATTCACCCACCACTCCGCTCGCAACCAGCAGCTCTGCGTTCAGGATGGAACCGCTGGCCGCGCCGCGCAAGGTGTTGTGGGAGACGCTGACCAGCCGCAGGTCCAACAGGGGGCAAGGGCGGACGCGCCCGACGCTGATGGCCATGCCCCCTTCGGCGTCCCGGTCGCGGCGGGGCTGGGGGCGATCCGGTTCGGGGCGGACGACGATGGGCCGGGCCGGGGCGCTGGGCAGGCGGCGCACCACTTCCGGGCCGCGAAAGTCGGTCAGGGCGGCGACGGCCTCCTCCGGCGTGGGCGGTCGCTCGAACCCCAGGGAAAGGCAGACGGTGTGGCCGTCGAGGACCGGCACGCGGTTGGCCTGCGCGCTGATGACCAGGTCGGCCTCGACGCGGCGGCCCTCCTCCAGGCGGCCCAGCAGCAGCCGCGTTTCGGCTTCGATCTTTTCCTCCTCGCCGCCGATGTAGGGCACGATGTTGCCCAGGATGTCCAGAGAGGCGACGCCGGGGTGTCCGGCCCCGGAAATGGCCTGCATGGAGACGGCCAAAACGCGGCGCAGCCCAAAAGCCTCGTCCAGCGGCTTGAGGGGTAGGACGATGCCCGTGGTCGTACAGTTGGGGCTGGTGACGATGAACCCTCGCCAACCCCGCTCCGCCCGCTGCCGTTCGATCAGGGCGATGTGGTCGGCGTTGACCTCCGGGATGAGGAGGGGGATGCCCGGCTCCTGCCGAAAGGCGGAGGCGTTGGAGCAGACGGCGTACCCGGCCTGGGCAAAGCGCGGCTCCACCCGGCGGGCCACGGTGGAAGGCAAGGCCGAAAAGACGATGCGGGCCGGCAGGTCCGGCTCCAGGGGCCGGACGGTCATTTCGGCGATGCGGGGCGGCGGATCGCCGGGGATGACCCAGCGGGCGACCTCGGCGTAGGGACGGCCCGCGCTGCTCTCCGAAGCGGCCAGAGCTGTGACCTGGAACCAGGGGTGATCGGCCAGAAGCTGCACGAACCGCTGGCCGACCGTGCCCGTGGCTCCCAACACTGCGACGGGGATTTTCTCAGACATGGTTGACAATGACCTCCTTGTGGATTGCTTGCACCGCTGCGGCGGCATCCGCTGCGGCGACGACCAGAGAGATGCTACATTCAGACGAGCCTTGTACGATGGCGATGACGTTGATGGCCTGTTCTGCGCCGTGGGCCAGGGCGCCCAGCACCCGGTAGGCGACGCCGGGTGTGCTGCGCATCCCCGCGCCGACGGCGGTGACGATCACCACGTCGTCCATGGCCCAGACCCGGTCCACATCCCGGCGGGCCAGCTCCAGGGCCATTTCCTCTTCAATGGCCGCCGTGACCGGCGGTACGGCGTCGGTGGGGATGACGAAACTGATGGATTGCTCCGACGACGCCTGGGAGATCATCAGCACGCTGGCCCCTTGGGCGGCAACGGCGGCAAAGGTGCGGGCGGCGATGCCGGGCACGCCCATCATCCCCCGCCCTTCGACCGTGACCAGGCTCAACCCCTTGATGGCGGTGACGGCCTTGACCGTGCCCGGTGTGCTTTCGGCTTCGGAGACGATGCGCGTGCCGGGGAAGGTGGGGTTGAAGGTGTTCTTGACCCAAAGGGGGATGCCCCGCTCGACTACAGGTCGGATGGTGCGGGGGTGCAGGACTTTGGCCCCGAAATAGGCCAACTCCCCCACCTCGCTGTAGGAAAGGGTGGGGATGACGCGGGCATCGGGGACCAGGCGTGGGTCCGCGCTCATCACGCCGTCTACGTCGGTCCAGGTCCAGACCTCGTCGGCGTCCAGGCAATCGCCCAGGATGGCTGCGCTGTAGTCGCTGCCGCCCCGCCCTAGCGTCGTGGTGATGCCCTTCTCCGTGGCGCCGATAAAGCCGGTGACGATGGGGATGACGCCCTGGGCCAGCAGGGGGACCAGCCGGGCGGCGACCTGTTGCCGGGTGGCCTCCATCAGCGGCGCGGCGTTTTGGAACCGGTCGTCGGTGACGATCAGTTCCGTGGCGTCCACCGCCTCGCTCCGCGCCCCCCGTTGGCGGAGCAGGGCGGCCACGATGCGCGCGCTGATCCGCTCCCCCAGGGAGCTGATGGCGTCCATGGCCCGGGGCGTGACCTCGCCCAGGACGTGGACGCTGTGGCAAAAGGCGGCGAATTCGTCCAGGTAGGCGTCTACCGTGGCCAACAGGTCGGCGCGGGCGTCGTCGGCAAAGAGGGTGCTGACCGCGCCGTAATGCTTGGCCCGCAAGTCGGTGACGATGGCCCGGTAGGTGCGGTCGTCGCCCGCGGCGGCGGTCCGCGCCCCCCGGATCAGGGCGTCGGTTACGCCGCTCATGGCCGAAACGACGACGACCAACCGTTCCCATTGCCGGGCCTGGTCCAGCACAATCTCCGCTACCTGGCCGATGGCTTCTGCGCTGCCCACCGATGTTCCGCCGAATTTCATCACCAGTGTACTCATTCTCTTTCTCCTTCCCGGAAATAAACTCTCAACTTCTTTTTGCGCCTTTGCGGTTCAAATCCCCGGAACCGCCAAAGCGGGCCGTCCCCGAATGGGACGCGAATACACGAATGCACGAATGCGCCCGGCCCGGGTTGGAACCGCCAAGACGCCAAGAGCGCAAAGGTCTTCTTTTTCTCTTTCCTTTGCGTCCTTTGCGCCTTTGCGGTTCAAATCCCCGGAACCGCCGAGCTTCCTTGAAATACAAAAAGAGCGTGGAGGCCGTTGGCTCCACGCTCTTGAAATCTCCGGAGGGTGTTCGTCGCTATCGCCGTGCGCCCCTCCCCGGCGCGGACCACCGGCCCTGCAGCAGGCCGGTAGTAGTGCCGGTCATCGTGATGGAAGCCCGGGCAGCACGATACAGGCCGTCGCCGACGGCCTGTACGGCGGTGTGTTTCCCGTTGCTCTTCCACGCTTGGCGGTTCATGGGCAATGCTCCCTCTGAACGGCGACCATTTTACCACAAAGCGGTGGTTCTGTCAAACCGTTATGTTTTGCGCAATAGCCCCAGCCCGAGCAAGGCTGCGCCCACGCCGATGACCAGTACGGCGGCCCCGATCCGGCCGGGAACCGATGGTCTCTGTTCCCCCGGCGGTGGGCTGCCTGTGCCGCTGTTCTCGGCCTCTGCAGTTTGCAGGACGACGGCGACGGGGACGACGGTCGGCAAGGGGGTGCGGGTGGGGTAGGGGGTCCAGGTGGGGGTGATGGGCGTCGGCGTCTGCGTGACGGTGGGGGTAGCGGTAGGTGTTGCCGTGTCGGTCGGCGTCGGTGTAGGGGATGGGGTGTCGGTGGCGGTCGGTTGCGGTGTGGGTGTCTCCGTCGGCGGGGCGGTGGGTGTGGGCGGTTTGGGCGTTCGCGTCGGCGGGCGGCGGGTAGGCGTGGGGGAGGGTTTGGGCGTGGCCGTCGCTGCCGGTTGTGTGGTATCGGGCCACAGGCCCACGGCATCGAGAAAGACCGAATCGAGGCCATGGGTGGTAGGATGGGCTACCCAGACAAAGACGGTCATGGTCGGCCCTGTGGCCCGCGCCGAGACGGTCAGATCGGGCCACTTGTCAAAGCCCCATTCGGAGCGGCTCCACACAACGGAAGGGGCCAGCGGATCGGTGCCGCCGGTTGGGTCCAAGCCCAGCTTACGCTCAAAATCGGGTTTGTCTTGGGCCGCCCAGCCGATGTCGGTCTGGTAGACGACGCCCGGCGTTACCGTCACCTGCTGGTAGATACCTGCGATAAAGGGCACACCGTCGGAGACCAACCACAAGGAGGGTGCACCCCAATAGGTGTCGTCGGCTTGGCGGAAATCGGGGCTGCCGTTCAGGATAAAGTACCACCAGCCGCTGGGGACCAGGAGCCGTTTGCCGTTCCACCAATGTTCGGCAAAGGTGTCAAAGCCGCAGTTTTGCGTCAGGTTGCCCGGCTCTTGGCAGGGGTTCCGTGCTCCTGCCCCCGTCCCCCGGAGGGATGGCCCTGCTGCTGCCAGTGCGATGATCCCCAGCCCTGCGGCCAGCCACCAAAAACTGCGTTGCTTTTTGCGCATGACGGCAATTATACCCCAAAAGGGAGGGTGGAGCAAACGAACAGAACGTCGGTGTTGCGTCCGTTTGACGGTTTTGTCTCCTCCGAGTATAATTGAATGTCCTGGTAAATCCACATTCCGCGCTTGAAGCGGGCCACATCGGAAGGCAGGTGCGAGGATGACGAAAACGGTTGTTGCCGGAGCGTTGGGCGAATGTGTCCATGTGGCGGGGGTGATGAGCTTCCTGCGGCTGGCCGAGGCTGCCGGTTGGCGCACCGTCTTTCTCGGCCCTGCCGTTTCTCCCCAGGAGATGGTGGCCGCCGCCCGCCGCGAGGGGGCCGACCTGGTTGGGGTCTCGTACCGATTGACGCCGGAGACGGGGGAGCGTTTGTTGGGTGAATTCGCCGAGGAGGCCGATGAGCTGCGCTCTGCCGGTGTTCGCTTCCTCTTTGGCGGTACGCCGCCTGTGGCCGAGCGGGCCGCTGCTTTGGGCTTTTTTGAGCGTGTGTTCGATGGGAGCGAACCGGCGGAGGAGGTGCTGGCCTATCTGAAAGGGCGGCCCTACACCGACCTGACCGAGGCCGATGTTCCCCAATCTACCGTGGAACGGATCGCCTGGAAGTCGCCTTTTCCTCTCATCCGCCATCACTTTGGCTTGCCCACCGTGGAGGCTACCCGCGAGGGCATTGCCCGTATCGCCGAAGCGCGGGTGCTGGACGTCATCTCCCTGGGCATTGACCAAGACGCCCAGGCCAACTTTTTCCACCCGGAGCGACAGGACCCACGCCGCACCGGAGCGGGAGGCGTCCCGGTGCGCAGCGCGGACGACTATCGTGCGCTATACGAAGCCAGCCGCCGGGGGAATTTCCCTTTGCTGCGTACCTATTCGGGGACCGACGATTTTCTCCGTCTGGCCGAAATGTATGTGGAGACGATCAACATTGCCTGGTGTGCTATTCCCATCTTTTGGTTCAACCAAATGGACGGGCGTGGTCCCTGGGACCTGGAAGGTTCCATCCGGGAGCACCAAAAAGTGATGGCCTGGTATGGTGAACGGGGCATTCCTGTTGAACTGAACGAACCCCACCATTGGGGTCTGCGCGACGCGCCCGATGTCATCACCGTGGTTGCCGCTTATCTTTCGGCTTACAATGCCAAAGCCTTTGGCGTGGGCGACTATATCGCGCAGATGATGTTCAACAGTCCGCCGGGCACATCGGATGCGATGGACCTGGCCAAGATGTTGGCCTGCTTGGAGATCGTTGAACCGTTGGCCGGTCCCGACTTTCGCATCTGGCGGCAGACACGCACCGGACTGCTCAGCTACCCCCTGGACCCCGACGCCGCCCGTGCCCATCTGTCTGCCAGCGTCTATTTGCAGATGGCCCTCAAGCCGCACATCGTCCATGTGGTCGGGCACACCGAAGCCCATCATGCCGCTACTGCCGATGATGTGATTGAGGCTTGCAAACTGGCCCGGCGGGCGATTGAGAATGCCCTGCGCGGCCAGCCGGACATGACCGCCGCACCTTCCGTGCAGCAGCGCAAGGAAGAATTGATCGCCGAAGCGTGGGTGACGTTGGATGCCATTCGCGCCCTGGCCGGGCCGGATGTGGAGGACCCCTTTACCGATCCGGCCACCCTGGCGCGGGCGGTGACCGGCGGCATTCTGGATGCTCCCCATCTGCGCAACAACCCCTTTGCCCGTGGGCAGATCGTCAGTCGGATAGATGAGCGGGGGGCTTGTGTAGCCGTGGATCCGATCACCGGGCGTCCGTTGTCGGAACGAGACCGGATTGCATCTTTGGGCTGATACGACCGTCCGGGAATTCTGTGAGAGGGGGTGAGGAATGAGCGAGACCCGTTTTGCCGTTCTGGGGGCCGGTCACGGCGGCAAGGCCATGGCCGCCGACCTGGCCGCTCGTGGTTTTTCCGTCAACCTGTTCAACCGCAGTCCTGCCCGCATCGCCGAGATCAAATTGCGCAAAGAGATTGAGCTGGAGAACGAAGACGGCTCGATCCGCCATTGCCGGTTGTCGGTAGTGACATCAAACATGGAGGAAGCACTGGCCGACGTAGATGTGATCATGGTCGTCTTGCCCGCTTCCGGGCATCGGGACATTGCCCGGATGTGTGCTCCCTACCTGCGCGACGGCCAAATCGTCATCCTCAATCCGGGGCGCACCGGCGGCGCGCTGGAGTTCCGCCGCATCTTGCAGACGGAAGGGTGCACCTCCGATGTTATCATCGCCGAGGCGGGGACCTTTATCTTTGCCAGCCGCAGCACCGGGCCGGCCCAGGCTCGCATCTTTCGCCGCAAGAATGCCGTCCGCTTGGCCGCCTTGCCGGCCGTGCGCACCGGTCATGTCCTAGAGGCGGTCTGTGAGGCGTATCCCCAGTTCATTCCCGCGCCCGACGTGTTACATACCAGCTTGGACAATATGGGAGCCATTTTTCATCCGGCACTGACCTTGCTCAATGCCGGGTGGATCGAGCGTACCAAAGGCGACTTTCAGTTTTACATTGACGGTGTGACCCGCTCCGTGGCCCATGTCCTGGAGGTGCTGGACCGGGAACGGGTGACGGTTGCTTCCGCTTTGGGGGTGCGGGCACGCTCCGCCCTGGAGTGGTTGCGGGATGCTTATTCGGCGGAAGGGGAGACGCTGTATGAGGCTATCCAGGCCAATCCGGGCTATCGGGGCATTCAGGCTCCGCGGAACCTGCGCCACCGCTACATCTTTGAAGAAGTTCCTTTTAGCTTGGTTCCTTTGGCTTCTCTGGGCGCTCAGTTTGGGGTGGATACCTGGGCAACCGATGCTTTGATCCGGCTTGCTTGCGTCGCCCACGGGACCAACTATTATGAGCGGGGGCGTACCGTGGAGGATATGGGATTGAAAGGCTTGCGGGTGAGTGAAATCCGTCAGTACATTCAACTGGGGCATATCTCTACGCCTTATGAAGCGCCGGCCGAATAGGTGTGAAGGTGAAAGACTACTATGCAACTTTGGGGGTGGATGTAAACGCCACCCAAGAGGAGATCAAATCGGCCTACCGTCGTCAGGCCAAAAAATGCCATCCCGACTGTTCGGGGCAGGGGAGTGAACCTTTCTTGGCCCTTCGGGAAGCCTATGAAGTGTTGGGAGACCCGCAGCGGCGACGGGCGTATGATGCCGAACGGGCGCGGGCACGGCGTCGGCATCGGAGTGCTCCCCGGCGGGTGCAACCGGAACCGCTGCGGGCGCAGAGCCGCAGCCCGGCCCCCAACGAATTGCATGTGGAAGTGTGGTTGACCTGGGAGCAGGTCCTTTACGGTGGCGACTTGCGCCTTTGGCTCCCGGCGTTGGTCAGGTGTCCCGCTTGCCGGGGGTGGGGGAGCTTGGGTTTTTGGGAATGTGCCTATTGCCGGGGGCAAGGCGTAGTGCGCGAGGAGATTCCATTTGACATAACAATCCCCGCCGGACTGAGGGACGGTGATGTGGGCCGTCTTGCCCTCCCGCAAGGTGATTTGGTCCTGGTCTTGCATTTCAAAGTCTAACGATCTTCTAACGATCCTCCAACGTTCTTCTAACATATATCGGCTAAGATACGGTCGCATTCAGGGGGACGCCCGATAGAAACGCGGCGGTTCTAAAAGTCGTAGGTTTTTATCGTCGTGTCCCCTTCGTCTACCCTCCACCTCTCTGCGAGGGGAGGGGGTCGGTGTTACAAAAAATTCAACATAGGGAAAAGGAGGGATGGCTATGTTGATGCGACCGTATCTGGACTGGATGTCTCCCTGGCGCGAGATGGAGCGTTTGCGCCGCGAGATGAACCGTCTGTTCAGCGATTGGCCCTGGCGGACGACACGGTGGGCGACCGCACCCAGCTACCCTGCGATGAACGTCTGGATGGATGAAAATGGGGTGATCCTCACCGCCGAGCTGCCGGGGGTCAAGCTGGAAGACATTGACATCTCCATTGAAGAGGACACCCTGACTCTGCGGGGTGAGCGCCGCCCTGATGAGCAGGAAGGCGTCACCTATCACCGACGGGAGCGTCGCTTTGGGAGCTTCTTGCGGACTTTCCGCTTGCCCTTCCGGGTGGATGCGGAGCAGGTTGAGGCAACCTTCAAGAACGGCGTGCTGAACATCGTTCTGCCCCGTGCCGAGGAAGACAAGCCGAAAAAGATCACCGTCAAAGCGGGGTAGGAGACTGAGGAAAGGAGGCGAGACTCATGGCTGAAGATACTGCCCTTCAGGTACAGGATGCGGAGAAGCGCGAAGTGGCCGAGGCCGGAGCCGAGCGCACCCGTGACCGATTGGCCTTTGTGCCTCGGGCCGATGTGTACGAAACGGAAGAAGCCATCGTCGTCGTAGCCGATATGCCCGGTGTGGATGCCGAGTCGGTGGATATTACCCTGGAAGATAACGTGTTGACCATCAACGGTTACGTGGAACCGGAGCCGCCCGAAGGTTATAACCTGGTCTATGCCGAGTACCGGGTGGGCGATTATCTGCGGGCGTTCCGCCTTTCGGACCAGATTGATCGGGATGGGATTGAGGCTACGGTCAAGGACGGAGTGTTGCGGCTGTATCTGCCCAAAGTGGCCGAGGCCAAGACGCGCAAGATCACCGTCAAAACCGGCTAGTTCTCATTCTGGAGCATTCATGCCGCAGGGGCGCGGAGGGCGTGAGGCGCGATTGCGGGCCGGACGTCCTCGGCGTCTCTGCGGTAGGGCGTAGAGACATTTCGGCGGAAGGAGGTGAGGAGCGATGGCGATCACCGATCTGATTCCGTGGAAGAAAAAGGATGCCGACCGCGAAGCGGAAGAGGAACGGGCGATCCAAGTGCGACAGCAAGATCCGTTCCTGGCATTTCAGCAGCAGATCAATCAGCTATTTGACGACTTTTTCCGGGGATGGGGGCTGGAACCCTTTGGTTTGACCCGCGCGGAAGAGCTCTTTAGCCCTAGCCTGGATGTGGTCGAGACGGATAAAGAGATCAAGGTTTCCGTTGAACTGCCGGGTATGGATGAAAAAGACATAGATGTCCAGGTCTTCCGCGATATGCTGACCATCAGTGGGGAAAAGCGGCAGGAACAGGAGGAGCGCGGACAGAACTACTGGCGGATGGAACGTTCCTACGGTTCTTTCCGGCGGACCGTCCCCTTACCCGGTGAGGTGGATGTGGACAAAGCAGAGGCGGTCTTCCGCAAGGGCGTGCTGACCGTGACCTTGCCCAAGGCCGCGGCTGCAACCCGGAAACAGATCACGGTCAAAAAGCGGTAGGAAACGCATTCCGAGCACCTGATGTTCCGAAGACCGGTCCCAAAAGGGGCCGGTTTTCTGTATTCCCGATTGTTTTCTCATCGGTTTGCCCGCTTATTTCGCATAGTCATAGCACGATAGCACCGACCGGGTTGCAAGCCTCCGGGGAACGGACCGAACTTTCGGCGGTGGAGTGCTGGAGGTGAAAATCCCGGCCGGCCCGTGCCGATGGTGGGGAGGTAGACCGACGGTCTACTGGATGAATTGGGTGCGAGGGGGTTGGACTGTGTGTGAACGGGGTGGCTAAGTTAGACTATGCGAAATCGTTGGCCGAAAGCAGGCCAAGCCCGGCCTGCGCCGCGCCGCAAGCTCACTCTTGACGATCCTGGCGGCGGACCGGGGCCGTGTCGGCCTCCTCGTCCTGCACCGGACGCTCTGCCCCAAAGACCCGGCGGTGTGCCCGGCGGTAGTCCTCCCGCTTGGTCTGGGCGTAGATGCGCGTTGTGGTGGGGGAGGCATGGCCCAGAGCGTATTGGGTCAGGGCCAGATCGCCCGTCTCGCTGAGGAACTCGGTGGCGAAAAAGTGGCGCAGCGTATGGGGCGTCAGGTGGAAACGCTCCAGAATGCCCGCCTGGGCGGCCAGGTCGTAGAGGATGTTCTGCACGCTGCGGGTGGAGAGGGGAAGCACGCGGTTCCCGGCCCGTCGGTCATGGCGGGCGAAAACCGGCAAGTCGGCCAAGCGGCGCACCCGTGCGCTATCCCGGCGCGCTTGCAAATAGGTCTGGATGGCCTGCCAGGCCCGGTCGGAAAACAAAACCTCTCGTTCCTTTTTCCCCTTGGCATATTTGACCACTGCCCCCCGAATTTCATATAGCAGGTGACCCCGTTCCAAGCGCACCAACTCGCCGACCCGCATCCCGGAGCTGACCAGGGCTTCCACAATGGCAATGTTGCGCAGCCGGGCCAGCTCCTTGCGCCGTACCTCGCCGGGAGGCGTCCCGGCGGGCAGATTTAGCGGGGCGCGTGCCTGGGCACGGAGCATTTCAACGATTTCGGGAGAGGGGAGTTTGTCGGGGGAAAGTTCGTTGCGGCGGCGGGGCTTGGCCGCGCGGGCCAGGGCCTTGCGCAGCGTGTCATACTCGGCGGTGGGCATGGGCAGCAGCTGGGCTTCGATGATCAGGTACTCAAAAAAACGGGAGACGGCGGCGAAATAGTTGGCCTTGGTTGCTTCTGAGATCTTTTCCGGCCGACCCCCGGCCACGTTTTCCAACAAGTAGTCATAAAGCCAGGGGATGAACCCGCTGGCCACCGGCAAGGTCAAGGCTTCCAGGTCGGTCGTCTCCGCCGGAAGCGATAAAGTAGCCAGATACCGCTTGAAATGGCGCAATCCGGTGGCGTAAGAGCGGGCGGTTCCCGGCGATTGGGATGCTTTGACATAATCCAGATACTGAGTAATCGCTTGGTCAACGGTCATAATCGGCACGTCGGCAGATCGGTGATTAGTATTGTCATCGGTTCTTTCCTGCTGCCGATTCCGGCTTACCGATGGTGGGGCAGGGGTTCGTTCCCTCGCCCGATTTGATCCGCCCCATTTTACTTCGCATAATCTACCTTAGACGAAGTAATTTTACCACGCTTTCGCTTCCCCGTCAATAATCGCGGCCCAGCAGGTGCCGGTTGCCGATCCGCACCCGCTTCAATCCTGCTGCACGGGCGGCCCGGACGGCTTCCTGGGCATGGCGCACCGAGGTTCGCGGCAGGTCGGGAGCAAAGAATTGGGGGTAAAATCCCAACAGCGCATACGGGATGGTCGGGTCAACGGCGGCGATAAACTCGGCAATGCGCCCCACCTCCTCTGCATCCACATAGCCGGGAACCAGCAAGGTGCTGGCGACCAGGAGCGGTGGCTCCGGTCGCTTGGAGATGTGGCGGGCGGCGCGTTGGAAATTCTCCAGGGTTTGTCGGTTGGATGCACCGGTTAGTGCCAGGTGCAGGTTGTCATCCAGTGCTTTTATGTCAAATTTCAGGCAGCCGCCGCTCCGCAGTGACAGCTCCACCGCCCGGTCGAGAAAACGAGGGTGCAGCGAGCCATTGGTCTCCCAGCAGATGACAACCCCCCGCTCTGCCAGAAGGCGCGAGGTCGCCAAGGCATGGGGCATCTGCGAGGCCGGGTCCCCGCCAAAGTAGCAGACGCAAAAGGTGCGCCGGTGGGCCTGGGCTGCCAACTCCTCCGCACTATGGAGAACAGCCGTTTCTGGCCGTTTCAACCGAAAATGCCAGTTTTGGCAGGAAAAGCAGTTGAAGGTGCACGCTTCGTAAAAGACGGCCAGATTGACCTTGCCCCGTTGTCTGTGGCCTGCGCAAACCCAATCGGCCACGCAGTTGGTAGGCAACGGATCATCGTACCAGCTGACCATCGCTCTTTGGGGAGTCCCGGCCAGGTGACGCAAACGGCCCCCCTGCCCGGAGCGCAGGCCGCAGAGTCCGATCTCCCCTTCCCCCATGCGGCAAGCATTGATGCATAGTGAACAGGCGATGCCCTGTGGCGTTTCCGGGGCTTGGGGCGGCAGGCCGAACTCACGGCGGATGCGGGCGTGGGCTTGCATGATCAAAGGCCGTGTTTCGGCGGGACGCGAGCGAATGCAGTTGACGCAGAGGGATAGTACCTCCGCGATCAAAGGGGAAGAACGCCCACAGACTTGGCACCGTCCCATCGTCGTCCCTCACTTTTCGGCCGGACAAACTGCACCTCCCCACCTACCGCAAGTTCAAGGGGGCCTCCGGCTTCCGCCGGATTGCCGGTGCGTCGCTCGGCCCCTGCAGTCTCGTTGTGCCGTTACTCCGAACCGTCGGGAGCGCAGAGGAAAAGGAAAGGACCTTTGCGCCCTTGTCTTGGCGGTTCAGGAGTCTGAACCGTACCGCCAGGCGACTACCCCCAGCAGTAGGCTTAGGCCGCCGAGCAAAGCCCCGTAGCGCAACGGCTTGGGAGCAAAGCGGAACTCAACGCGGTGCGTCCCTGCCGTCAGGGGCACGGCCCGGATGCAGCCGTCGGCCCGGTAGATGGGGACCGGCTTGCCGTCCACCGTCGCCTCCCAGCCGGGGTAG
>CAZQKE010000027.1:0-29269 GCA_964593865.1 uncultured Anaerolineaceae bacterium | reverse complement strand
TCCAGGGTCAGGCCCTGGGCGGCCAGCAGGTCGGCCTCTTTGCGGAGCATCAGCCCCAGGATCTGGCGCAGTTGCTCCTGGGTGAGGGGGTGGAAGATGATGATCTCGTCCAGGCGGTTGAGGAATTCGGGGCGGAGCTTCATCTTGAGCAGGCGCATGACCTGTGCCCGCACCTCGTCGCTCAGCACCGGCTCGGTAAGGTATTCCGATCCCAGGTTGCTGGTCATGATGATCACCGTCTCGCCAAAGCGGGCGGTGCGCCCCTGGCCGTCGGTCAGGCGGCCCTCTTCCATCACCTGCAACAGGATGTCCAGGATGCGGGGGTGGGCCTTTTCCACTTCGTCAAAGAGGACGACGCTGTAGGGCTGGCGGCGCACGGCGTCGGTCAACTGGCCGCCGCTCTCATAGCCCACATAGCCCGGCGGCGCGCCGATGAGGCGGTTGACGGTGTGTTCCTGCTGGTATTCGCTCATGTCCAGGGCGATGAGGGCGTTTTCGTCGCCAAAGAGGAACTCGGCCAATGCTTTGGCCAGCTCCGTCTTGCCCACGCCCGTCGGCCCCAAGAAGAGGAAGGAGCCGATGGGCCGTCGGGGGTCCTTCAGGCCCACGCGGGCCGTCTTGACGGCCCGACTGACGGCCAGCACCGCTTCCTCCTGGCCGATGATGCGTTTGTGCAGGTGCTCAACCATGTGGGCGTAGCGGCTGCGCTCCTCGGCCCCCAGTTTGGCGACGGGCAGGCCGGTCATCAGGCTGGCGGCCAGGGTCACGTCCTCGGCGTCCAGACGGGCGTCGGCGGCGGTCTGGGGGCGGAAGGCCAGCTGGGGCTGCGCTCCCATTTTGAGCAGAGCACCGGCCCGGTGGAGGAGTTGTAGCGCGCCGGCCGGCAAGGCCACTTCGGTCAGGTAGCGTTCGGCGAGCGTTGCCGCCGCGCTCAACGCCTCATCGGCAATGGCGATCCCGTAATCGGCCTCCAGGTGGGGTTTGTGGATGCGCAAAATCTCCACCGTCGTCTCCCGGTCCGGCGGCGGAACCGGCAGGGTGTGGCTGTGCTCGCGCACCGTTGAGTTGGAGGCCATGCGGCTCTGGTAATCGGCCTCGGTGGTCGTGCCGATGACCACCGCCTTGTCATCAAGAAAGGCGCGCTGCAAATCGGCCTGGGCTTTGGGGAATTCGGCCTGAAGCACCGTCCCGAAAAAGCGGTGGATGTTGGGCACAAAGAGGATGCCGCCCGCTGCCTTGCGCCGCCCGGCCTTGACCGCCCGCACCGGGTCGGCCAGCAAGGCTTCCTCGGCGATCTGGACTACCGAGCGCAGGCCCGCCGGTCCTTGCCCCTCGGCGATGAGGAGGGCCAGGCTGTGGACCAGGGAGCGTTTGCCCACCCCCACCGGCCCGACCAGGATGACGTGGCGGTTCCGGGAAAGGCTCAACAGGTTGAACAGATCGCGCAACAGGTCCTGTCGGTAGTAGACCGGTTGCATCTGGCCGTCACGGGCCAGGGCGACCAGGTCGCGGGTGGTTGCCCGACGGCTCAGGGCCGAATCGGCCAGGAGCGCGCTCAGGGCGCGGGGGGTGATGCCCCGCTTTTGGAGCAGCCCTGCCGTCGAGACTCCCGGTTGACTCATGGCGGCCAGGGCGTCCTCTGTGCCCACCCAGACCTCGTCGCGGGCGCGGGCGATGCTCAGGCCTTCATCCAGCACTTCCAGCATTTCCGCACCCAGGGGCACGCGGCGGCCATCGTCGGCGACAAAGTCAAAATCCTGGTCGGCGGCATGGCGGCCGCGCACCTGGTCCTCCACGGCGCGGGTGAGTTTGTCCAGGCGAAAGCCCCGTTCGCGGGCAAAGCGGGCCAGCAGTTTGTGGGCGGTGTAGCTCTCGTCATCTAGGAAAGCCAACAGCAGGTGTTCGGGCATCATCACCCGCTGTCGCAGGCCGCGCATGATGACTGCGGCTGCGTTGAGGGCGCGGGTCAATTCCTCGGAGGGGATGTCCGGGTTCAGAGTTCCCATTGAGCCTCTCCGCCGAGTGTTCCCAAAACTTTGTCCACGGTCTCCCCATCCGGCCCGATGACGATCCACACGTGCGTATCGTCCCAGGTGATGACCGTGGTTTGCTCCGCCGTTTGCCAGCGGCGTTCGGTCTCGCTGCTGCCGGTGGGCGGTTGCCCATACTTTTTCTCGGCATAGAGGCCGTAAGCGGCGACAAATTCCTGCCGGTCGGCAGGGGTATCCCAAACGGTGGCAAAGACCAGAACGCGGTTGCTCCCGTTGGCATACAGGGCATATCGGTCGCCATCCCAACCGGCCGCGGCCTCCTCTGCCGTGGTTTCATCTACAAAGTTTTCCAGGTAGATGGCGGTTTGGAATTCACCCAGGTTGTCGGTCTCGACCAGATACCAGCCGCTGCCCAGGGTGTCGGTCAGGGGTGGGAGGGCCACGACGGTCGGCGGGTCGCGGTCAAAGTATTTTTCCGGGTGTAGGATCTGTTCTGTGGATTGGGGAGGATCGGCAAAGGCGGCGTTCACGGCGTCCCACCCCCCTTGTTCGTGCAACCGCCGGACGAACTCCAGGCCGTAGGTGTAGGGGAACTCAAATGTCTCGCGAATGATAGGCGGGGCGGCATCCAGGGCCGCTTGACCTGCCGGGTCCTGTTCGGGGTTGAGCAGCAATTCCAGGTCCTGGGGGGTGAGGCGTGCCACCTGGGATTGGAGCCATTCGCTCATGGAAAGGGTAGCGTCCCCCTCTACCAGGGCCATGTGGGCCAGCAATACATCGTCTGGTTGGGTATCCCCGTCTACAAAGGTCTCCAGGTTGAAATGTTCATCTTGCAGGCCGTGGGTGTATTCGTGGGCGAAGGTGACCTGGTCTAGAATGTCAAATTCCTCTTCGGAAAGGACGTAGAAGGTATCCTTCTCATCGTCATACAGCCCCAAAACCTGGGTGGAATAGAGGTCAAGGAGGAGGTCCAGCAGGTCAAAATCCTCCGGCACGAAATCAAAGGCGGCCAGGGTAAGGGTATCGGCTTGGATCTCGTCCGGGGTGTACTCTCGGTGGAATTCTTCTTCCAAATAGTCGGCCAGCTGATCCTGGGTCATCAGCGTCCGGGTGATCGGCTTAATCTCATCCAGGCCACGCAGTTCCTCTACTTCGTCCTCAATGCGGTCCATCAGGGCCACAACGTCGGCCGGGAGCGAGGCCGGAGCGGCCGGGGTCTTGGTGGGTGCAGGAGGTAGGGTGGGGACCAGGGTTGGGGTGGCGGTCGGCGTAGGGGGGAGCGGTGTGGAAGTGGGGGGCAGGGTCGTAGCAGCCAGTGGGGGAGCGGTCGGCGTAGGGGGAAGAGGGGAAGGGACGAGGGCCAACGGGCCACAGGCCACCAGCAGCAAAAAGATCGTCAATCCGACCGGGTATGCATATCCTCGCTTCATGGCCGATCAATCCAGCTCAGAGGGCACCGGCTCGGATGCATCTATCTGCGGTGGGGTCTCCCGGCTGCCGTTCGGAGTCCCCTCTGCGGCGGAGCTGCCGGCCTGTTCCGGCAAGGTCGCAGGGGGCGCGGTGGGCAACCGGGAAACGGGGCGCGTTTCCGCCTGCAGTGTCACCGCCTGGGGCGGCGGAGCGGCTTTGGCTGCCGTCTGGACCGCCCCGCAGTACGGGCAGATGTTCCAACGCAGGTGGAGGAGCCGCCCACAGGCAGGGCAGGCTTTTTTCAGGCGGGTATGGCAGGTGGGACAGATCATAAAATCTTCTTCAATGCGCCGATTACAGCCGGGGCAGGCCAGCCGTTCCTCAATGCCCTGCAACAATGCTTCCTCTTCCAGCGAACGTTCGTATACCTCGGCCAGGGTCTCGCGGGGCCGGAGGATGGCATAGAGGATCAAGCCGGGGAAGGGGAAGAAGGGGAAGAACAGCAGAACGAGGAGAACGGCCAGAATCTGGGCGAATACGTCGCGGGAACGGGCACGGATGTCGCGGAAGGTCCAGATGACCGTGCTGATCCACACGGCGGTCATAAAAGCCGCCGTTAGGGCGGCAAACATGATGACAAACGGCTGAATGGTGCGCAGGATGCTTTCAAAGTCCATGCCGAAGGCAGACTCCTTTTCAAGGTAAAGGCCATTATACCATTGATCTGGGGATTTGTCATATGGGGGCAGGAACGGGGGTTAGAAGACAAAGATCAGCAAAAAGGCTACGATCCCCACGGCGATAATGACGGTCAGGAGACAGCCGATGGCTTTGGCGGTCAGGCGCAGGATGAAGCGGGCGATGATAAAGGCCACGGCCAAAAGGACCAACAGCCCCATGAGGGAAAAGATGATCTCCATTTCAGCAACACTCCTTTCTGACGGCTGTATCGGATGGATGCATTATACCCCAGGTGATGGTGGAGGTCAAAGTAGCCGGGTGCATGTCACCGCGTTGTGTGGGGGTCGGTTGGCCCGCACGGTTTCTCTCCCGGCCACCGGCATCTTTGCGGTGAAGCCGACACCGGAAACGATAAACAGGCCGCCCCTACAAGGGCGGCCTATCACGGTTTTGCTCTACGTCAAGCGGGTTGGAAAGACTAGTCCGCCTCCGCCGCGGGGAGTGAGACCGGCATCGGACGCGCTCCCAGCTGCTGGTCAAGCATGACCAGACCTTGTTTGTTGTCGCCGATCATCTTGAGCCGTTCCAAAATCTCCCCGGCCGTGCTTTCTTCTTCCACCTGTTCGTCCACAAACCATTGCAAGATGCTGTAGCTGGCAAAGTCCTTTTCCTCCATCGCCAGGGCAAAAAGGTCGTGGATGCAACCGGTGATGTGTTGTTCATGGGCCAACGTCTTTTCAAAGACATCTACCGGGCCGTTGAACTCGGCAGGGGGTCGGGCAATGGCCTGCAGCACCACTCGGCCTCCACGGTCGTTGACATAGTCGTACAGTTTGGCAGCGTGGATCAGCTCCTCCTGGACCTGGGCTTGCATCCAGTGGGCAAAGCCCTTCAGGTTGATCGATTCGCAGTAGGCGGCCATGGCAAGATAGATGTAAGCCGATGCCAGTTCCTCGTTGATCTGCGCGTTCAATGCTTGTTCCATTCTCTCGCTAAGTTTCATTTCTATTTCCTCCGAATTTTGTCAAACTCGCCGGTCTCATATTTTTCATTACGCTGATAATTATAACGCAAAATGGCGTTTCCGTCAAATCCCGGGGTGCCGCCGGCCTTGCAGGCTCCGGCCCTCCAGGGCGATAGCCCGCAGCAACGCCACCTCTTCTCCTTCCGGCAGACGGTCCAACGCCCGGATCGCCCGCTCAAAGCAATCTACCGCCTGGGAATAGGCACCGCGCGCCCGTGCTTTGGCCCCGGAAAGGATCAGGTAGCGGGCAGCAGGGAGGGGACGGTCGCCCTGCTCGTAGTGATAGGCCAGTAGTTCCGCATTGGCGAGCGGGTCGGCGGCATATCGCTTCTCCAAATAGGCGGCCAGACGGGCGTGCAATTCCCGGCGGCGGGCCGGGGGCTGGCTGCGGTACACCACCTCGCGGATCAGCGTCTGCCGGAAAGTGTAACGGCCCGCGCCGTCCGCCTGTGCGATCAGCCGCGCCTTTTCCAGCTCCGCCAACGCTTTTTGCAGCGTCTCTCCTTGCTCCTCCGGGGGGAGCAGAGCGCGCAGGTCGTCAACGGTGAATTCACTGCCCACCACTGCCGCCCGCCGGATGATGTCGCGTTGCGCGGGGGGAAGGACATCTATCCGGCCCAGGGCCAGTTCTTGGAGGCTGAGAGGGATGGGCCGGTCTTTCGTTTCCCGGTCGTGGTGGCGCATCCAATTTATCAGCTCGGTGATGAACAGGGGGTTGCCGCCGCTCCGGGCGTAGACGGTCGCCACCACTTCCGCATCCGGCGGCCCTCCCCACAAATGCTCAACCAGGTGAGCCGTTGCCTCCCGATCCAACGGCCCCAAGGTCAGCGTTTGCCCCACTTCCACAGGGCTTTCTCCTTCCAGACAACGCTCCGCCAGGAGCAGCAGGACCGGCCCCTGCGCAAGGTAGGGTTCTAGGGCACGGATCACTTCCCACGAGGAGGAATCCAACCGATCGGCATCTTCTAAAAAGAGGAGAAGCGGTTGTTGGGCAGCCAGCTCCATCAACCAGGCGACCAGTGCCCCGACCAGGCGGGCCTGCTGCCGGGCATCGGTCCGCTCCTGCAGCGTCCGCCACATCTGGCCCGCCGCTCCCTGCCCCCGCCGCCGGAGCAACTGCCAGATGTTGATCTCCGGCTCTTGGCCCTCTTCCCCGGTGACGGCTTGTGCCAACCGCTCAAATAGGTCCGAGGAGGGAGGGGGTGTGGCTGCTGCCCGCTCCGTCTGGGGCGGGCGGGGACGTTCCACGGCCAACAGATCGCCCAGCGGCTCGGCGATCTCCGTTTGATCCAAGCCCAGGTCCGCCAACGCGGAGCGCAGCTTCTCGTAGCGGGCGATTCCGTCGTCCGCCGGACCGATGCCGGTCCAACTCCGCAACAGGTCTGCCCAGGGCACGTAGGGGGCTTGGGTACAATGGGCAAACAAGACACGACAACCCTGCGCCAGGGCCAGGGCGATCAGGTGATCGGCCAGGTGGCTCTTGCCCACGCCGGGCGGCCCGGCAACGGTCAGGATGCCTCCCCGTCCGGCCGGCAACCGATCCAGAACGGCCCGGACCTGTTTCATCTCCGTTCTGCGGTCTATCAGGGGGCCGCGCCGCCGGAGCCGAAACCCCAGAGGATCGTCGCGGGGGGCCAGGGGCCGGTAGACGGCAATGGGCCGACTCTTGCCCTTGACCCGGATGGGCGGCAGGGCAACGGTGGCGATCTGTTCCGCTACGGCGTCGTAAACCCGTCGGTTGATGAGGATCTGGCCCGGCGCAGCGGCGGACATGAGGCGCGCTGCCAGGTTCACGTCGTCGCCCATGACGGTGTATTCGCGACGCGTAGCCGCGCCGACCTGCCCTACGAAGACAAGGCCGTGGGTGATGCCGCTGCGTTGTTCCAGGATCGCTTCCGTGCCCGGCGGCAGATACCGGGCCAACTTCCTGTGCCAGCGGTCGTTGAGACGGGCCACCTCCTTGTGCATGGCCAGGGCGGCCTCCACCGCCCGCAGTGGATCGTCCTCATGGGCCGTCGGTGTCCCGAACAGGATCAGGATCTTTGACCCCCGGTCATAGGGATCAACGTGGTTGATGCTGCCCCCATGGCGGCCGACGATGCGCTGCAGGGCACAAAAGTAGCCGTTGAGCAGGTCCGTTACCCGGCGCACACCGGACGGTCCCCATGCGGCCAAGAGGGGTTCCAGACCCAACAGGTTGACAAAGATCACGGCGGTAGGCCGGAATTCGCTTTCCACACGGCGGCGTTTGCTCTGCGCGATAACCTGCTCCGCCAGGCCGGGGGGCAGGTAGGGGAGCAGGGCTTCGATCTGACGCAGGACGATCTCTATCCGGGCGACGATGGCGTGGGGTTTGGCATTCCAGGGGATGACACCCCGTGCCCGCCGCCGCTCCACCTTGATCTCAAACTCATCCAGGATCAGGTCCGGCCCCGGTGAGACGGCCCAGAAGCCGTCGGCAACTTCCCGGCGGCGGTATTCCGCCCCCAGTCGCCCCACCGTCATCCCGTCCACGACCACCAGCCCGGCTTGGGCAGCCCCTTCGGCAGCCATCGTGCGGGCCACCGTTTCACCCAGGACCACATACTCCATCCGTTCGGCGGTCCCCACGCTGGCGGCCAGAAAAGAACCGCTGCCGATGCCGATCTTCATCCGCAGGCCGGCCGACCCGTCCAAGGTGTCCACCTCGGCGAATTCGGACATGGCCCGCATCATCCGCAGAGCGCAGCGGACGGCCCAGCGGGCGTGTTCGCCGTCCTCCTGCCCGGCAAAGTAGGCCAGCAGCGCATCCCCGGCGAATTTGAGGAGGATTCCGCCGGACCAATCCAAAATCTGGATCATCCGGGCAAAGTAAGCGTTGATCAGGTCGGTCAGGCGTTCGGCCCCCTCCTGCCCCAAAGCGGCCAACCGCTCCGAGAGGGCCGTAAAGCCGCTCACATCGGCGAAGAGCAGGCTGCCCTCCACCCATCGCCCCCGCACCCGACCGGCCACCGGGCGGCGCATGGTCTCTTGGACCAGGTGGCGCGGTAGGTGGGTGGAGAGCAAATAGAGGAGGGAGCGCAGCCGCTCCAGGGTGTGGAGCAGGACGCCCCGACGGGGCGTTTCGGTGTTGAGCTTGCGCCACAAGTCGGGCGGCACATAGCGTTCTAGGCGGGGCGGAAGCGTGGGGCCTGCTTGCCTGATGGTCATCCGTTCGGCGGACGTTCGGTCATCCATGGCCTCTCCAACGGCGAACCGGCGGCGTGCGCCGGACCATCACACGGATCGTTCCCGGTGTCGGCTCCGCTGCCGAGACGCCGACACGCCGTTCCCGGTGATCCCCCGCCGCAATGGGGAACTGCAGAGTATGCCGCTTCACCGGCGGTTCCGATTCCGCAAGCGGCGGGCTTGCTCGCGCAGGTGCTGGAAATAGTCGGTTTCGGTGATCTCGGCCACCTGCCGCTCCCGCTTGGCTTCGTCAATCTCTATTTTGAGGGCCTGGACCTCCTGGCGCAGGGCTTGCTCCCGCGCCCGCGAGGCGGTGAGTTCGTCAATGGTCTGCTGCAACTTGCGGTTGGCCCGTCCCAACTGGCGATAGAGCAGCGAGTTGTCCAGGACGATGGCCGCTTCGTGGGCAAAGATGCGCAACGTTTCCATCAGTTCATCGCCGATGGCGTTCTCGCGGGGACTGCCCAGGGCCAGCAAGCCGGAGGTGCGGTCACGGCTTTTCAAGGGCAAGGCGACAAAGGTGCGCAGCCGGGCCGGGCGGCCCTCAACGTTTTGGGCCAGGTCCGCCCGCAGGCGATCCAGGTCCACGGTCAGGCCGTGGGCATCCAACTCCGCCTCCAGCCGCCGCCGGGCCTCCTCTTGTGCCTCCGGCGTGAGGGGACTGTGGAGCTGCACCCGGACGTAGCTGCGGGGGGGATCGCGGAGCACGAGCACCGCCACCGAGAAATCCACCACCTTGGCCAGGAGGTCAAGCACCGCCGTGACCGTCTCCTCAAAGTCATACATCTTGACCGCCAACGATCCCAACTCGTTGACGATGGTGGACTGAAATAGCTTACGGTCCAGCAAGGCGTTGACCTGCTCCAGGACGCCGATCTCGCTGATCTGGCGGGTGGGGAGTTCGGCAGGACGGCGGCGTTCTTCGGCGGCGGCCAGCAACTCTTCAATGCGGGTAAAGATGGTTTCGTCCTCCAGGTCTTTGACGACATACTCGTCGGCCCCCGTCGCCATCCCCCAGAAGCGGTCGGAGGCCAGGTCCCGCGAGGTCAGGATGAGGACCGGGATATGGCTGGTCGTCCGGTCGGCTTTGAGGAGCCGACACACCTGGTAGCCGTTCATCTTGGGCATTTCAATATCCAAGAGGATCAGGTCGGGGTGTACGGCGTAGGTCTTTTCAATGGCTTCGATGCCGTCGGTGGCGACCTCGACGCGGTACCCCATCTCTCCCAGGGAGTATTTCATAATCTCCACGATCAACGGGCTGTCATCGGCGACCAAAATCGTTTTGGGTTCGGTCATGCTCGGTTTTCCTCAAAAACTTTTTGCGCCCTTCGCCTTCGCGGTTCGGATCTTTGGAACCGCCAAGGCGCCGAGGGCACAAATTCCTTCACGCCCTTTGCGCCTTTGCGGTTCTGGTCTTTGGAACCGTCAAGACGCCAAGGGCGCAAAGCCCTTTTTCCTTTTCCTTCGCGTTCTTTGCGCCTTCGCGGTTCTGGTCTTTGGAACCGCCAAGACACCGAGGGCACAAAGCCCTTTTTCCTTTTCCTTCACGCCCTTTGCGCCTTCGCGGTTCTGGTCTTTGGAACCGCCAAGACACCGAGGGCGCAAAGCCTTTTTTTACTCTTCCTTCGCGCCCTTTGCGCCTTTGCGGTTCAACTCATGGTGCGGCTCGGCCCAGCAAGCTGGCAACGGTATCCGTTAGGTTCTCCTGGTCAAAGGTTCCTTTGACGATGTAGGCATCGGCGCCCACGTCCAGGCCGCGTTTGCGGTCCTCCGGCTTGTCCCGTGAAGAGACGATGACGATGGGAACCCGCGCGTACCGCTCGTCCCGGCGGAGCTGCTCCGTCAGCGATAGCCCATCCAGGCGGGGCATTTCAATATCCACGATCAGCAGGTCATAGGTCTCCTCACCTGCCCGCTCGATCATGCGCAGGGCGTCCAGCCCGTCCTTTGCCAGGTCCACCCGGTAGCCGCAGGCCTGCAGGATGCTCTTTTCGATCTCGCGGGTGTTGAGGGAATCGTCCACGACCAGGATGCGAGGAGCCTCCTCCTCCGCAGGCGGCGCCGTCTCACGGGGGGCGGCGGTCAGGCCGCGCACCGCCCGCACCAGGCCCGGCACGTGGAGGATGAGGATGATGCTGCCGTCGGGCGAGATGGTCGCTCCGGCCAGCAAACCGATGCGCTTCAGGTGGCGGGGCAAGGGGTTGATGAGAACCTCCTCCTCCGAAGCTACCTCGTCCACAATCAAGCCGGTACGCTCACCGGCAACCTCCACGACGGTCAGGTAGAGCCAACCGTTCGGCGACGCGAAAGGGCCGTCGGGCAGTTGCAGCACCTCGGCCAGGGAGGCGATGGGCACGATCTGGTCCCGCAGGCGGACCGCCTCCCGGTCCACGACCCGGATCACCTCATCGGGGCGGATGCGGGTCGTTTCGGCGACGTAGGTGATGGGCAGACCAAAGGTCTGCCCGGCGGCGCGGATGAACAGGACGCGCAAGGTGGTCAGGGTCAGGGGCAGGGTCAAGATGAAGCGGGTCCCCCGGCCCGGTTCGGTCTCTACGGTGATGTCGCCCTTGAGTTCTTCGATGATGTTGCGGCGCACCACGTCTAGGCCCACCCCCCGGCCCGAAATGTCGCTGACCGTCTGGCTGGTGCTAAAGCCGGAAAGAAAGATCAGGTTTTGCAATTCCCGGTCGGACATGGCCTGGACCGATTCCTCGGTGGCCAGTCCTTCGCGCACTGCCCGTTTGCGGATGGCGTCCAGGGAAAGGCCCCGTCCGTCATCCTGGACCTCAATGATGATGCTGCCGCCCAGGGGGTAGGCCCGCAGCCAGATTTTGCCCCGCCGCGTTTTGCCCTGGGCCTGGCGCACGTCGGGCGGCTCAATGCCGTGGTCCACGGCGTTGCGCAGCATGTGCATCAGAGGGTCGCTGATCCGTTCCAGCATCTGGCGGTCCAGTTCGGTCTCGCCGCCCTCAATGATCAGGTCCACTTCTTTGCCCCGTTCGCGGGCCAGGTCGCGCACGGCGCGGGGGAAGGTGTCGAATACGGTGGCGACGGGCAACATCCGCAGGCCCAACGTATCCTGTTGCAGTTCCAGCACCACGCGGGCCAGGTCGGCCACATCCTCCCGGTTCTGGCGCACCAATCGGTCCAGGTGGTCGCGCAACGCCTGGGCCGAGGCCAGGAGCGGGGCGTCCTCCGGGTCCTCCTCATCCAGGCGGTTGCGCAGGTCCCGCCAATGTTGCCGGGCCATTTGCCAGGCGCGGCGCAGGCTGTCGTGGCGCATCTCGGCCCGCTTTTGGGCGGCGATCACCTCACCGGTCAGGCGGATCGTTTTGTCCAGCTTGGCCGCGCTGACGCGGATGCGCTCCTCCGGTGGGGCGGCGGCCTTTTTGGGGGGAAGCGGTGAGGCGGGCGGTGCAGGCTCCGTCGGGGGAGCGGCGGGCGGCGGTGCAGGCGCGGGTTCCGGCTCCGGGGCGGCGGGACGGGGAGCCGTTTCGGGCAGGGGTTCGCCCTGGGCGGCCCGTTCCAACAGGTCTACCACCTCCGCCACGGGGACCTCGCCCTCGCGCCCTTCGACGATGGCCTGACGGCAGGCATCCATGGTGTCCAGGGCGCGGAAGATCAGGTCGCAGAGGGCCGGACCGGCTTGCAGGCGGCCCTCTTTGACCTCCAGGAGCAGGTCTTCCAATTTGTGGGCCACCCGGTTGATGTCCTTGAAGCCCATCATCCGCGCCGAACCCTTGAGGGTGTGGGCCGCCCGCAGGAGTTCGGCCATCAGGTCGGCGTCGGCCTCGCCCCGTTCCAAGCGCAGGACGCCTTCGTTCAGTTTCTGTAGGTGTTCTTGGGCCTCTGCGCTGAATTTGCCGATGAACAGCGAACGGTCGAATTTCATGTCCGGCTTCTCCCCTGGGGAAGGTTCCCCGTCAGCCTTCGGGCCTGCGGGGGCCGGGGCGCAACAGGCGGTCCAGGAGGTCATCTAATTCGGGGATTTCGGCCAGGACTGCCCGGCGTTTTTGCCGCGCCCGCGCCAGCAAGGCGATGCTTTGGGCAGGGTCTTCTCCCGGCATCTGAACCTTGTGCGCGACTTCCAGCCCGCCGAGGATAAGGGGCAGGTACAGGAATTCCACGGGCAAAGGGCCGCCCCGCTCAACCCGATCCGCGATCAGGTCCGTCACCGCCAGCTGCTCCTCCATCGTCCACGGATCGCGCCCAAGGCGCCGACGCAGCATCCCGAAGCTCAGGGAACAGGCCAACCGGGTGATCCGGGCATAGTCGGCGCGGGCGACGAGGAACACCGGATCGCCCATCGGCAGGTTGAAGCGGTAGGCCAAGCGGTAGGCGGGAACCAAGATCGCATCTTGCCATTCCGGTTTTCCGAGCAGGTACTCAACGGCAAAGGTGAGGATTTTGGCCAAAAAGATCGCTTCGCCGATCTCCAGGGGCACTTGGGCATCTTTGAAGCGTTCCCGGCTTTCCTCCAAAAAGGCCAGGTACAGGTCTTTGCGCGTCAGCTGCGGCAGCAGATACAGCTTCTGGTCGTTGACGTACTGGAGGGCCTTGCCGCACAAGGGGAGTTCATCCACCGTCCAATGGGAGACAAAGGTGGGGGTCAGATCGGGAACAGGGCCGGTCTCCGGTTCCCCTTCTACCTTCAGGAGCAGGTCTTGTTCCGGCCTGGTATGGGCCACAAAGCCGAGGCCCAACACCGAAGCCAAAGACATGCCGGTTGTAAAGTTGAGCAGGCTTTGGCCCATCTGCCCTTCGCTCTTTTGGCCGCGGATGTACAGGCCCCGGACCTCATAGTGCACCCCGATTGTCACCGTCAGTGGGTAATCGCCCGGTTCGGCTTGGGCCGAGCACGCGATGGGGATGTCCACCTGGCCGACCTCCGCCGCCGCCAGAGGTACGTCGGTGCGCTCTTGGATGAGGGATAGGTGCTCGGCAGCGGTGCTTTCCGGCCGCACGGTGATGGACACCTCAACCGGCACATCCCAGCAGCTTTGCAGCCAGGTCCGCAACCGGGTCACCCCACCGGGTGCGACGGTCGGGGGGATCAGCTCCAACAGGTAGTGTACGCCGTTGACCTCGTACCGCCGGCGGGCGTCCACCAGGTCGCCCAAGACATCGGGATACTCGCTGCCCATGCGCTCTCACCTCACCTTTTGTACACTGCTGCGCCGCTTTACCGTACCACAGAATGTCGGCTTTGTCAACTACTTTTCGCGCGGTCCGGAGGGAGGCGCGCCGTGGATGCCGGCTCTTGCCCCTGGGTGGGAGTCAGAACTTTGACAATCCGATCCCTGTATGGTATAATGGTATACACCAATGAGTTTGAGATACCGCCCCGACCGATAAAGCCCTTCCGGATTCTCGTCGGTGGTTGTTGTGACTGAAAGGAGGTGATAGATCGCCAAACATTTTGATTTCGCGCGTAGGCAAGTCGAATCCCCGAAGAATGCAAGAAGGAGGAACAAAAAAATGAGAACGAGATTGTTCGGTGCTTTGGCCCTGTTGATTGTGTTCAGCCTCCTGGTCAGTTGTGGTCCTACCCCGGAACCGCAAACCATTGTCCAGACGGTCGAAGTCGAGAAAAAGGTGGTCGAGACTGTGGAGGTAGAAAAGACCGTCGTCGAGACGGTTGAAGTTGAAAAGACCGTCGTGCAAGAAGTTGAAGTGACGGCAGCCCCCCCGCCGGAGAAACCCACAGGGACCTTGGTGCGCGCTCTCTCGACCTATCCCAACTCGCTGGACATGCCCCAATGCGCCGAGCGACAGGCTTCTACAACCGCTTGGCAGATGTATGACTCTCTGGTTTGGTTTGACGACGACGGCAAACTGGTGCCCGCCCTGGCCGAAAGTTGGGATATTTCCGATGACGGAACCGAATACACCTTCCATTTGCGCAAAGGCGTGACCTTCCACAACGGCGAGCCGTTCAATGCCGACGCCGTCGTCTTTTCCTGGGAACGGGCCAGCCAGGCCGAGTTTGAGTATAGCTACCACTGGCAGACGGCCAAGTCGGTGGAGAAAGTGGATGACTACACCGTCAAGATCACCCTGGAGGAACCGGATGCCCTCTTCCTTTCCACCGTGGCCGACAACTGGGCCATTATCCCTCCGGGATATTTCAAAGAGGTGGGGCAAGAGGGCTTTGACGAGCATCCCGTGGGCACCGGGGCTTTTAAATTTGTCGAATGGGTCAAGGGCGATCATATCACCATGGAGGCCAATGAGGACTATTGGCGTGGTGCGCCCAAACTCAAAACCGTGATCTTCCGCCCCATCCCCGAATCTTCTACCCGTGTGGCTGCCATCCAAACCGGTGAAGTGGACATCGTTACCCGCCTGAGCGCAGAAGAAGCTCAGAGCTTATTGGGAGTGGAAAACGTCAAGATTATCAAGTACCCGGTAGCCCGCATCTATTACATCGCCTTCAACAACTTGACTACCGGCGTAGGCAAACCGACCATGGATGCCAAAGTGCGGCAGGCCATGAACTACGCCGTGGACGTGGATTCGATCATTGACGCCATCTTTGATGGCTTTGCCGAACCGGCATCGGGTTTTGTTGCTTCCGGGGAGTTGGGCTACGGTGCGGTTGAGCCGTTCGGCTACGACCCGGAAAAAGCCAAGGAACTGCTGGCCGAAGCAGGCTATCCCGATGGCTTTGAGATGGACATGGCCTGTCCTTCGGGGGCCTATTCCCACTTTGAAGAAGTCTGCGAAGCGGTCGCCGGTTACCTGGGCGAGGTAGGGATCAAGATCAACCTGGAATTCATGGAATCGGGGCAATACTGGGATCTGGAAGCCGAGAAACAGTTGCCCCCTCTGTTTGGGGATAGCTGGTCCGCCGTGGGCGGCGAAGCCTACCGGCGGTTGAAAGGCGCGCTGGGCGGCTGGGATGCCAGTTACTCCGCTTGGTCCGATCCGGAAATTGATCGCCTCTTGGAAGAGATCAAGAGTACGCCCGACCAGGAAGCGCGGGCCAAGCTCTATGAGGAATTGCAGGTCTACATGAAAGAAAACCCGCCCTTTATCTACCTTTATCAACCGGTAGCCTTTGAGGCGATCAACACCCGTGTCCAAAACTACAAACCTCGCCCGGCGGAGACCTATTTCCTGTTTGATACCTACGTCTTGGAAAAGTGACGCCAACGTTGGCAGAAAGACGGCCCACGTCGCGGAGCGAGCGTCCCCGGACAAGCGACGATCTGGGGACGCCTGCTCCGCATGGCAAGCGGAAAAAGTGGCTGCTACGGCGGTAAAGCGGCGTTCCACGGGCAGACCGGTGTAGCCCGCCTTACCGGGGAGGTGTCTATGCAGCGATACTTTTTACTCAAGATCGGGCAATCCATCCTGCTCCTCATCGGCGTTCTGATCCTGGTGTTCTTCTTGGTCCGCATCACCGGCGATCCGGCACGACTGATGATGCCTCGCGAGGCCAGTCCGGAGGCCGTCGAAGCCTTTCGCGAGGAAATGGGCTTCAACCGCCCCCTGATCGTCCAATTTGCCGATTATTTCGCCGGCGCCATGCGGGGGGATTTTGGCGATTCCCTGCATTTCAAATCGCCTGCTCTGGACCTGGTTGTGGAACGGCTGCCGGCTACCGTTCAGCTCGCTTCTACTGCCATCTTTTTCGCCATGCTGGTAGGCATCCCGCTTGGATTGATCGGCGGCTTCAATCCCGGCAGCATCATCGATTCGGCCGGACGTTTCCTGGCTCTGTTAGGGCAGAGCGTCCCCAACTTTTGGTTAGGCTTGATCCTGATCATCCTGTTCGCCGTTCACCTGGGTTGGTTGCCTTCTTTTGGCCGAGATGAGTGGAAATCGGTGATCCTGCCTGCCGTTGTGTTGGGCTTGCCGACCATGGGGCAGCTGGTGCGCCTAACCCGCTCGGCAGTACTCGAGATCCGAGGGGAGGACTTTATCCGCACCGCTTACAGCAAGGGGTTGCTGCCGCGCACCATCTATACCAAACATGTTTTGCGCAACGTAGCCATCCCCCTGGTAAGCGTTATCGGCGTTCAATTCGGTTACATGTTGGGCGGTTCGATCATCATTGAAGTTGTCTTTGCCTGGCCCGGCATTGGTCAACTGTTGGAACAAGCCATCGGCTGGCGCGACTATCCCCTGGTGATGGCCATCGCCGTCTTTACCAGCGTAGTGGTGCTGGCTATCAACGTGCTGACCGACTTGGCCTATGCCATTATTGATCCGAGAATCCGCTATGGTCACTGAAATCACCCCTACTGCAGATAGCTTGCTGGATGTTGAACACACCTTCAAGGATCGCTTCGCCTATTTGGGGCGGCTCCTATGGCGCGACCGCAGTGGGGTCATCGGCTTGCTGATGTTTGCCCTGGTTGTCTTTGCCGCCGTCTTTGCCCCCATTATCGCCCCTTATGACCCCCTGGAACAGAACCTGCGGGCGGCCAAGATGCCCCCTGCCTGGTACGAAGGCGGCAGTTGGGAACACCCTTTGGGCACGGACAACCTGGGCCGAGATCTGTTCAGTCGCCTCATCTACGGAGCACGAGTCTCGCTGACGGTTGGCTTTTTCGGTGTGCTGATCGCCGCCGGACTGGGGATGGTGTTCGGCGCCATCGCCGGGTACGTGGGTGGGCGGGTGGACACGGTCATCATGGCCGTTGTCAACCTGGTGTTGGCCTTGCCCTATCTCCTGTTCGTCGTCGTCATCGCCTCTATCCTCGGCCGCAGCTTGATCAACGTTATCCTCATCTTTGGCATCACCGATTCCCCCATCTTTGCCCGCGTCACCCGTGGCGAGGTGTTGCGCATCCGCGAATCGGGCTATGTTGAATCGGCCATCAGCGCAGGGGCCGGGACGGCCCGCATCATCTTTGATCATATCATACCCAACCTCATCGGTCCTTTGCTCACCCTGGCTACCTTTGAAATGTCGCGGATGATTTTTTACGAAGCCGGGCTGGGCTTTCTGGGCCTGAGCGTGCCGCCCAGCGTGCCCAGTTGGGGCAATATGCTAGAAGCAGGTCGCAAATACCTGACCAGCTACCCCTGGATTGCCACCTGGCCCGGCTTGGCCATCATGTGGACCTCGTTGGCAATGAACTTACTGGGTGATTGGCTCCGCGATGTGCTTGACCCGCGCTTACGACGCGCCAGAAAGTAGGAGGGGATCATGTCGAGAGTCTTGGAAGTCAAGGACCTCGTCACCAAATTCTACACCCTGGACGGCGTTGTCAATGCGGTGAACGGTGTCAGCTTCCACCTGGATGAAGGCGAGACGTTGGCCATCGTGGGGGAAAGCGGCAGCGGCAAGAGTGTGACCATGATGTCCCTCCTGGGCCTCATCCCCAGCCCGCCGGGCAAAGTAGAATCGGGACAAGCCTTTTTCACAACGGAGGAAGGAACCCGCGACCTGCTCAAAATGTCGGAGCGGGAATTGCGCGACGTGCGCGGCGGCCAGATCGGCTTTGTGTTTCAGGATCCAATTTCGACCCTCAACCCCGTCATGACCATCGGTGAGCAGATCGCCGAAACGCTGATCCGTCATCTGGGGATGAGCCGCCAGCAGGCCAAAGAGCGCACCGTTGAGCTCCTGGGCAACGTAGGCATTCCCGACCCGGAACTACGTTACAAAGCCTACCCCTTCCAATTTTCAGGTGGAATGCGTCAGCGGGTAGTGATTGCCATTGCCATTGCTTGCAACCCCAAGATCGTCATCGCCGATGAACCGACGACGGCGCTGGATGTAACGGTCCAGGCCCAGATCGTGGACCTGTTCAAGAAATTGCAGGCCGAACTGGGTATTGCCGTCATCTGGATCACCCATGACTTGGGTGTGGTGGCCGGAACCGCCGACCGTGTGTTGGTCATGTACGGCGGGCGACCGGCGGAGGTGGCCCTGGTAGACGATCTCTACGAACGCCCCCGTCATCCTTATACCGTGGGCTTGCTCGGTGCCCTACCCCGCCTGGATAGCCGCGAGACCCGACGGCTGGCGAGCATTCGGGGTACGCCGCCGGACTTGCTCATCCCCTTGCGGCATTGTCCCTTTGCCTGGCGCTGCGACTATGCCTTTGACCGCTGCTGGCAGGAGATCCCACCGTTGCAAGAGGTGGAAGAGCAGCATTGGTCGGCCTGCTTTTACGACCTGGAGAAAGGAGGGCCGCGCGATGCCTGACAACAATCTTCCCCTGCTCCGCGTGCAAAACCTCAAAAAGCACTTTCCCATCACCGGCGGCTTGCTGGGCCGCCGGGTGGGGGTGGTCAAGGCAGTAGACGGCATCTCGTTTGACATCCAACCGGGTGAGACGCTGGGCTTGGTGGGCGAAAGCGGCTGTGGCAAGTCCACGGCCGGGCGGACGATTCTGCAACTTTACAAAGCCACGGCAGGAAAGGTATTCTTGGGAGACAAGGAGTTGACATCGGCCAGCCCTCAGGAATTGCGCGCCCTGCGGCCCAGAATGCAGATGATCTTCCAGGACCCCTACTCTTCTCTCAATCCCCGCCACTCGGTGGGCAAGATCGTGGGGGAACCGTTGGTCATCCACCGCGTCATGCGCCGGGGCAGCCCTGAGCTACGAGATCGGGTGGCGGAGTTGTTGGAACTGGTAGGCATGGACCCGGCCTATGTTCGCCGTTTTCCCCACGAATTCTCCGGTGGGCAACGGCAGCGGATCATGATCGCCCGTGCTTTAGCCCTGAACCCCGATTTCATCGTCTGCGACGAACCGATCTCGGCCCTGGATGTCTCCATCCAGGCCCAAGTAGTCAACTTGATGCAGGATTTACAGGAGCAGTTGGGCGTGGCCTACCTCTTTATCGCCCACGACCTGAGCATGGTCAAGCACATCTCCCATCGTATCGCCGTCATGTATCTGGGCAAGATCATGGAGTTGACGGACCGAAACCGCATCTTTGAGGATCCTTTGCATCCATACACCCAGTCCCTCAACTCGGCAGTGCCGTTGCCCAATCCCAAGCTGGAGCGCAAACGCAAACGCTTCATCCTACAAGGAGAACCGCCCAGCCCGGCGAACCCGCCTTCGGGGTGTGTCTTCCATCCCCGCTGCCCCCTGGCCGTGAGAGAGTGTGAGGAGATCGTGCCCCAGATCCGCGAGATACGTCCGGGGCACTTTGTCGCCTGTCATCTGGCCGATGAGTCCGGCAGCAGCAAAATCCCGGAGATCGCAGATCATAAGTGGATATGAACGGGATCGCCGCCGGGGAGGAGACCCCTATGAAATCCAAAGCAGGAAACCGGCTGGCGGCAGGGGTGCCCCTCTACATCCAGATCGCCGAAAGCCTGTTCGACCAGATTGAATCGGGCGAACTGTCGCCGGGGGATAAACTCCCACCGGAGCGCGAGCTGAGCGAGGCACTGAACGTCAATCGCCTGACGCTGCGCCGCGCCCTCCACATCCTAGAGGCACAAGGGCTACTCGTCCGGCGGCGCGGAGACGGAACCTATATCGCGGAACCCAAAATCGAGCGCCAGGCATCCCGCTTCGTACCCTTCAGCCAAGGCATGAAGCACCGGGGGTATGCGCCCGGCGCCCGTGTCATCACCGTCGAAAAACGATTGGCCGATGCTGCCATCGCCCAAAAACTGAATCTGCCCATTTCGGCACCGGTCTATTACGTCTGTCGCCTCCGCCTGATCAACCAGGAGCCGGTCATGCTGGAACAGTTCACCATGCCCGCCCACCGCTTTCCGGGTTTCGATCGGTACGACCTCTCGAACCGCTCAACCTATGACCTCATGGCCCAAGAATATGGCGTCGTTGCCGTGCGGGCAAAACAGAGCCTGGAGCCGGTCGTTGCCACCGAGTATGAAGCCGCCCTGCTTGAAATAGAACCGGGCGCACCGCTCATGCTTGAACGGCGGCTATCGTTGGATCAGGACGGACGGCCGGTCGAATACGGCAAAGACCTCTACCGCGGAGATCGCTTCCGTTTCGTCACCGAGGTAGCTCCGCTGGAGATTTAGGAGCGTATGAAATGCAACTCATCCTCCGTGCCCTCTTCACCGCCCGGCACGGCAGCACCGGTCCGGTGACGGCACATTCGGCCGATCCGGCGGAAAAAGGAGCTATGGCTTGATGGACTTTAACATCCCCCTGAGCCGGGCCGATCCCGAGATCGCGGCCCTCCTGGAGCGCGAACGCGTCCGACAGAACACGACCATCCGGCTCATCCCCTCGCAAAGCCTGGTGGGTGAAGCCATCCTGGAAACGCAAGGCTCCATCCTGACCAATCTGACCGTCGAAGGCTATCCGGGCCGCCGCTACTTCCCCGGCTGTGACCTGGTCGACCGGATCGAGGAACTGGCCGTTGAACGGGCCAAATCGCTGTTCGGCGCAGAACATGCCAACGTCCAACCCCATTCGGGCGTCAACGCCAACATCGCCGTCTATTTGGCCGCCCTGGAGCCGGGGGACACGGTGCTGGGCCTGACCCTCGGCCACGGCGGCCATCTTTCCCACGGCTACAAACTCAGCCTTTCCGGTCGGTTTTACCGCTTTGTGCCCTATCACGTGGACCGCACCACCGAGCAGATTGATTACGAGGCCGTGCGGGCATTGGCCCACCGCGAGCGGCCCCGCATGATCGTCGTCGGTGGGAGCGCCTACTCGCGCACGCTGGATTTTGCCCGCTTTCGGCAGATCTGCGACGAGGTCGGAGCCCTGCTCATGGTGGACCAGGCCCACATCGGCGGTCTGGTGGCCGCCGGGCTGCACCCCAGCCCCGTGCCCCATGCCGACTTTGTGACCGGGACGACCTACAAAACCCTGGGCGGGGGCAAAGGGGCCTATATCCTGTGCCGGGCCGCTTACGCCCAGGCGGTTGACCGCAGCGTTTTCCCCGGCGTGCAGGGCAGTTTTGGCCCCCACACCCTGGCGGCCAAAGCGGTGACCTTTAAAATCGCCATGACGGAAACGTTCCGCGCCACCCAGCGGCGCATCGTCGCCAACGCCCGCCGCCTGGCCGACCGGCTCCAATCCGCCGGTTGGCGCATTGTGGCCGGGGGCACCGACACGCACCTCTTCCTGGTGGATGTGGGCAGCCGGGGACTCACCGGGCGGCAGGCCGAAGAAGCGCTGGCCGCCGTCGGGATTTACGTCAACCGCAACCTCATTCCCTTTGATCCCCATCCGCCCCTGGTCGCCAGCGGCATACGGGTCGGCACGCCGGTTGTCACCTTCCGGGGCTTTGGCCCGGCAGAGATGGACACGGTGGCGGATGTGATGCTGGCCGTGTTGGAACATCCCCAAGACCAAAGGCGGCGCGAATGGGCGCGGACGCAGGTGCAGGCTCTGTGCCAAAAGTTCCCCGTCTATGCGGGCGCATTGCAGGAGTCTGGGCGGGTTTAGCCGTATGGGCGAAAGTCGCCCCTTGAGGGTGCAAGAACGGTGGCGACTCAAGTCGCTCCTTTTGGGCCTGGGGCCGGGCATCCGCCTACGCGGACGCTTTCGCCCGCGCAGGCGGGTGTCCGGCCGACGGCCCGCCGGGGGCGGTTTCAACGGTGTATTTTCAAAGCAGGATGTACAAGGAGTCAAAAATGCCCGATTTTCTCGATTTCATGGAGCGGGCCATCACCGGCCCCATCCTTTCGGAAGAGGATTTTCACATGAAGGTCCTTATCCCCAACATCCGCAAGGTGACGCGGGAGTTCGACCTTCGCTACGACGGGGCGAACCCGGTTCCGGCGGACGACGCCCTGGCCGACCGCCTGTTCGAGGCTGCCGTTGAGTTTGTGGTCCGTACCGGCGTCTATTGCGACGACACCCACCGCCTGATCCGGGTGGAGCGGGATGAGGTCCTGGCCGCCGTCCGGGGTTTCCGGGGGGACGCCTTCTTTGGCGAGGGGCGGGACCGACGGCAGTTCCCGGCCCGCACACCGGGCGACCCCCACCCGCCCTGGTGTCATGTGGGAACCGGCATCGTTGCCTCCTCCGAAGAGATCGCCCTGGCCCAGGTGCGGGGCTATGGCCGCATCCCCCAGGCCAGCTCCATCAGCATCCCGGCCTTTGGTCAGGTGCGGGGGATGCCGGTCAGCGGCGGTTCGCCTCTGGAGATCTATGCCACCGCCGCTTCGGTGCAGACCGGGCGCAAAGCGTTGTGGCAGGCCGGGCGGCCCGGTTTGCCCATCCTCAACCTGATCTCTTCGGCCACGACGCCTATGGCCACCATCGCCGGTAGCCACCCCGCCTTTGGCCTGCGGCCCTCCGACGGCTGGCTGATAGATTTTATCGCCGAGATGAAAGTGAACTATGGGACGCTCAACCGCCTGGCCTTTGTCCTGATCACGGGGGGCAACATCGGCTCAACGGCCCTTCCCATCCTGGGCGGCTACGCCGGTGGCCCGGCGGGGACGGCCCTGGTGATGACGGCTTACTACCTGCTGGGCATGTTGCTCTTGCAGGGCACATACCACCTGACCGGTCCCATCCATTTCCGGCACGGTTGCTCGACCAGCCGCGACGCCCTGTGGGTGTTCAGCGTCGTCGGGCGGGCCACCGGCCGCAACACCCGCTACCCGGCCATCGGCCTGGGCTATGCCGCCGCCGGACCGGCGACTCCCATGTATTTCTACGAGGCGGCGGCGGTGAACCTGTGCTGCGTGCCGACGGGCTATGCCGGGGTGCAGACGGTCCACCCGGCCAAGGGGGTGGTGGAGGATGGCGTCACGCCTTTGGAAGCCCGCTTCAACGTAGAAGTCGCCCACGCCGCTGTGGAGCTAACCGCAGAACAGGCCGGAGAAGTGGTCAACCGCCTCCTGGACCGCTACGAAGCCGATCTCGCCCAGGCTCCGCCGGGGAAACGCTACCCGGAGTGCTACGATACCCTCCGCGACAGGCCCAACGACGCCTATCTGCGGTTATACGATGAGGTGAAGGAGGAACTGGCCGGGATGGGCATCCCTTTCAGAAGCTAAACTGACCGCCGTGGGGGGCTTGCCCGCACGGCCCGTCGGGAGTGGAGCGACGCTTTGCCTCCACAAACCACATTTTCACAGGAGAACAGATGGAAACTCGGCAAATCTTGCACAATCTGGCCCTTGCCGTCGTAGACGGAGATGATGACCGGGCCAGGGAGTCCGCCCAAGAGGCCCTGGCCGCCGGGTTGGACCCCCTGGAAGCGGTAGAGCAGGGGCTATCCCAGGGTATGAACATCATCGGCGACCGATTCGAGGTGGGCGAGGTCTTTTTGCCGGAACTGCTGATGGCCGCCGCCGCCTTCAACGCGGCGATGGAGATCTTGCAGCCCGAAATCCAGGCTCAACAAAAGCAGGTCGCCCGCCTGGGGACGGTGCTCCTCAGCACCGTCAAGGGCGATGTCCACAGCATCGGCAAGAACATCGTCGCCACCGTGCTGGGCATCAACGGCTTTCAGGTGCACGATATGGGTGTGGACAACGCTGCCCTGGACATTATCCAGGAAGCACAAAAAGTCCGGGCCGACATCATCGCCCTCTCTTCGCTGATGACCACGACCATGCCCGCCCAGCGGGAGGTCATTGAGGTTCTGCACGAGATGAACCTGCGGGACCGTTTCCGAGTCATGGTCGGCGGCGGCCCCGTCACGGCGGAATGGGCGGCGGAGATCGGAGCCGATGGGTTCGGCAGATCGGCCATCCAGGCCGTAGAGATGGCCAAGCGGTTGATGAAAGAGGCGTAACGACATGCACCGGACCAACCCTTTTGTCGGCCCCGGTCACTGGTTCAAAGGCAACCTGCACGTTCACAGTACCGTTTCCGACGGCGAACTGACGCCGGATCGGGTCATCGCCTGGTATCGGCAGCGGGGTTACCACTTTTTGGCCCTGACCGAACACGACATCTGGACCGAGGGCCGGGCGGTATCCGAAGGATTTATCACCCTCGGCGGCATTGAAGTTGAAGGGCAGGACCCCCAAAAGGGGCTTTTTCACCTGCTCGGTTTGGGGCTGCGCCGCCCGCCCGACATGCGCGGCGCGACGGATTCAATGCAAGAGGCCGTCAACCGCTTGCAGGCAGCGGAGGGGCGGGTGATCGTGGCCCATCCCTACTGGTCGGGCCAGCGGTCGGCGGCCCTGCTGGACCTGGAAGGCTGTCTGGGCCTGGAGGTGTTCAACGGCGGCTGTGAAGTGGACGATGCCAAAGGTTTTGCCACGGTGCATTGGGACGACCTGCTGGCCGCCGGGCGCCGACTCTGGGGGGTTGCCGGGGATGACGCCCACTGGCGGCAGGGCGATCACGACGCCGGGTTGGGCTGGGTGTGGGTCCGGGCCGCCGCGCTGACCCCCTCCGCCATCCTGGAAGCGTTGGAGGCGGGCAGCTTCTATGCCAGCAGCGGTCCGAAGATTCTGGACTTTGGGCTGGATGGAGACCGGGTATACGCCCGTTGTTCGCCGGTGACGGCAATAGATTTCATCGGCGCCGGCCACCGGAGCCGCCGCGTCGCCGCGCCGCCGGGAGAAACCTTGACCAAAGCCGGCGTTCCCCTCCGCCGGGGGCAGCGATATGTGCGTCTGGCCTGCCGGGATGAAGGAGGGCGTTGGGCTTGGAGCAACCCCATCTTTTTGGAATGAGGGAGGAATATGGCCCTTTTGCACGTTCGGGACATATCTTTCGACGCCGACCTGGTGGTTTTCGACAAGGACGGCACATTGATCGATTTTGAGGCCATGTGGGGCCGCCGGGCAACGTCCTGGGTTGAGCACCTGGTGGCCCAAGTCGGGGATGAATCGCTGCGGGCCGTCCTTTACGATTCGCTGGGTTACGACGCCCAGCGGCGGCGGACCCGGCCTGAAAGCCCTCTGGCCATTGCCACCACCCGTCAGCTGCGGACCATCGCCGCTTCGGTGCTCTACCGCCGGGGGGTGCCCTGGACCGAGGCGGAAGACCAGACCCGTTACGTCTTTGCCGACCACACCGATCTACCCCTGGCCGACCTGATCCGGCCCACCGGGGATGTGATCGGCCTCTTGCAGCGGCTACAGGCCGCGGGCATCCGCGTTGCCGTCATCACGACCGATTACCGAGCCGAGACGGAGGAGACGTTGCGGCTTATGGGGATCGCCCATTTGGTGGATCATGTGCTCTGCGGTGATGATGGCTTACCCTGGAAGCCTGCCCCCGATACGCTGCGTGTGACCTGCGAGCGGCTGTCCATCCCCCCGGAGCGGACGGCCGTGGTGGGCGATACGGTGGCGGACCTGCTCATGGCCCGGCGGGCCGGTGCAGGTCTGAAAATAGCGGTGCTCTCCGGGGCCGGTGAGCAAGAGAGATTGGCAATCTACGCCGATGCCGTAGTAGCCTCGATCAACGAGATTAAGCTTGCCGCCGGGCCGGTAACCACGATTTGAACAGACGGTATACCGACACCGGACCGACCAACGGTTCCTCCGGCGGCGGCAGCTCCGCCGGGTAGAGGACGAACGGTTGGGTCTGCGGGCCGCCCATGCCGCCGTGGAAACCGATCTGTTCTTCAAAGGCCGCCCCTTCGCCCCTTTCCGGGTCGTAGAAACTATTGACATAAATGTCGGGGGCGTCGGGGAACCCATCGTAGCGCAGGAGCTGTTGGGCGGCGTGGGGACCAAAAGGCTCCAGAGGGTTTTTTCCCTCTATCCGACCATCCTTCAGGTAGATGCGGCCCTCCGCACCGATGGCCACCGGCCCGTGCTCCGCCGAATGGACCATTACAAAACCGATCCCCTCATGCTGTACCAGGCCGTCCAGCAGGCCGGGGAACAAGACCTCTATCTGCTCCATGGTTGCCCTCTGCTCAAGGCGCGAGCCGTAGACCAGCCCCAAGTTGCCGGAGGCCAAGACGATGATGTGAGAACCGGGATCGTCCACCGGTACGTCCTCCCCTGTCTCACCTTCGGGACCGAGGATCACCCGCCCTTCTTTGGTCCGCCCCTTGAGCAAACGGCTCAAGGCCCGGCTCAGCGTCTGCTGGTCGTAGTGCATCGTTTCGGTCAGGAATACGTTGAGGTCTTTCCAGTCCTCATGCACATTGGCGGCGGTGCGGACGATGGCCGTTTCCCCGGCCAATCCCCGAACCAGGTCTTCCAGAGATTGACCGTAACGCTGCTTGAAGGTCGCTCCCCCCGTCTGGCCGTGGTCGGAAAGGACGACGATGTGATACGGTCGGGGTGCTTCGGCTATCGCCTTTTCCAGGCGACCGAGCTGCCGATCCAGTTTCTGCAGCACATCAAAGGCATCATCCGACAAGACGCCGGAGTGATGGGCCACTTCGTCGTAGCCGACAAAGGTCGCATACACTGCCGGAACCCCGGCAAAGATGTCGCCGACCAGGGTATGGATATTCAGCTCACGCATGAGGACGGTGCTAAAGGCCCGCAACAGGGGGTACGTGCCGCCCCGATGGTCTTTATCCAAAATGGGGTAGAGGCCGTTGCGCCGGGCCTTGTAAAATTGCCATTTTTCCAGGATGATGTCCCAAACGGTCAGGATCAGGGTGCGGGCAAAGTTGTAAGGGTAGAGGAAAAAGGCGTAGAAATCTGCGGTGTGGAAGCGGGTGCGATCCAAGATGGTGCTGGCCGTGTTCATCACGTTAGGCGCGTCGCCGGAAAAGAGGTTTCCTCGGCTGGCCCCACCATCCGCCAGCAACCCGTTCCCGCGGGAAAGACGCTTTTCCAACTCGGCCACAAAGTGGGGGTCGCTGGAGGAGACGATCCTTTTGCTGCTCCGCTCATACCAACGAAAGGCGGGGATGTTGTCGTTGTTCCCCAAAAGGATGCCCGCCTGACTGGCCGATGTTTGGGAGGAGAGGTCGGTCTCCCAGCCGACCAGGCGGTGGCTGCCGCTTTCCAGCCAGCGGGCCAGGGTAGGGGTGTAGCCCTGCCGAACGGCGTATTCAAGGACGGGCTTTGCCAGACCGTCAAATTCTATAAACAAAAAGCCCGGTTCGTCGGTTTCAACCACTTTTTTGCGGCGTTTCATCCGGCGGCGTAGGGCATTGCGATACCAGGTGCTGTCATCGTCAATGGTCAACAGGCTGCTGATGATGGTGTTGATGGCCGTCATGCCCAGGGCCAGAAGCATGGCCGCCCCCAGGTCGGCGACATGGAAGCCGGGGACGATGTTGCTGGCCAGGAGGATGAGGACGCCGTTGAGGGCCAGAGAGGCCAGCCCCAGGGTCAACACGGCAAAGGGCAGGATGAGGTAGCTGAGCAGGGGCCAAAGCAGGGCGTTGAGCAAGGCGATCACCCCCACGGCGACAAAGGCCACGCCGGCCCCTATTACCGCCACATCGGGCAATAGGTTCGCCATGATCAGCAAAGCAACGACCTGGATGCCCCAGATGACGCCGGTGCGAATCAAAAAGCGCAGGATTCTTTTCCCTCTGCGTTCTTTCACGTGTTTCTCCATTTTTCTCATGCGCCGTTACACTTGGGCAAAGGATTCCATCAAGGCGGCGATGTGCTCAATGCCCTGGCGCAGGTCTTCCAGACGGATGTTTTCGTTAGGGGCATGGCCCCGTGAACCGAACCAACCGACACCTGCTCCGGCGGCGGGCAGGTTCCACCGCTGGCACAGTTCATACATGGGGCCGGTGGCGGCCATAAGGGGCAGGACAACCGGCTCGGTTCCGTAGATGCGACGGGCCGACCCGACAACGGCATCAACCAGGGGATCGTCGGGATCGGTACGGGCCGGGAATTCGGGGCTTTCGGCTACGATCTCAATGTCACCGAAGCCCTGAGCGTCCAGGTGGGCGCGGAGTTTCTCCAAGATGTCGTGGGGATTTTGGTCCGGGACCAGTCGGAAGTCCAACTTGGCCCTGGCTTCGGCAGGAAGGACCGTTTTGAGGCCGGGGCCGCCGTAGCCGCTGTGGAAGCCACAGATGTTGCAGGTCGGCTGAAAGAGGAGTTTTTCCTTCAAAGCCTCACCTCGCAGGTCCAACAGGAAGCGATCCAGGTTGTATTCGGTCAGCACTCCCTCTTCATCATAGTCCCAGGCGGCGAGCATGGCCCGGTCCCGTTCGTCGGGCGGGCGCACATCATCGTAAAAGCCGGGGATGCGGATGCGTTCGTCGGGGCCTTTGAGGCTGTTGAGCGCCCAGACCAGCCGCCAGACGGGGCTTTCAATGATGGCAGCGTTGGCCGAATGGAGATCGCGGCTGGCCCCTTGCGCCCGCAACTCCACGGCCAGGATGCCTTTGACGCCCAACAGAACCCGCAACCGCCCTTTGGTGTCCTTGTAGCCGGATTCCCAGATGCACCCGTCGGCCCGGAGTTTCTCCCGGTTCCTTTCGGCGAAGCGGCCCAGGTTGGGGCTGCCGATCTCCTCTTCCCCTTCTACGACAAAGAGGATGTTCAGCGGCAGGCGACCTCGCACGGCGAGCCAGGCCTCCACCGCCGCCAACCGCGCGACCAGATTGCCTTTGTTATCGGCAACACCCCGCGCGTAAAGATGCCCGTCGCGGACCGTCGGTTCAAAGGGGGGGCTATCCCACAGGTCCAGGGGGTCGGGGGGTTGTACGTCATAGTGGTTGTAGAACATGAGGGTTTTTTCCCCTTCCCCTTCCAGGCGGCCCAGGACGACGGGGTAGCCCTCCGTGGGGATGATTTCGGCTTGCGCACCGACCTCGGTCAGGGCATCGCGCACCAGGGCGGCCATCTCGGCCATGCCTTCCCCCTGGGCGGCGATGCTCGGCTGCCGGCAAAAAGATTTCAACCGGTCAACGGTTTCGTCCATGTGGTCTGCAATGTATGCCTGAATGTCGTCCATGCTGTCCTCCTCGTGGGGATTATAGCCCAGGCAGGGGAAAATGTCAACGGATGGAGGACCGGGTCTACAACAGGCTCACCGGGTCCACGTCCACCCGCCAGCCGTGGGGCAGGGCCACGTCGCGCAGCAGAGGGGTGGGGTCGGGGGCGCGGATGACGATCTGCCATCGCCATTGCCCGGCGATGCGGCTGAAAAAGCAGGGGGCCGGGCCGATGAGGTCG
>CAZQKE010000026.1:0-6556 GCA_964593865.1 uncultured Anaerolineaceae bacterium | reverse complement strand
TCGACCGAGATCCACTGCGGCGGCTCGGCGGCCAACACGGCCATCGCCCTGGCCCGCATGGGCCTGCGCGTGGGCCTTATTGCCCGCGTCGGCCCCGATTCCTGGGCCTTGAAGGCGTTGAGCTGCCTGGAGGACGCCGGGGTGGACCCAGGGGGCCTCCAACGCGATCCGGCGGCCATGACCGGCATGATGTACATCGTGGTCACACCCGACGGCGAGCGCACCATCCTGGGCTACCGAGGGGCCAACGTTTTGACCCAAGCCGACCAGATCAAAGCCGATTATATCCGCCAATCGCGCTTCTTCCACCTTTCGGGTTACGCCCTCCTGAGCGAGCCGCAGCGCAGCGCGGCTTTTCTCGCCCTGGAGATGGCCTGTCGCTACGGCCTGACCGTCACCCTGGACCCCGGCATGACCATCTCCCGGGAAGCGCGGGACGCCATGCGCGCCCTCCTGCCCACGGTGGACATCCTGCTGCCCAACCTGCCGGAGGCGCGGGACCTTTCCGGCCATCACACCCCGGAGGATTGCGTCCGGGCCTTGCTGGAAGCGGGTGTGCGGACCGTCGCCCTCAAACTGGGCCGGAAGGGTTGCCTGATCGCCGAGGACGGTCGCCTGGAGCGCATCCCCGGTTTCCGCATCCAGGCCCGCGACAGCACCGGCGCGGGGGATAGCTTCGCCGCCGGGTTCATCGCCGGGCTGCTGGGCGGCCTGGACCTGTCCGGTGCGGCGGTCCTGGGCAACGCCCTGGGGGCCATGTCCACCGCCCAGGTCGGGGCCGCGACCGTGTTCCCCAAGGCGCGGGAGGTGCTGGACCTACTGCAGGGGCATCACCACCAACGAGGGCACTGCGATTGCGCCGACGCGATCCAACAAGCCATTGACTATGTAACGGCTCTATCCACCGAGCCAAAAGAGGAGGGACGACCATGGTGGGCGTAGCCTGGAAAGAACGTCTGGACGGTTTGCAACTCGGCTCTTTGGCCGAAATGTTCGGGCAGGAAAAGCCGATTATCGGCATGGTGCATCTCTGGCCTTTGCCCGGTTCGCCGGGCTATCACGGCTACGGGATGGACACCATCCTGGACCGGGCGCGGCGCGACGCCGAGGCGTTGGTGGAAGGAGGGGTGGACGGCCTTATCGTTGAGAACATGTGGGATCTGCCCTTTTATGTGGGTGAGGACGTGCAACCGGAGGCGGTCACGGCCCAGGCCGTCGTTGCCTACGAGATCAAAAAGATGGTTGCCCCGATGCCGGTGGGCGTCAACGTCATCCACAACGGTTGGCGGGCCGAATTGGCCATCGCCATTGCCGCCGGGCTGGATTTTATCCGCGTCTGCATCCTCACCGGGGCGCGGCTGTGGGATACGGGGGATTGGGGGCGAGGGTACGCCGCCGACCTGCTGCGTCGCCGCAAGGAGCTGGGCGCGGAGCACCTGAAACTCTTTGCCGATGTGGACAAAAAGCATTCCGTGCCCTTCCCCGGCCTGGACCTGGAAACCCACATTGAATGGACCGAGTTCTACCGGGCCGACGCCCTCATCGTCTCCGGGCGGATGACGGGCGCCGCACCGCCGCTGGACAAGGTGCGGGCGGCCAAAGAGGCGGCCCGCCGCCCGATCCTGATGGGCAGCGGGACCAATGCGGAAAACATCGCCGCCTTTTTGCAGTACGCCGATGGCGCCATCGTGGGCAGCAGCATCAAAGTAGACGGCGTGGCCGAAAACCCGGTAGATGTGGAGCGGGTGCGCCGCTACATGGACGCCGTCCGGCAAGTGCGGGAGCAGGCCGCTCTCACCTGACCATGTCCCTGCACCGCCTGTTCGCCATCGTCCGCAAAGAGATCCTCCACATCCGGCGCGATCCCCGCAACCTGTTCCTGGTCACGATTTCACCCTCTTTTCTCCTGATCCTGCTTTCCTACATCTTTTCCTTTGAGGTCAGCCACCTGAGATTGGCCGTCCTGGACCTGGACCGTACCCCCCTTTCCCGCCGCTACGTCGCCACCTTGACCGGCGACGGGGAGTTGGTGCTGACCCACAGCCTGCGCACCCATGACGAAATCGTGCCCCTCCTCAAAGCGGGCGAAATCCACGCCGCCTTGATCATCCCACCCGGCTTTGCCGATACCATCCACGGCGGCCGACCGGCCCAGGTGCAGGCCGTCGTGGATGGGACCGACCCGGTTTCCGGCGGGCAGGTGATCAGCTCCATCGGAGCCAGATCGGGCGTTTTTGTGGCCGGCAGCGGCGCGGATTCGCCACAGGCGGGCGTCCAGCCGGTGGAGGTCCGCAGCAAGGCGTGGTACAACGCCGGACTGGAATCGCTGCTGAGCATGGTCTCCGGGCTGATGGCCATCGTCCTGCTGATGCCCACCCTGGCTTTCACCCTGGCCCTGACGCGGGAAAGGGAAGCGGGGACGTTCGAGGGGTTGGCCGTCACGCCGGTCACGGGGCCGGAGTATATCGGCGGTAAACTGCTGGCCTACATCGCCGCCGGGTTGGTGAGCGCACTCTTGGCCTGGGCGGTGGCCGTCCTCTGGTTCCGCGTTCCCTTCCGGGGCAGCCTGCCCCTTTACCTTTTCCTGACCGCCGTGTACTATTTGGCCTGCATGGGGGCGGCGGTCGTCATTGCCAATTTCGTCGCCAGCCAGCAGACGGCCATGTTCATCGTCCTGTTGGCCTTTCTCGTGCCCAGTTTCTTTTTGGCCGGATTGGTCATGCCGGTCAGCACCGAATCGCTGCGCTCCATCCTGACCTCCTATCTGCTGCCCAGCACCCATTTTGTGGAGATCAGCCGCACCGTCTTTTTGAAGGGCCTGGGGGTGCGCTACCTGCTGCGCCAGACGCTGGCCCTGTTGGGCATGGGGCTGGGGGCGTTGTTGATCGGAATGCGGCTGTTCAGGAAAAAGGTGGGCTGAGTGGCAAAGATCTCCCACGGGTCCGCAACCTGCGGGAGGGTGCGAGGGTCGTTGAGGAATCGGGTATGTTCTCCAGGGTTGGCACGCTCATCATCAAAGAACTGATCCAGTTCCGGCGGGATTGGGTGTTGCTGACCTTTATCCTCCTGGCCCCGGCCCTGCAACTGGTCCTGATGGCCCAGGCCATCGCCCGCGGCGTCAACGAGCAGCCCACCGCCGTCCTGGACCTGGACCGCAGCGCGTTGAGTCGGCGGCTCATCGTGGCCCTGGACAATTCGGAGACGTTGCGCATCAAATACTATTTGCGCGACACCGACGAAATGGCCGAGATGCTGGATCAAGGCGTCATCCGCCTGGCCGTCATTATCCCCGCCGGGTTCGCCGCCGGGCTGGACGGGGGGCGTTTCCCCCAGCACGTGCAGGTCATCGCCGACGGGTCCAGCTCGGTGGGCGCATCGCTCAGCATGGCCAGCGTGGTGGAGGTGGTCAACCGCTTTTCCGCCGATCTGATCGCCGGATACGGTCTGGTCGTGCCCGAATTCGTGGACTTTCGGACCGACATCCGTTTCAACCCCACGCTGGACTTTCGGGATTATTCCCTGCCGGCCCAGCTGGGCTTTATCATCTACCAGGTGACGCTGGCCGTGGCCGCCCTGGGGCTGGCGCGGGAACGCGAACTGGGGACGCTGGAACAGTTGATGGTCACGCCCCTGCGTCAGAGCGAGTTGACGTTGGGCAAGGGGCTGCCGGCCATGGTCATCGGCGGGGTGAATTTCGGCATCATGTGGGTCATCAGCCTGGTCGTCTTTCACGTGCCGATGCACGGCTCCCTGGCGCTGCTGACCGCCTTGACGCTACTCTTTGTCATTACCGTCGTCAGCTGGGGACTGGTCATCTCTGCCGTTTCGCGCACCCAGCAGCAGGCCATCCTCTTTGTCTTTATCCTGGCGATGGTAGAGATTACCCTTTCCGGCTTTATCGTCCCGGCGGAGAACATGCCCCCCCTGCTGCGGGCCGTCTCCAACCTGGCCCCGCTGCGCCACTATCTGGTCATCATCCGAGGCATCATGCTCAAGGGGGCGGGGATAACGGAGTTGTGGCCCCACGCCCTGGCGTTGGCGGGCCTGAGTCTGGTGATGGGGACCATCGCCGCACGGATGGTCAGCCGCCGGTTGGAGTAGATCGCTTGGTTCCCACGTCCGGAACCTCCATGAGACGGGGAGCCGTCTCCAAAGGGGATACCCCGATCACCCGTCCACCGCGCAGAAAGAGCCTTGTGACACGGGGCAACAGGGAGGTGGTAATCTCATAGTTGATCGTTTCGGCCCAGCGGGCCACCTCTTCCGCCGGGATATGGCCCTTCCCCTGCCGCCCGATCAGCACGACCTCGTCGTGGAGCTGCACGCCGGGGATGTGGCTCACGTCCACGACGAATTGATCCATACACACCCGCCCGACGATGGGGGCGCGCTGCCCCCGGATCAGGACTGCACCGCGGTTGGAGAGGATGCGGTGGTAACCGTCGCCATAGCCTACGGGGACCAGGGCTACCCGCGTCGGCCGTTTGGTGATATAGGTGCGTCCGTAGCTGATGCTGGCCCCGGCGGGCAGGGTGCGCACACGGGCTACCCGGCTTTTGAGAGTCAGGGCCGGGCGCAAAGGGATCGCCGGTTCCACTTCATCGGAAGGGCGCAAGCCGTAGAGGGCAATGCCACAGCGCACCATGTCCAGGGCCATCTCCGGCAGGTCCAGGGTGGTTGCGCTGTTGGCCACATGTTTGAGGGGAAAGACAAACCCCGCCTCTTCTAACCTCCGGACCGTGTCCATGAAGAGACGGAATTGATGACGGGTGAAGGTTTTGTCGGCCAGATCGGCCACGGCGTGGTGGGTGTAAAGGCCCTCCAAGACCAGGCCCGGCAGCGTGCTGAGGAATCGCACAAAGTCTACGACCTCATCGGGCAAAAGACCGTAGCGTCCCATGCCGGTATCCACCTTGACGTGGACGGGCAGTGTCCGGCCCTGGGTCGTTGCCGCTGCCGAGAGGGCTTCTGCCTGGGGGCGGCTGTTGACGGTAGGCGTCAGGTTCCATTGCACAACGGTTGCCGATTCGGCAGGCAAGGTGTAGCCCATGATGAGGACAGGAGCGGTGATGCCCGCCCGGCGCAGCTGAACACCCTCCAGGGTGCGATGGACGGCCAAGCGGGTGGCCCCACCTTCCAGGGCAGCCTGCGCTACCGGCACGGCTCCATGCCCGTAGGCGTTGGCCTTGACGGCGACCATCAGCTCCACACCCCCGGCCCGCGCCCGCAAACCTGCAGCGTTGAAGGCAATGGCATCCAGGTCAATCTCGGCCCAGGTGGGACCGAGGGAATCTAGGGGTGAGAATTGGGGATCGGGCAATTTCGTGCTTTCTCCTTTGGGTTGAAAAGGATCCGGCATGGTTTTACTCCCCTAACCAATACTGCAAGGTCTCCTCAGTCTGCCCTTCGACGTACACGAGCACCTTTTTCATAGCGCCGGACGCCCTCCCAGCAAATTTTTCTCCCACAAATCACCCAGGCCATAGTCCTCCAGCCACGCCGCCATTTCTTCCTCACCAAGTCGCCGGAAAACCGATTCCCCTTGTAGCCGGTCCACAACCAGAATGTCTTCGGGACCAAATTGGTTGACCAACGTGACAGATTGGGTTACCAGAATAACCTGGGTGTGTTGCGTCGCACTGCGCACCATATCGGCCAACAGAGAAATGGCGTAAGGATGAAGCCCCAGCTCAGGTTCATCCAGCACGATGGTCGCCGGCAGTTGTTCCGGCGGCTGCAAAAAGAGCGTAGTGAGGCAAATAAAGCGTAGCGTGCCGTCGGAGAGCGCGTGGGGGCCAAAGAGCACGTCGGAACCGCGCTCTTGCCATTCCAGGCGGATTTTGTCCGGGTTGAAAGGTGAAGGACGCAACACGAAATCGCCAAAAAAAGGAGCGGCCAGACGAACGGTCTCCACGATGTTGCGATAGTAAGCTTCCTGTTTTTCTCGCAACAGGTACAGATAGGCGGCCAGGTTGGCTGCATCCGGGCGCAAAAAGAGATTGTCATGAATGTCCCCGGTTTGTTTGACTTTGGCCGACGCGCCGGTGTCGTGAAAGTGGTACAGTTGCCAGGAATTCAGAGCGGATAGAACGTAATAGGCCACGCGATCCCCACTCTGTTTCCAGTCCATCAGGAGGGTTTCGTTGTGCACCCGCAAGGATCGTTCGCTCACATAGGGACGATCATACAGGTTGCGATTGTGGAAATATACTGCCTCATCTTCAAAAACCAGCAGATCATCCGCGGTGGGAAGCAAGGTGCATTCGTAACCGTTGGCCAGATTGTTTTTCTGTACAAACCAGAGTTCAATGGCTAACCGCTCGGTGATTTTGCTGCCGTAGTAAAGAATCTGGTCGGCCCCGCCGGCCTGGGCCACATAGGTTTGCATACCCCGGTTGACTATACGGTTCATGAATTGGAATAGACTGATGAAGTTGGACTTGCCGGCCCCATTGGCCCCGATGAGCACATTGATCGGGCGTAGAGCGATGTCGGCTTGTTCAATGGATTTGTAGCCTTTCAGAACAATGCGCTCTAACATAGCATCACCCTTTCA
>CAZQKE010000025.1:0-8495 GCA_964593865.1 uncultured Anaerolineaceae bacterium | reverse complement strand
ATACGTTGCTAACGACGAAACAATTGCAGGACCTGCTCCAGGTGGACCGGGTCACGATTTACCGCATGTTGGGCGATGGTCGGTTGCGGGGCTTCAAGGTCGGCGGGCAATGGCGGTTTTCCCGCCGTGAAATCGAAGCCTGGCTCCAGGGGCAGCAGGTTGGTTGGGAGGTTGCAGAGGCGCCTCAGGCCGATGCCGAGCTACGCCCGTCCCCGGAGACTCTCCCCCTGGCCTGCATCCAGGCCATCCAGTCGGTTTTTGCCGAGGCGTTGGGCCTGGGGACCATCACCACCGCCGTGAACGGCGAGCCGTTGACCGAACTGAGCAACTCTTGCGAGTTCTGCAACCTGATCTACAGCACCGAGGCCGGGCGGCAACAGTGCATCACCTCCTGGCAGGCAGCGGCCCGGCGGCCCGGCGCGACGCCGCAGCTGGCCACCTGCCACGCCGGACTGCGTTACGTCTGGGGGCGGATCGTCGTCCAAGGGGAGTTTGTAGCCGCCACCTACGCCGGGCAGTTTCTGGATCAATCGCCCAACGGTGACTGGTCGGCCCGCATTGCAAGGCTCTCGGCCCTGACCGGTGTGGAAGAAGACAGGTTGCGAGACGCTTTGCACCGCGTCCCCGTGTTGGATGAAACCCGCCGACAACAGGTTCCCCGCTTGCTCCGGCGCGTTGCCGAAACCTTTTCCGAGATCGGCGAGGAACGGCTGAACCTGCTGGGGCGGTTGCAGCGCATTGCCGAAATTACAGGATCGGTGAATTGGTAGGTTGGGAAATTGGTAATTGGTAGATTGGGAAACATGGCCAATATACCAACCTACCGATTACCAATCTACCGATGTACCGATTACCAATGTACCAAAATAGGAGAGGAATGATGAAGAAATTGCCGGATTCATTGCAACAGGAACTGCGCCAGATGTTTGGCCCGCGCGTCAGTTTCGACAGGATGGAGCGCAAAATCTATAGCCACGACGTGGGGGTGCTGCCCAAGTTGATCAAACCCATCATCGGCGACACAACCGCTGCGGCAGTCGTTCAGCCCAAGAACGAGCGGGAACTGATCGAGTTGGTCAAGTGGGCCAACAAGCACAAGATCCCTCTTGTGCCCCGGGCCAAAGCCACCTCCGGCTATGGCGGCGTGCTGCCGGTCAAGGGCGGCCTTTCGGTGGACCTGCACCGCCTGACCGGCGTCTTGGAAATTGACCGGGAAGGGTTGACCGTCCGGGTCCAGCCGGGGGTAGTGTGGGGCATTTTGGAAGAGGAACTGGAAAAGAAAGGTCTGGCCCTGCGGACCTATCCCTCCAGCGCGCCTTCCTCCACCGTGGGCGGCTGGCTGGCTCAGGGCGGCGTGGGCTATGGCTGCTTTGAATACGGCATGTTCCGCGATAACGTGATTTCGGCCCGCGTCGTGCTGCCCACCGGCGAGGTGCGGACCTTTGAGGGCAGCGATCTGGACCTGATCAGCGACGCTGAAGGCATCACCGGTTTTATCACCGAGGTGACGTTGCGGGTGCGCGATGCTGCTCCCGGCCGGGTGTGGGCAGCGCGTTTCGATTCGGCCCAGGATGTGGCTGCGGCCATCAAGGACCTGATGGACAACAAGGCCCCTCTGTGGTCGGTCAGCTTCATCAACCCCACCATGGCCCGTCTCAAGAACAAGCTGCCGCCCAGATTAGAGCACGGCCATCCGGTGCATGATCGTCCGACCATGCCCGAAAGCTACGTCGTTGTCCTGACCGCTTCCACGGCGGACGATGAGCCGCAGGCGGAGGACCTTGTCCGGCAGGTTGTCCAAAGCCACAATGGCGAGATGTTGAGCCGGGAGATTGCCGAGCACGAGTGGGAAGAACGGTTCAGCCTGATGCACGTCAAGCGTCTGGGACCGAGCCTGTTGCCCTCCGAAGTGGTTGTGCCGGTCGAGAACCTGGCCTCGGCCTTGGACGAGATCCAGGATGCCGTCAAATTGCCCCTTTCGTTGGAAGGCATGGTCAACGGCAACGGCGAGGTCACACTGCTGGGCTTTATTCCCCACGACGAACGCAAATTTGGCTATAACATGGCCTTTGGCTTGGCCCTGAGCGTCATCAAGATCGCCAAAAAATATGGCGGGCGGCCCTATGCCACCGGCTTTTACTTTTCCAGCGAAGCCGATACGGTGCTGGGCGCCGACCGGGTGCGTCAGCTCAAAGAATTTCAAAAGCAGGTGGACCCCAACGGCATTATGAACCCCGGCAAGGTAGTGGGGGGCAATGGCCTGATGGGGACCTTTATGGGCATGGCCGGTGCCTTCGAGCCGATCATCCGCGTCATGGGCAACAGTTTCTCCAGCACCACAGAGGAACGCATCGAAGGCCAGGGCAAGCGGGGCATCCCCGACAATGTGGCCTGGTACGCCTATGCCTGTGCCCAATGCGGCTACTGCGTGGACACCTGCACCGAGTACTATAGCCGGGGGTGGGAATCCACATCGCCCAGGGGCAAGTGGTTCTTCCTGCGGGAGGTGATGGAAGGCCGGGAAAAGATGACCCAGGAATGGGTGAACAAGTTTATGGCCTGCACCACCTGTGAGCGGTGCGACGTTGAATGCCCCCTGGAGCTGCCCATTGAACCGTCCTGGATGGATATGCGCGGCACACTGATCCACGAGCAAGATCGCCTCACCTTGCCGCCCTTTGAGATCATGGCCGCCAGCACCCGCAAAGAAAACAACATCTGGGGGGCCTACCGCCGCGACCGGGCCGAATGGACCAAAGGGGTGGACATCGAATTCCCCGACCGGGCCGAGATCGCCTACTTCCCCGGCTGCACCGCCTCCTACGTGGAGCAGGACATTGCCCAATCGGCGGCCATGATGTTGCAAAAAGCCGGGATCGAGTTTACCTACCTGGGCGAGGACGAAGCTTGCTGCGGAATCCCCATGCTGGTTTCCGGCAGGTGGGAGGTCTGGGAGGACATTCTGCGCCATAACGTCGCCGCCATGAAAGAGCACGGCGTCAAAAAGGTCGTCACCACCTGTCCGGCCTGCTGGCTGGTGTGGCACACCTACTATCCCCAATGGGCCGAAAAACTTGGCGTCGAATATGACATCGAGGCGGTACACATCTCCGAAGTGCTGGCCGAGAGCGTCCGCGAGGGCAAAGTAGAGTTTGAGAACGAGGTCAACATGCGCGTCACCTGGCACGATTCCTGCCACATGGGCCGCGCCGGCAGCATCTACGAACCGCCCCGCGAAGTGTTGACTGCTATCCCCGGTCTGGAACTGGTCGAAATGGAGCACAACCGGGAGAACGGCCTGTGCTGCGGCGGCGTCCTCAGCTTGATTGACGACCCCGAAGCGGCCAAGATCGCCGGGGATATGCGCCTGCAAGAAGCCGATGATGTCAACGCCGAGGCGATTGTCTCCACCTGCCCCTGCTGCCAGGTCCAGTTGCGCGTTTCGGTGGACAAGACAGAGCGCGACCTGCCGGTCATGGACTTTGGCGGCATCGTCTGCCAGGCCATGGGCATCCCCTACCGCGATTCGACCGACTATGCGCTGGAACAGTGGCGGACCTTTGAAGCCATGATCGAACTGCTCCGCCCGGAGGCTATGGCCGATCTGATGATCGATCTGATGCCGCAGATGATCGACGCCATGCCCGGCCCCTTCCCCGGGATGATGAAGTGGATTCAGAACACTTCGCCGGGGATGCGCAACGCCATGCTGGCCATGATGCGGCCCATCATGCCCAAGATGTTCCCGGTGATGATGCCCGGCATGATGCCCAAAGTCATGCCCGACATGCTGGACGCCGTCGAAAAGGCCGTTCCCATGCCCGACTATATGAAAGAACAGATGCCCGACCTGATGCCTGCCGCCATGGACAACCTGTTGCCCAAGATGCTGCCGGAGATCATCCCCTATTTTATGCCCAAAATGGAGGCTTACCTGAAAGGGGAGCTGAACGGAAACGGCCACAAGTAGCCACCCTTGTTGGCGCGAGCGCCCGGTCACAATGATGTACCGGGCGCTCTTTTGCGTCTTGGCACTCCCTGACGGCTGTACGTCAGAGTCGTGAAGCATCGGCGGGTCCAAGAACCGCCCCTGCCGCAAGGGTGTTCCCCACTTGTGCCCAGGGCAATCTCGTGGTAGTATTAGCCTCACCATGAACAATGACGATGTGAAGCGGCGGTTAAAACACGTCCTGATCGCGGCCCTGGCTTACGGCGGCGGTCTCGCGTTAGGCAGCATCGCGGCTCAACTCCTCTTTCGCCTCCTGTCCAGACACCCTTTCCGGGGCCTGATCCCCGAAAATGTGTTGTTCACCATCGGCCTTCTGCTGGTTTTTGCGATTGCCATGTTCGGCGGCGGCATCGGCGGCTTTGTCGGCGGCTACACCCTGCCCACCGTGGACCGGCCCCGGGGCCGCTGGGGGTACGCCTGGCACAGCGCCGTCAGCCTGGGCCTCCCCTTTGGCACGATCCTCTACCTCCTCGTCTTTCTCATCTACTCCCTGGCCGTCGGCGACCTGGTCGCCATCCCCCCGGACAAGTACGCCGTCCTCTTTGCCATCCTGGGGGCCGTCATCGGCGGCCTGGTCGGCTTGCTGCTGGGGCTTTTCACCGTGGGCAAACGGTTCTGGCGCGTGGTCCTGGCCGGGATGCTGGGCTTTGGCCTGGGCGGGATCGGCCTGGGCCTGGGCTACTGGGCCTTTCTCGGCACGATTCCCATCGGCGGGTTGGCCCACGAAGGTTCCTATCCGGTGCTGCTGGTGGGTATCTTTGCCTTTGGCTTTGGCGGAGGGGCCGCGTTGGGCTATGTTTACGACCGCCTGGCCTACGTCCTGCCCCACGAGCGCAGACTCCTGAGCCGCCGGGCCAGGATCGCCCTGATCGTCATAGCCGTCCTCCTCGACCTTTGGAAATTCTGGCCCATGTTCACCGACCTGGGCCAGGTACTTGTGCCCCGCGACGCTCACCTCTCCCGGGTGCTGGATACCGACGCCGTGGGAACCCACTGGTCCGACCCGGTGGACCTGCCCTTTGCCCAGGAAAGGGCCACCGGGGACCTGAGCCTGGCGGCCCAGGGCGACCGCCTGGCCCTGACCTGGGCCGGAGACGGGGCGTTGCACCTGGCTCTCGGCGTGGAGGGCGCAGAGACGACGTGGGAGCCACCCGTGACCCTGCCCACCGCCCACCCGCCCCGGAACCCCCAGGTTGCCTTTGGCCCTGCCGGCGCGGTCCATCTCCTCTGGCTGGCCGGGAGGGACGATGGCGGGCAGCAGGTGTGGTACGCCCGCTGCGAAGGGGGCCGCTGCGCCGCGCCCATCCCCATCGCCGCGGGGGTAGGCGCGGCTTGCCAATCGGCCCCCGCCGCCGAACCGGTCGCCGGCCTGGCCCTGGCCGTCGGCGAGGCGGGAACCGCCCTGGCCGTCTGGGAGGAGCCGGGCGGCGGCCTGGAATTTGCCACCTGGTCGGCGGACGACGCCGCGCCCTCGGCCACACAAGGCTGCGTGCCCACACCCGCCGGGGCGGACAACCTTCACCCGCGCCTGAGCGCCGGGCCGGATGGGGCCTTTGCCCTGGCCTTCAACCAGGGAAGCCGGATCGCCTTCCTGCCCTTTGCCCAGGGGACCTGGGGGGATGCGCCCCAAACCGTGGGGGAGGGCGACCGCCCGGAGGTGCGCTTCGACGCAGCGGGGCAGGCCCATCTCGCCTGGTGCGCCGGGGAAGAGGGCGTGCGCTATTGGAACGGCGACTCGACCGAGACGGTAACCGACCTGACCTGCCTCGGTCGTCCGGCCCTGGGTGTGGGCGACGAAAACAGCCTGCACCTTGTCTTTGCCTCCGACCGGGTGCAGCGGACCAGCGGCGTCTGGACCTCCCTGCCCGTCCTCTATGAAAGCGTCCGCCGCGACGGGGGCTGGACGACGCCCATGATCGTCGCCCGGCCCGGCGGCCCGGTGCAGCCCGCCCTGGCCGACGATGGAACGGGGGGCCTGCACCTGGCCTGGCCCCTGGGGACCGAATCGCCCGGCCTGGGCTACGCCTCCCAGCACCGTTACACCTGCCAGGGCGTATCCCTGCCTCCCTCGGCGGAGGCCGTCTTGCAGGTCGCCAGCGATGCCCAATTCCGCTCCCCCGACGATCCTCTGGCCTATTGCCGCAACCGCTACGAGAAGCTGATCTATGCCCCCAACCCGGACCCCGCCTTCAGCGACCAGGAGCCGACGGTCAACGGGGCGTTCGACAAACTGGCCGAGTTGGCCTCCACCGCCGAGTATGAGGTCCTCCTGGCCACCATGGCCTACGACGAAGGCGCGGGCCAGGATAGCCCCGGCGTCGTCCTGGGCCGGGCCTTTGCCGACCTGTACGACCGCCTCAAGGCCCACCCGGAGCAGTTCCCCCGGGGTCTGACAATCCGCTTCCTGCTGGGCAACTCGCCGCCCTTTTCGACCATGGAGCTGGACGGCCAGTTGTGGTTGCTCCTCCGCGACCTGCGGGCGGCGGGCATCGAGACGATGGAGGATCCAAAAGTGGGCTGGCGGTTGGAAGTAGCCAACTATGAAGGCGCTTTCCCCCACAGCCATTCCAAACTCCTGGTCGTAGATGGCAAGCGCGTCATCGCCAGCGGCTTCAATTTCGAGTTCCGGCCCATGCCGGTTGACCACCCCTCCGGCCTGGGCAAAGGCGATACCGACCTGGGCATCCAGTTCACCGGCCCTGTGGCCCAGGACGCCCGGCGTGTTTTCGATGAGCTATGGGAAGGCTCGGTCCAGCGGAAATGCCGCGACCTCGACCCGGTCTACCGGGCCTGGGAAGTCACCTGCCGCGACCGCTCCGCCACCGTGGACCATGTGCCGGAGGTGATGCGCTACTATGTCACCGACGGTGATTCTATCGCTATCTCGATGTTTCGCTCCAACATCCACAACGAAGCAGACCAGGAGGTGTACGCCCTTCTGGATTCGGCGCAGGAAAGCGTGGACGTGATGCACGTCAGCTTTTCCTTCCCCCTCTTGTGCAACCTGAACCACTTTTACGACCTGTGCACCTACGACCAGGCCCCGGAGTATATGGAAAAGCTGCTGGCGGCGGCGGAAAATGGCGCCCGCGTGCGCGTTCTGGTCGGCGTCCTGCCCTTCCAGGGCATCGAAAACGTCGTCGCCGTGGACCTGCTCCGCAAGGAGCTGGACCGACGGGGACTGAGCGACCGGGTAGAATTCCGCTTCTTCCAGGGGCTGTTGCATACCAAATCTATGCTCGTGGATGACGAGTTCCTGATCATCGGCAGCCAGAACCTGCATTACAGCGCCTTTGGGCCGGGCAACACCCTGACCGAATACAGCATCGGCACGACCGACCCCCAGGCCATCGCCGATTACAAGCGGCTGTTCGAGTACCATTGGGCCAGGGCCAAGCAGTGAGCGGACGGTGGCTGCGCTCCCGCCGCTTCTGGGGGGCGCTGTTCCTGATCGGCCTGTTGGTAGGAACAGGGATGGTGATCTGGCCCTTGTTCGCAAGGCGGCAGGAATTCATCGCACCGGCGGTAACCGAGCCGGGGGCCGCCGCGGGGTTCACCCTCCTTTCGGCCAATGTGGGCAACGCCGACCCTGCCTGCCTGCCCTACGTGGTCAAACTCTGCCGCCGAGACGTGGAGGCGCGGCTGGCGGCCAACATCAGGGCGCTGCGCCCCGACGTGGTCGCCCTGCAAGAGGTTCTGCCCGATTGGCTGTGCGACAAGTACCCTTTCGCTCCGCCCGGCAGCGCCTGTGCCGGGGCGCGGACCGAACCCCAGGTGCGCCGCCTGCTGGGGCCAGAGTACACCATCGTCTGCGAATCGCGCAACGGTTTCGAGTGCCTTGCCGTCCGGGTGGATGTGGGCGAGATCGAGGGCTGCCCGGCGGGGGAGCTGTGCACAACGGACCGCATAGACCGCCACGGCGCGGGCTGCCGCTGGAACGTGAGCGTCATGGCGGCGACGGTGCGAATCCGGGGGCGCACCTTTGACCTGGTGAACGCCCACCCGGAGAGCCGGAGCGCGGCCTGCCGCCGCGATTCGCTCCGCCAGATCTTTGAACCGGACGGCTTGGTCCGGGAGCCGGATGTCCTGTTGCTGGGCGATTTCAACATGGACCCCTGGCGCGAGGACGACGTGAGCACCCGCTATTGGAACCAACAGGTCGGTGCGCCCGGCGCGCCGACCTACACCTATCACAGCGGCGTCGCCGAGCATCAGCCGCCTTACCCCACCCTGCGCTATGGCCTCTTTCAGCGGACCTACGATCACGTGGTCAGCAATTTTTTGGCGGGCACGGTGCTGGTGCTGGGCGAATCGCCGGGGACGACGCGCCTGGACGGCGGTTGGGGCATGGACCACCGGGCTGTCTATGGCCGATTGTCGTTCCGCCATTGAGAAAGGGCATCTTTGATGAGCAATCGCAACCGTTTCTTCCTGGCGGCGGGGCTGGCCGCCGGCGCCGCGGCGTTGGCCGCCTGGCGGTTCCGCC
>CAZQKE010000024.1:0-2641 GCA_964593865.1 uncultured Anaerolineaceae bacterium | reverse complement strand
CGTCTCTCGTTCATCGTCCACCTCCTACCACAGTGCTTCTGTTGTAATCGGGATTTGCGTTTCCCCTATTATCGCACAGTTTGGGAGAAGGATCAATTTTACCACGTCTCTCGGAGGCGGAGAGTTGCTGCTCCGGTTCGTTAGCAAAGTGTGCCGCGGGGCGGTTGATTCTACACCGTTTCTTTCCGCACCCTCGGCGTCTCTGCGGTGAAACCGGTAGTGAGGACGATAAAAGCACTTGACCTGCCTCCCGCCGGACACGTTTGCCTCCGGCCCGATCTTGGGGTATAATAGACCGGGTTTTGGCAATCCTCTGGTCCGGCGGGGCGATTCCGAACCGACCGGGGCCGGTTGGTGAACGATAAACGCGAGCAGGGAGGGCCGACATGAAATTCCTACCCCGCAAGAAGCTGGAACTACCCCACAAGGTTAGCGGGAGAGTTGTGACCAATCGCGGTGTGCATCTGCAACCCTTTGGTTTCCACGGCGTCTTTTTGGATAATCGCCAATATTGGCTTGATCTTTTGGTCGGCATGGGAATTTCCTGGGTGGTGATCCTGACCGAAGGGGATTCTTGTCTGGAAGAGCGGCACGGCACGAACCCCTGCAAGGCCTTCCTTGATGCGGGCATCATTCCCATCATCCGCGATAAACAGATCTTTCCCTTCCCCTTTGTCAATGTAGACACGGTGCGCCGGACGGTGGAACTGTATGCCCGGTACGGCTTACGTCCCATCTGGCAATTGTACAACGAACCCTTTGACAACCGAGAGTGGCAAAATAAACAGATCCCCCCGGAGGAGGAGGCTTGGCAGATCATCTGCCGCGAATGGTCCAAAGGTGCGGCCCAGGTAGTGGAGGCAGGGGCCATCGCCGGCTTTCCCGATGGCCCGGTCTACACCCAGAACCCTTTTGAAAAACTGAAACAGTACGGCAGCCTGGAAACCTTTGAACAAGGCCGGGCCGTTTACCTGGGCCATCATTACGGCAAAAACCGCCACATCCACTACCCCTACGACGCCGTAAGCCGTTATGGCGCACCGCTGACCGAGGAGGCTTACCGCCGCATGTTGGACGATTACGCCGATGACCCGGCCTGGTACGATGCTCCCGTGGAGTTGCTGAACCGGCAGCGCAGGGATTGGGCCGATCCCAACCTGACCGCCGTGGCCGATCCGGTTTGCTGGCGTGGATGGGATCAGATCGTCCATTTCTCCCTGGAAACGTTGGGCTATGTTGTGCCCATGGCCCTGACCGAGGGCGGTTGGGTCCCCCGCGACCGGGCCGGAAGCGGCAGCGACATTGACTACCGCAACCCCTATACCACGCCCAACATGGTTGCCAAGAAAACGCTTCAGATGTATGACATGCCTTCGCCCTTTTTTGCCATCTGCCCCTGGCTCCTGGCCGATGAGGACCTGGGCGGCAGCGGCTGGCCCTTTGACGCCTGGGTTGGTTGGGCGTATAGCGACAAATATGGCCGTGAAAAACCGGTCGTCGATGCGTTGAAAGCCGTGCCGCCCAAAGAGATCGCCCCTCGGACCGAGCCGATGGTCCTTGATGTAGACGGCGACACCCGCGATTGGGACTGGGTCCGGCAAACATACGGCGCCCGCTACCGCCGGGGGGATTCCCCCTGGCAGTTGGTAGAAGTCCACGGCTACGAAGGACCGCCTACCCTGGATGTCTGGGCGGTAGACCAGGACGGTCTCCCCGTTGAAGGAGCCGAGTTCTACTACTATCACCCCGAAGCTCCCCGCATTGAAGGCGACGAATGGTACGACCGAGGCGTCCTGCTGTCCACCGACCGTGACGGACGCATCTCTTTCCCCGCTGCCGGTGTGCCGGGCGATTGCCGGGGGGCCATCTGGCCTAAAGGCAAAGGTGATGTCCTGGAAGGCTTGGGGTTGCTGGTCGGCAGCGGCCACAAACACGTGAACGGTATTTGGCAGATGGTGATCAAGCGGCCTGTCCCGCCGGTCGAAATCGGACCGGAAGAACCGGAGGAGCCGGAAGAGCCGACGCCGAGTTGGACCATGACCGTCGAGTACCGCCCCGGCTCGCGCATCATTGCCGGGACCTTTCCCCGCGCCGGGATTGAGCTGACCGTGACCGACCCCTGGGGCAACACCAGCACCGTGATCGGCGGCTCCAAGCCGGAGCACGGCGTGGGCGGCTTTGAAGTCCTGGCGCCCCATCTCGCCACCTATACCCTCTCCTTCCTGGATCAAACCTTCACCCTGGAGATGCGCGATGCCCTGGCCTTTGTCACCTTTGTTGAAAAGACACCGACCCCCAAGCCTCCGCCGGAATCGATCCCCCCAAGATGGCAGCAGGTCTTTGCCACTCTGGACCGCATTGAAGAACTGCTGGAACGGTGGTTGAAGCCATGATCCTCGTGACAGGCGCAGCAGGCAAAACGGGCCGAGCCGTCATCGCCGCCCTGGCCGCCCGGCGGGAAGCGGTGCGGGCGTTCGTCCACCGTCCGGAACAGGCCGAGATCGTTGAACGGTTGGGGGCCTGGGAGACCGTCGTCGGCGATATGGCCGACCGGGAGAGCATGTCGCAAGCCGTGGACGGCGTCCGGGCCGTTTACCACATTTGCCCCAACATGCACCCCGGCGAAGTGGCCCTGGGCCAA
>CAZQKE010000023.1:0-13941 GCA_964593865.1 uncultured Anaerolineaceae bacterium | reverse complement strand
ACGAATACGACCGGCCCGGTGGCAATCACGGTTGGAACCGCAAAGACGCTAAGGGCGCGAAGGTTTTCTTACTTTTTCTTCTTTCCTTTGCGGCCTTTGCGCCTTTGCGGTTCAAATCTCCGGAACCGCCAAAGCGGGCCGTCCACGAAGCGGACGCGAATGCACGAATACGCCCGGCCCGGTGGCGCAAGTTTCCAACTTGCGCAGAGAAAATCGCGGTTGGAACCGCCAAGACGCCAAGAGCGCGAAGGGTTTCTTACTTTTCCTTTGCGCCCTTTGCGCCTTCGCGGTTCAAATCTCCGGAACCGCCAAGCGGGCCGTCCACGAAGCGGACGCGAATACACGAATGCGCCCGGCCCGGTGGCACAAGTTTCCAACCTGCGCAGAGAAAATCGCGGTTGGAACCGCCAAGACGCCAAGAGCGCGAAGGGTTTCTTTTCCTTTGCGGCCTTTGCGCCTTCGCGGTTCAAACCTCCGGAACCGCCAAGCGGACGCGAATACGCGAATACGCCCGGCCGCAGGCCCGAAAGGAGCGACGTGAGCCGCCGCCCCCGGCGCGGGCCGCCGGGGATTTTCATCCTTGGCGGTGCGCCGGGGGATCGGTCAACTTCCTAGCCTATGCCGGTCATCTGGAACCAGACGACGGTCCGGCCCCGGTCATCCACCCCCTGGATTTCAATGAGCAGTTCCGCGCCGTCCTTGCGCCAGCGTTGATTGGGCCGAGTTTGCATGGCCTCGGTTGGGGCTTGCTGCTGCCAACCCTGATCCCGCAGCCAGGCAGCGTACCAGTCAAACAGCTGCGGTTCCGACATGGCGGTCGCAAAGCCCAGGTCATAGCCTTCTACCACCGGCACAACCTCGGCATCGTCGGGCTGAGGGAACGCATCCCAAAAGGCGGTCTCGTTCAGCGGGGCGGCTCCGCCGGAAGAAACGATGGTGAAGGGGTAACGTCCCACCTCCACGCCATCCAACATCAACACGACGAAATGCTCGCCCGGCGGCCAGCCCTCGGCAGGCAGGTAAGAGAAGGTAAAGCCCACATCGTTGTAGTTCTGGTCCGCCGTGAGGCTGGTCGTGCCGTTCTCGTCCAGTTGCCCGCCGATGTACCATTCGGCCTGGAGCCAGGAGCTGGTTCCCAGGTCGGCACGGCCCACCAGGTAGACCGTCTCATCGGGCGCAAAGGAGGTCGTGGGGTCTACGGGGTTGTAGTTGTCATCCGCCCCCCGTGCCAATGTGATCGACTTGACTTGGGAGGGGATGGCCCCCGGCGGCGGTGCAATGCGGAAGGTATAGGTTCCCACCGGCTGGTCGTTGTAAAAGACCTCGGCGCGGTAGCCTACGCCCAAGGGGAAGGGGTTGTCATGAGTCAAGGTATAGCCGACAAAGGTATCCTCACCGATGGAGAAGAGCAAGCCGCTGTTGGCATCGGCCAAGTCCACCCCGGCCTCGGCGATCAAGGTATCATTCCAATAGAAGCGGGCGGTCACGATCCCCTCTTTGGGTCGCCCTTTGAGTCTCAAGGAAAGGTAGATCGTTTCATCGGCCTGGAAATCGGAACCGGGGTTCACAGGTTCCATCTGCTCGGTCAGACCGTGGGCAAAGGTCGCCTCTTTGATCTCAATACCCGCAGCGGGAGGCGGAGCAGCCTCGGTAGCCGCCGGTTCCCCTGAAGGCGGGGTGACGACGACCGTCGTCATCGGCTGGGCAGGCTCCGGAGTGACGACGATGACAACGGGGGTCGGTTCTTCCCCACCGCAGCTCAGCATGGGAAGGACAAAGATCAGCGCGATCAACAGAATCATTCTCAGTTTTTTCATACCCACCTCCTAAAATCAATGTGTGCCCTAAGATGTTACGATTATTATACCTTGTTTTCCACGGGATGGCAAACGAAAAAAAGACCTGACAGGCCGGCCGATGCTCTGCATCCGCCACCTATCAGGCCCGGTTTTTCTGAAGGTCCGGCCGGCAGCTCTAGCCGTAGCCCGGTCCCTCTTCAAAGAACGCCCGGTTCAAGTCAATCCAGTTCTCCAGCCCTTCGGGAACCTCATCATCGGCGTAGATGATCTCCTCCGGGCATTCGGGTGCACACGCGCCGCAGTCAATGCAATCGTCCGGGTTGATCCAGTAGCTGCTGGGCCATTTTTCATCGTCTTCCGGACCGGCGACGATGCACTCTACCGGGCAGACCGCCGCGCAGGAACCGTCGCGGATGCAGCCTTCCGTGATCACATAGGCCATGATGTCACCTCCTCTCTGCGGGAATTTTGTTCGCGTCAAACCGCCGCGCCTAGTTTACCACGGTTCCGGGAAGAAAGTCAAGTTATGCACACGGTTACTTCGGGACCGCCGAGGAAAAGGAGCAAGGGCCGATGGCACACTTGCCACAGACATCGGCCAACCCCAGTTCACGGTATTCGGCGGCGACGCCAAGCAACCGCCGATAGCAGGTGTGCTTGTCCAGCGGAGCGTCCACGGTCAGGGCGTGCACCGGGCAACGCAAGACGCATTCCAGGCAGCTCCCGTCATAGAAATAGAGGCAGCGTTCACGCGGTTCGGCAGGGACAACCGCTATTTCGGCATCAACGATTACGCTGCCGAAACGACCGGCACAACCGGAGTCGGTGATGACCATTTGGTGCAAGCCGAAGCTTCCCAAACCGGCGATGACGGCCACGCTTTTGTGGGACCAACGGCTGAGCAACGTCTCCTCATCAAAATTGTGGGTAGCCGGTTCGGTGGCAGCACGGATGCCCCGTTCGGCCAAAGTCTCGATCAGGCGTGCGGCGATACGCCCGATGAGGGCATTGGTCTCAATGTACGCCACGGCCCACTCTCGGGCCACGCGCCGAGGGTGACGGGCGTTGGCTTCGACTACCCAGGGTGCAAAAGGCAGGAAAAAGGAGACTACCGTCTTGGCTCCGGGCAGCAGATCGGTCGGCAGCAAGTGCTGTGGCCCGGCTATGCGGTTCAGATCGGCAAAGCGTGGGTCATCGGCGGGAGCAAAACCGACCAGCGGCGTGCGATACTCGGTCACAACATCTGCCCGATCCACGGTCTGCCGGATAACGGCGGTGATAAACTCGGCCAATGATTGGTCCATGTCCTTTTCCTCAAAGACCACAAGCCGTCTACAAATCAGGCACGAGTGCGCAAATGCGCCCGGCCCGGCAACCTGCGGGAGGTTTTTTGGTTTGTAGCGGCCTGCGCTACGTTGCTCGCTCGGTGCAGCAGGCGGTCGGCCGGCCGCAGGCTCTTAGGATAGCATACAACGCCGGGGTTGTCAAAGCCCTCCCCGGAAATCACAGGCCCCCCACAGGCCGGTCGCCCACAAATTGGGTACGAATGCCCCCACCCCGCGCTTGCCCGATCCCCGCCGCAGTGCTATAATGATCGCGCAGTCCAAGAGATCGGAGACGCAAGGATGGAAAAGCAACCCAATTCGCGCATGTGTTTCGTCTGCGGCATCGAGAACCCCATCGGCCTCGGTCTGTTCTTTTACACCGACGACAAAGGACGGTGCATCACCCGTTTTCGTCCCAAGCCCGAACACCAGGGCTACCCCGGCCACCTACACGGCGGCATCATCTCCACTCTGCTGGATGAGACCATGGGCCGGGTGCTCACTCCCCAAAATGTATGGGCCATGACAGGCCGCTTGGAGATCAAATTCATCAAACCGGTTCCCCTAGACCGAGAACTGACCGTCATCGGCGAGCTGATCCGCGACCGCTCGCGGGGTTATGAGGCTCAGGGGGAGATCCGCCTGCCCGACGGCACGGTGCTGGTCAAAGGCAAAGGGTTCTACGTCCGCATCCCCGACGAGGTGGTTGAGCAGGCCAAATCGGAGCTGGATTTTTGGAAGGTGATTCCCGATGAATGAGCACAACATGCCGGTTCTCGGCGTTGACCTGGGCGGAACCAAGATTTTGGCGGCAGCCGTGGACCCCACAGGCCGTGTGATCGCCCGCATCAAGCGCAAAACCCGCGCCGAACGAGGACCGGAGGCGGTCATCACCCGTTTGATCGAAACCTGCCGCCGTGTGATCCGCAAGGCGGGCCTGACATGGGATGAGATCGGGGGGGTAGGTCTGGGCGCACCCGGCCCCCTAGATCCCACCCACGGCATCATCTACAACACGCCCAATATGCCCGGCTGGAACCAGGTCCCCCTAGGGCCGCGCCTGGCAGAAGCCCTGGGCGTCCCCGTCTACTTGGAAAACGACGTAAATCTGGGCACGCTGGGAGAGCACGCCCTAGGCGCGGGACGGGGCACGCAAGACATGGTGGGTATTTTCGTCGGAACGGGCGTCGGCGGGGGCGTCATCCTGGACGGCAAGCTGCGCAGCGGGGTACGCAGCGCAGCTGGGGAAATAGGCCACATGGTTGTCCTGGCCGAAGGGCCGGTCTGCGGCTGTGGGAAACGGGGCTGCCTAGAATCGGTAGCCAGCCGCACGGCCATCGTCCGAGACATCCGGTCGGGGATCGCCGCCGGGCGGGAAAGCATCATCCCCCAGATGACGGGTGGCGATCCGGAACGGCTGACCAGCGGCGTGCTGGCCCGGGCCTGGCGGCAAAGGGATCCCCTGGTGCGAGAGGTGATGGGCCGGGCGCAATTCTATCTGGGGGTAGGTGTTGCTTCCATCGTCAATCTCCTGGACCCGGAGATGATCGTCTTTGGCGGCGGCGTAGTCGAGGCTCTGGGCGATGAGTTCTTGGCCCAGATCCGCATCGTCGCCCGTCAGTATTTCATCCAGCAACGGGATGCCGACCGGGTACGCATCGTTACCGCCTCCCTGGGCGATCAAGCCGGGGTGCTGGGGGCGGCGGTGCTGGTCTGGCAGCGTAGCCACAGGTAGGAAGCCGGTCGCGCCTTTACAGAGGGACCAGCCGCCAACGCTCGACGGCCCGCCCATCGGCAGCAAAGGTCGGTTCACCGACCATCTCTGCTTTCAGGCCAAATCGCTTCTTGAGGAGGGCGAACATCAGTGTCGTAGAAATGTGAGCGGGGACGGCCCCTTCGGCGATGAGCCGTTGCGCACCGGGCAGGATGACCGGATCGCGCATTTCGTAATCCCACCGGTCGTCGCCGACCTGCCGGACCGCAATCTCGGCCACGTAGCCAACGCGCTGCAGATAATCGGCCAACCGCTGCATGGCAACGAAAGGGCTATCATCGGCCTGCAAACCCAGATCCGCTTCTATTTCGTCGAACAACACCTCTCCGGAGCGCCAGACGACATACCAAGCCTCTTCCCCCCACCGCTCCCAGATGGCGCGGTAAAGGGCGTAAATCTGCCGGTCAAAGTAGACCGGATCAATCATCCTCGCCTCCGTCTCGGTCGGCATCGTCACCCCCCTCTTCCCGGAGCAACTGCCGGGCATCGGCGGCATCGGCAGCGGGAACGAGAATGTCCACCTGCCCCAATCCATCCACCGTCAGGCCAAAGACCAACCCCGCCGATTCGTACTTGAGCAAGACCGGAATCCCGGCTGCTTCCAACTTGCTTTTGAAAATTTGTGCCAGGTCCCACCCCTGGCAGGTCCACACACGGACCAGATCCGATTCTTGAGACATACACTCCTCTTTCGTCCGCACAAGACTCGCATCACAAGGACACAGGCCGTGACACGAAGGGGACGCTTCCCGGTGCTCTTTGCCCCTAGAACAAAGCCGAAGAGACCAGGACCATAATCTGTTCCACCGCCTGCCCAACCATCAGCCCGACACCGATGACGACTCCGGCCAGCAGCCCGGCAATGGCCAGGTTGCCTTTTTTGATCTCGGCCACTTCATCAATCCCCCGCGTCAGGGCGGCAAAGAAGGCCAGGGCCAGGGCCAACGTAATAACCGTCAGCACCAACCCCACGGCCAACTGCAGGGCTTCGGCAAGCATGGCCCGGAAAAAGAAGGTATGCCCTACATCCCAAGCCGCGTTGTTGATCGTGAGAGCAGGGCGCAAGACGATGGCGACGGAGATCAAGATCGCCCCCAAGACGACACCGACCGCCGGGTTGCCCTGACGCAACTCTTCCCATTCGTCCAGATCGCGGGTGAACCACTGAAATAGATAGAAAGCAAGATAAGCGGAAAGTGCACTCAGCACGACGGCGACGGCCATTTGGGCCAAGCTCAGAAACAGTTGCACCATGTTCCCTCCTCCCTCTGCAACGCCGGATTCACGGAAGCAGTATACCACAGAGCGAACCAGAGGGCAACATACGAACATACACCTATCCCGGCATTTCAGTTGTCAAAGGAGGGGAAAACTGGTATAATACCCCGGCGTCTGCAGAGGGTTGTGGAGCAGCACGAACACAACACACACACAAGAGGAGAACCCCGTGATCCAACGGAGAACGCAGTCGGAAGCATACTGGTACGAACAATTCCAAGTAACAGAAGAGGATATAGAACATATCTCTTCCGTCCTGTTGGACGAAGCCCGTCCCCTACCTCTCGCCACCCTGGCCCAAGCGGTGATTGAACGGCATTGCCAACAGGAAGAAGCGTTGATCGCCGCCCGGCTGAACCAGGGGCCGATCTACCAACCCAAAGACGAGTACGAGATCGGACAGAAAATCATCTTTCCGGCCCTGAACTACATTATCGGTCAAGTCATCGGCTCCCGCCCCGGTCACAACCCCGATGACGGAGAATTTACCGTGATTCAGGTTGAATTTGAAGACGGCCAGGTGCGGGAGTTTGCCTCCGCCCTCAAAGGGGAGCATAAGCTCAACCGCCCCGAAGGGGACGACGGCATCCTTGAACAAGCCGATCTGCTTTCTCCGGCAGAGCTTTACGAACGATACGGGGATGTAGTGGAAGAAGTGCTGGCAGAAGCCCTTCAAGAAAGGGAAGAATTCATCTCCTTCCGGGGGCAATGGTTCCTGCAAGACCTATTGGTCCCCATTGACATTGGCCGGTTGAACATCGCCGAAGCGTTGGTGGAGATCAAAGGCAGGCCCTTGCCCACCGCCGAGTTCCTGCCGGACCTAGACCTGCCGACCGAAACTTCGGAAGAGCTGCAGATCTTTTCCCTTAACTGCGCCCTGCAGGCCGACGACCGCTTTGATAATGTGGGGGACGAAGGACGCGACATCTGGTACCTGCGACGGATGACGCCGGAACCGGTCATCTCCCCGCCGGATGTGTTGATCTTGAAACCGGAACCGTACAACCGCCGGGCGATCACGGAAGACCTGTTGCTCATTGAGCGAGAGATTGACGATGAAGGCAGCGGAGAGGAAGTCATGGGGCCGAGTCGCCCCCTTTACCGGACGACCATCTCCCTAATTTACCCCCACCGGCGATGCGGTACGCTCCCCCTCACGGTGCGAACCCGCGCCCTCTTCCCCCAACCGACCGACCACCACATACCGGTTGTCCTGGTGGACAAGCAAAGCGGGGACAAGATGCAAGGTTGGGTAGTGGGGGAGGAATCGTTCGTGTACGGCCTCCAAGAATGGTACGAACGCTACCGATTGCCGGTAGGAGCACACATCAAACTAGAACGCACCCGTAATCCCCGCGTCATCGCCGTAGCCATTGAACCCCGACGGCTCAAACATTTATGGTCCCGCGTCGCCGTCGTCAAAGACGGTCGCTTGACCTTCCAAATGCGCAAACTGCCCATTGCCTGCGAATACGACGAGCAGCTGACCATCGGCGAAGATGACCCGGAAGCGATTGACGAGCTTCGCCGACAAGTGCAGCAGCGCGGCGACACGATCCTGCAGATCATGCAACAGATCATGCCGGAACTGATTCAGCTCAGCCCCCAGGGCACGGTTCACGCCAAAACGATCTACAGTGCCGTCAACATCCTCAGACGAACGCCACCCGGCCCGATCTTTGCGCTACTCTCAAGCGAACCGGCTTTCCAACCCATGGGCGGCGGCTATTGGACCTTTGATCCGGCTTTGCTCTAAATCTTGCCTACCAAAACGGGGGAAGGATATGGCTAAATGGATCAAACCCGATGTGAACACCGAGTTTCACATTGATTTTGATTGGTGGGAGGAACAGGAACGGAACTTCCGGGTGAATTTGCTTAGCCACCTGTGCCGGGATTGCCAGGAAACGTTCAAAGACTACGAGGAGGCGGAGCTGATTGACTGGGTAGACGCCGACACAGGCGAAGTGATGCAAGTGGACGGCCTGTGGCATTCCTTGCGCACCTGTTGCAGCCTCAAACCCGATTATATCAACGAGCACACCCCCCTGACGACCGCCATCTTTCGCACCTTCCTGGCCAACGGCAATCAACCGCTGACTCCACGGGAGCTGGGAGAACGGCTCCGGCGGTCCCCGAAAACGATCCTGCGCCTTATCGGCGGTTTTCGGGTATACGACGGCATCAAACCGGTAACCGACAAAAAAGGACGGATGGTCTCTCGACGCACTCTGCCGTAGGCGGCGCGAACGCGCCGCTTTTTTGTTGTTGCCCGGCCGGGCAGCTGGTGCAGGCCCCTCATCTCGCAAGGCGTCGCAACCATCCCCTGGCCCGCTCCCAAAGCGACGGACGGCGGGACTCCAGCTCACTCACCGCCTCATCGGCTTCGTCGTGCAAGCCATAGCGCATCTGCAACCTGGCCCGGTTCTCCGTAATCCACAAAAAGAGGTCCGCTTCGGTGCGACCGGGAAAGCGATGTAAGATGTCGGCAGCACGGATGCGCTCAACCAGCGGTAGGTACACCTCCTGATACCAGTGAGCAGCCGCCTCTTCCAGGGAGGGATAGTGGGATGAGCGCAACCCCATATAAAATTGATGGACCTCAATCTGTTTCAGCAATCCCAGATAACCGCCGGGGCGGGTCAGCTCTATTCGTTGATCGGGGAAGCTGCGGTCCAAGGCGGTTTTTTCCAGAAATTCGGTGTATTCTGCCTTCAAAATGAGGTCATCGGGGGAAGTATCGGGATCCAAAGGCACACGGACCGGAATCTCCACAACGCGAGCGCGGATGGTCTTTTGGTTACGGGCACGGGCCGCCGAAACGCGATGGTTGCCGTCGCGGACAAAGTACACATCACCCACCTGAAAAACATCAATGGGCGGTAGATCCTGTTGCGCCTGAAGACGGGCGATGCGAGTCCACCGTTCGGGGTCCACCGGCGCACGAGGCAAAAAGGCACGGTTGAAATCGCGGTAGCGACCTACACTCCCCACAATCTTGTCCAGGGGGATCTCCTGAAGGCGCACATCGCCACCGGACCCTTCCAAATGGAGATGCTCGCGGACGTCGTCAAAAGAAAGGAGGCTATCGGGCCGCCCTGCCAATTCGGCCAAAACGTCTTGGATGAAAGCACGGCGGCGGGCAGATTGAAATTCCTCCCGGTTGGATGCTCCGCTCTGAGGGGAAAGCATGGTCGGTCCAAACCCACACCGTTCGGGGAAGGTGAAAACGTTCCCTTCGCCTTCCCCGCGGCCTATCTCAAGGGCCGGTGAAGCTCAGCAGGACGGCACAAACGGCCAGCCAGGTGATGACGATCAGGATCAGCATCCCGATCACCGCGGCCCGCTGCCGAGGCGTCAAGCTCCTCAGCAGCCGACGCCATGACTGCCCCCTCATCACCTTACCCTTCGGTCAGCCCGGCAACCGTCTCGGCATCCAGCCTCTTGACCAAAGCGACGATGAGGTCCAAAGCACGGTCATAGTCGTCGCGGTGCAAGATTGAATTGTGGCTGTGAATATGGCGCGTCGGAACGCCGATAACCACCGTCGGCACACCTTCATTGTGCAGGTGGATCATGCCGCCGTCGGTCGCACCGCCGGTCATGGTTGAGAACTGGAGGGGGATACCCAACTCCTCGGCAACGGAGATCACCAGGTCGCGCAGCTTCAGGTTGGGGATCATACGGGCATCGTACATCAACAAAGTCGGCCCACCACCGATCTTGATCCAGGACTCTTCCGGCTCGATGCCCGGCACATCCCCCGCAATGTCCACCTCCAAAACAAGGGCCACATCGGGGGAGATCATATAGGCCGAGGTTTTGGCCCCCCGCAACCCCACCTCTTCTTGAACCGTACCCACGGCATAGACCGTATTCGGATGACCCTCATCGGCCACCCGGCGCAGGGCCTCAACGGCCAGAGCACACCCCACCCGGTTGTCAAAGGCTTTGCTCAAATACCATTTGGGATCGGCCATGACGGTAAACTCGCTGACGGGGATGACAGGGTCGCCGGGGCGCACCCCCATCTTGCGGACCTCCTCTTCCGAGGATGCGCCGACATCAATGTACATCTGCTTCTTTTCAACGAGCTTCTTCCTCTCCTCTTGATCAAGCAGGTGGGGAGGTTTGGCCCCCAGCACACCGATCACATCACCGCGGGATGTCTTGATCCGCACTCGGTGTCCGAGCAGCACTTGATCCCACCAACCGCCCAGGGGTACAAACTTGACAAACCCCTCCTGGGTGATCAGCGAGACCATAAATCCGATCTCGTCCATGTGTCCGGCCAACATCACGCGCGGTCGCTCCGCTGCGCCGGTGTGCTTGGCGATCAGGCTGCCCATCCGGTCCTGTTCTATGGTCGCTACATCGGCCAGGTAGCGTCGCATGACGGCCCGCACCTCAGATTCGTAGCCGGGCACGCCGTCCGCCTCGGTGATCTCTTTGAGTAACTTCTCCGTCTTGTCCATCATCTTTCTCCTATTCTTCTCCGACTTCGCGGCTCTGGTCCAGGTCGTATACCCCCTCGTCCGGCGGCTCCTCCCTGAAGGCATAGTTGGCAATCACCCCCAACTTGACCAGCACGATCACCGTAACGACGGCCAGTGTTACAAGTACCAAGCCGGCCAAGCAAGCGATGGCAGAGGCGATCATCTCCCCTAGCTCCCGCTCAGGAGGCTACCCAGGTCAATGTTGACACCGCCGGAGCTGCCGCCCTCGCTCCGGGGAATGAACTGGGCTACCTTTTGCGCCAGCTTGGACATGGGCATCGTCTGCAACCACACCTTGCCCGGCCCGCGCAGGCTGGCCAAAAACAGACCTTCACCGCCGACAAGGATGTTGGTGAACCCTTTGATCATCGTAATATCAAAGGAGACGGTCGGCTCCAGGGCAGCCAGATGACCGGTATCCACCTTGAGCTGCTGGCCTTTTTGCAGGTCATACTCGACGACCTCGCCATCTATCTCCAAAAAGGCCAGGCCCGGTCCGGTGATCTTTTGCATGACAAAGCCTTCCCCGCCAAAGAACCCGACCCCCAACTTTTTCCGAAAATGGATGTCCAGGTCCACGCTTTTTTCGGCGCACATGAAGGCATCTTTTTGCACAATGATGCTTTCCCCCGGCTTCAGGTTGAAGGGGAGGATCTTTCCGGGAAACTCACAGGCAAAGGCAACGGTTCCCTTTCCCTTTCTGACAAAGAAATCCACGATGAACAGGGATTCGCCCGATATGGCCCGCTTGAACATTCGTCCCAAACCGCCGCCGGTGTGAGTTTTCATCTCCACATTCCCCGTCATCCAGGCCATTCCCCCCGACTCGGAGTAAATGACCTCCCCCGGCTCCAATTCAATGGTCACAACCTGAAGCGTCGTGCCGTCAATGCGGTAGCTGATCCGACCACGCCCGCCGACATATTCGGTCTCGGCGTGGTCTACATGGGTATCCAGCGGCGCAATGCCGGAAGAGGCAGGCCGCAGGGCCGCTCCGCAGCTGGTGCAAAAACGGGCGTTCGGTTCATTCTGTGCTCCACACTCCTGACACTGCATAGACTTCTCCTTTCACACAAGATTGCACATTTGGCATTACGGCGCATAGCGGAAGGGATGACGGGCCGATTCCCGCTCGGCGATCAGCTCGGCCAGGGTGGGCCGCCCTTCCAATGCCTTACGGATGGCCCCGCGCATGGCCTTGTAATTGTTGATCTTGACCCGTTGGCGGATGCTGGCCGCCGGGTGGACGAACACGTTGGCGATCAAGCAGATTTCGTCCAGAAGCGGCTCCGGCAGATTGTGGTGGGCGATGGCGTGCTCCAACGCCAAATTGACGCCCGCCGCCGCTTCTTCATAGACCAATTGCCGTGCCTTCTTGGTTCGCACGGTGACGGTGGGAACCAGCATCGTCAGGGGCCGTTCGTTGATGATGGCCAGTTCGTGGCCGGGGCGCGGCTCTTTTTGGGCACGGGCGATGGCTTTCCCCACCGGGCCGTCTTTCCACCCCAACAGCAGGTCAATGTGGGCCACTTCGGAAAAAGGCGGCCCGGCAAACCCTTCGCCCACGCAAAGGGTCAGGTCTTCAAAGTGGGGCGGAATATCGGCGGGAAGGGCGTATTCCACCCGCCGACCACCCAACGTGACCGTCTGCGTGCCGATCTTGCCCAGGTTTTCCAACTGGGTGCGCAGGTCCTCATAATCCTCCCGCTCAAAGGCCCCACCCCGGACCAGCGGCAAGCGCACGTCGCTCATGCCGGTCAGGCCCATCATCCGCAGCCCTTCTTTGACCGCCTGGGGCGCGCCCTTGCGCACCACCAACCTGGTCAAAATCTGGATTTCTTTGAGACGCCGCCGCACAAACTCCACCTTACCCCGCTGCACGGCTTGATAGATCTCCTGCCAGATGTCGGGAATCAGATTGGCAGAGGCCAGGATGGCCCCATCGGCCCCGGCCAGCATGGCCATCCCGGCCACTTCATCGTGCCCGCAAAAGAGGCCGATAGTCCCCCGCAGTTTTTCCAGGGCGGCCATGAAAAAAGGCATATCGCCCGATGAATCTTTCATGCCCACGACGTTCTCAAAGGCCAGGGCCATGCCCTCCGCCGTCCACCACTTGTAGTGGGTCCCGGCGCATTGGGGAATGTTGTAGAGGATGATGGGCAGGCCGACCTTGTTCACCTGCCTGTAGTGGTCAAAAATTTCGTTGTAGGTCGGCTTGAGATAGTAAGGCGCAACCACCAACGCTCCCGTGGCTCCCGCATCCCGCGCCCAGGCGGTCAGCTCCACCGTTTCGCGGGTGCTTTGGCAGCCGGTCCCGGCCAGGACCGGCACACGCCCGCCCACCTCATCCAGGCAGATTTCAATGACCTGCTTTTTCTCCTCCATTGTCATGGAGCTGAATTCGCCGGTCGTGCCGCAGGGGACCACACCGTCCACATGAGGCAGGACAAAGCGGATCAGCTCCCGGTAAGTGGCCTCGTCCACCCGGTCGTCGGGCGTAAAGGGCGTGACCAGGGCGGGGAACACTCCTTTGAACCAATCGGGTTTTTTGTTCATCCGTCGAACGCTCCTTCACCGTCTTTAATTTGAAAATCCCGCCTACGACCGGACACGGATGTGCCCGGCCACTCGTGCATTCGGGCGCATTCGCAGACGGCTGCCCTCTCTATTATATGCCTTTCCGCCATATTGCGCCAATTGAACCCCCTTCAAGACCACAGACCGACATCTGGACAAACGGTCCCTTCTGTGGTATCCTTTCCCCACCTCGCCCGCACTGCACCGGCCAAAAGGAAACGACAATGGCCGACATCCTGGTAATAGACGACGAGCCGGACATCCGCCAACTGCTCGCCGATGTCCTTGCCTCGGAGGGCCACAAGGTGCAGACCGCTGCCGATGGAGACGCTGCGCTGGACCTGCTCCGGCGCCAACCCTTTGATCTGGCCCTGGTGGACATCTGGCTGCCGGGGTTGCACGGCCTGGACCTGGTCCACCGCCTGCGAGCACTCGCCCCCGACCTCCCCCTGGTGCTCATCACCGCCCGCCCGGCCATCGAGACGGCGGTCCTGGCCCTGCGGCTGGGGGTGGACGACTATTTGACCAAACCCCTTGACCTGAAGAAAGTACGGGCCACCGTGGCCCGCCTGACGGCCCCCCGGAGCCGGGCGGAGGAGCAGCGATGGCAGGCGGAACAGTTGGCCCGCGCCCGGCTCCGGCTGGCGGAAGCGGAGCGGCGGTGGCAGAGCCTGACGGAGCGGGAGCGGGAG
>CAZQKE010000022.1:0-26128 GCA_964593865.1 uncultured Anaerolineaceae bacterium | reverse complement strand
TGCGCATAATCTCCGCCGGGGCGCGGCCGCGGCGCAGCAGGTCGGCCATGATGCGCATGGGCCGGTCAATGTGGGTGAAAAAGGCTTTGTACCCGGCGCACAGGTAGTTCAAGCCCGGTTCGCCGTCCGGCGTCCGGGTGAAGCGGTTTTTGGGACAGCCCCCATGACAGGCAAAGCGCACTTTGCAGCGGCGACAGTAACGGGGCAGTGTATCCCGCTTATCCAGGCCGAACCGCACCTGCTTTTCCGAAGCAACCAGCTCTATCAGCGGGGTATCCCGGATGTTGCCCAGCAGGTAGTCCGGCTCCACATAGTGGTCGCAGGCGTAGAGATCGCCGTTGTGCTCCAGGGCCAGTGCCAATCCGCACGTTTCGGCAAAGACGCACACAGGAGAAGGCAGCCCCAGCCGGTTCGCCAGGGCGGTATCAAAGTGTTGGATGAACACCTTGCCCACGTCGCGGCGCACCCATTCGTCAAAGATGGCGATGAGGAAACGGCCATACTGCTCCGGTCGGATGGTGCGCTCTGTCGTCCGGTCGCCCTTTTGGGTGTACGGCGGCCGTTCGCTCCAACCCTCATCGGCCGGGGGCATGGTCTCCTCCGTAGCCCGCTCAACGATAGGGATGAATTGGATGAACCGCGCCCCCATCTCGTCGCGGAAAAAGTGATACACCTCCAGGGGGTGATCGCCGTTGGCCGCATGGACGGTACACAGGATGTTGACATCCACCCGATGGCGGCGCAGGTGCTCCCAGCCGCGCATCACCCGCTCAAAGGTCCCCCGGCCCCCCTTGTCCACCCGGTAGGCGTCGTGCATAGGCCGGGGGCCGTCCACGCTGAGGCCGACGAGAAAGTTGTGCGCTTTGAAAAAGGCGGCCCATTCGTCGTCCAGGGTGGTCCCGTTGGTCTGGATCGTGTAGAGGATCTTTTGCCCCGGCTTTTTGTATTTTTCGGCCAGGGCGACCGCACGCCGGAAGAAATCCAGGCCCATCAGGGTCGGTTCGCCCCCTTGCCAGGCAACGTTGACCTCCGGTACGCGGTGGGCGGCGAACAATTGGGCGATGTAGGTCTCCAGGACCTCGTCGCTCATGCGGAAGGGGCTGCCGGGGTACAATGCCTCTTTGGAGAGGAAAAAGCAGTATTTGCAGTCCAGGTTGCAGGCCGCCCCCGTCGGTTTGACCAGCAGGTGAAAAGCCGGTGGTGCGTTGGGTGTCATGTCTTTCTGCGGGGTGTGAGCCGCGGATTTACGGAAAAACGCGGATCGGAGTGGCGCAAGGGAAGCGGTTGAAACCGCACCTTGTGGGCCGTTGGCCGACCGCCTGCCTGCGCGGGCGGTCGGCCGCAAGTCCCAAAGGGCGGGGTGAATCGCCGGTTTATGCCTTCCGGACGAAGGGCGGCTTCCATTTGCCTTCCAGGATCTCCGGCTTGGGCCAGTAGATGCGCAGGCCGAGCATGAAGGGGCCGTCGGGCGCCGGCAGCCAGTTGGATTCTTTATCCGGGCCGGGGGATTCGTGTTGGATGTAAACGTCCAGGGAGCCGTCCTCGTTGTAGCGCAGGCCCGGCGTGCGGTCGCCGATGGTGTACCGTTTGATGGGGTTCTCCACAAACAGCGTCTCCGGCAGTTTGTACATGCTGATCGACCAGAAGGCCCGCACCGGCGGCGGCGTTTCAAAGTGCAGGAAGTAGTTGTGTTTGGCGGCGTCCAGCGGGTCGCCGTCGGCGTCTTTGGTCCCCATAAAGTTGTAGGCTTCGTCGGGGTTGTTGCCGTACAGCCCGCGCAGCCCGGCGGCAGCCCGCAGCAGGTACTTGCCCTGCATCATGGAGCGGTAGCCGAATCCCTCACCGATCAGGGTCCAGTTGTTGACCTCGCGGCCTACCTTCAGGCTGGCCTCTTTGATCTTTTCCATGCCGGAGGCCACGCCCTCGGCTATCGCCTGGCGGATCTCCGGGTCCAGGGCCTCGGCGTCGAAGGGCAAGCCCGGCCCGATGCCGATCTTGGCGAATCGCTCAAACAGTTCTTTTTCGCTGGGATGGATTTCGGCATACTGCATCAAAAAGTTAAAGTAGCCGATGAATTCAATGGATTCGGCTTTTTCGGCGTCGTAGGGCGGGAAATCGGGCGTGGGGGCAGGCAGGGGCGCAGGTCGGCCCAGGTACTCGCTCAGAGGGGTGAGGTTGAATTGGGCTTGCAGGTCCAGGACGGCGGGCACGTCGTCCGGGCCGGAAACGGCGGTTCGTTCCAGCAAAAAGACAAAGCGGCTTTCGCTGCGGCGCACGCCGTCCAGCCCATCGGGGACCTCGCCATCCCAACCCGGCCCGGCGATGAGAAAGGTCCCGCCCTGGAAGCCGGTGGTGCGGGCGCCGATGTACTCAATGTTGTGGGTGTACATATCCACCATCTGGACCACAAAATAGCGGTCGCCAAAGTCGGGCAGGCTCAGGATGAGCGGCTCCGTGCCCAGGTCCAGCCAGGACATGGAGTAGAGGGTGTCGTTGTTGGGCGCGACGATTTGGGTGAATTCCGGCCCCAAAAGATGTTGAAAATGGAAGAATTTGTTGAAAGGAGCCAGGTAAGCGCCCGAATTCTCATCTACCGCCTGGCCGTACATGGTTTTGTAGTTTTCCAGCATGGGGTAGGCAAAAATATACGCTTCCTCTGCGATATTTCGTGCTTCTTCTTTTGTCATTTCGTTACCTCCAAAGATTTTAAAAAGTTTACGATTGATTCGGCGACCTCCTGGGCGCGTGTGACCAGCATCAGGTGTCCGGCCCCTTCCAGGGCGATCAGAGTCGCCCGGTCGCCCAGGTCCGCTTTGAGCAGTTCGCCGTTTTCCGGCGGGGCGGCCTGGTCGTGGGTCCCTTGCAGCACCAGGTAAGGAGCCTCACCGGGCGGCGCCCACCAATCTTCCAGGGGGGTGTTTCGGGCCGTGCCCGCCTGAAGGGGGGCGGCCTGAGGCGCACGGCTCGGCTTGAGGGCGGCCCAGGCGGTTTCAACATCGGCGGGGTCGCCGACCATGTAGCGCATGGCGTCCAGGTATTCGGCGTCGCCGGCGTTGGGGTCAAAGATGGTGCGCAACGCCTGCTGGGCTTCCGGTTGGGGCGGGATTTTGCCCCCGGCGGCCAGCAGGATGACGGTGCGGACCAGATCGGGGTGGTCGGCGGCGAAGGCGCGGGCCACCCGGTTGCCAAAGGCGTGGCCCAGGATGTGGACCGGCCCCAGGTCCAACGCCCGCACGACACCGGCCACGTCGTCGGCCAGGGTGTGCAGGGTGACGTTCTCGGCGGAGCCGGTGCTGTTGCCCGCCCGCCGGGGGTTGATGCGGACCACGCGGTAGCCCGCGTCGGCCAGGGCGTCGGCCAGGTTTTGCATGTAGGTCACGTTGAGGCTGCCGCCAGGCAGCATGACCACCGGTTCGCCCTGTCCCTGGTCGAAATACTCAATGCCGGCGTCGGCCAGCTCAACAATGCCCGTTCGTACAGTTTTTTCCATTTTCCCTCCTGATTTGAAAATAGCGGTTGAAACCGCATTCGCCGGGCTATGTGGCGCGAGTCCGCGTTGCTGCCCGATGGGAACGGCCGAAACCGCGCCCGCCGGGCCATGCGGCGCAAATCCCCGGACTTGCGCTACTGCTCGGCGCGGGCCAACCGGGCCAACCACTCCCTGGCGGCGGACATGGCCTCAATGGTAGACTGCCCCAAAACGTCCGTCGCCGGGAAGACATCTTCCTGGGGAATGAGGTCAAAGGTTTCGGTGCGGGCCAGTTGCTCCCGGACGTGGGGGCAGACGCCGGAAAGCATCAGCTTGCCGCCGTTGGCCCGCAGTTTCGCGGCGTACCGCTCCAAAATCTGCAAAAAGGTGCTGCCGATGCGCGAGCGGCCCCGCATCCGCAGGATCACCACCGCCCGCTGCGCCCGGTCCGCATCGGGCAGCATATCCTCCATCGCCCGTGCGCTGGCGAAAAAGTTGGTTCCCCAGGCAAAGAGGACCGTCAGGCTGTCATCCTTCAGGGCGGCGGGGCAGGGTCGCTCGACCAGCACCCCCTCCTTTTCCTCCACCAGTTCCACCAGGCGCACATCCTGGGCCGCCGTGTAGACGAAATCCAGGATGGAAAGGACGATGCCGACGAAAACCGCTTCCTGGATCTCCAGGGTCAGCGTCGCAACGAAGGTGACCAGCATCACCAGCCGCGACGAGCGGCCGATGTCCCAGATGTCCGAAATGACGGCGAATTTAAAAGTGCCGAACCCGGCGACGATCAGCACGGCGGCGATGGCCGGAGTAGCGACCTTTTCCACCTGGCCGCCCAACAGGATCACAAAGACCGCCACAAAGAGGCCCATGAACACGTTGGCCCAGCGGGATTTGGCCCCCGCGCTGAGCAGGATGCTGGTCCCGCCCAGGGAACCGCCCACCGGCAGCCCTTTGAAGAACCCTGCCGCCAGGTTCGCCACCCCCTGCCCGACGAAATCGCCCGATGGGTCGGGATACCGGCCGTCGGGGTTGGGGGTGGTCTGGCTGATCCCGGCGGCCTGGATCAGCCCCAAGAGGCCCACGGCGACGGCGGGCATCAGCAGCGTCCGCACCATGCCGAGGTCGGGCAGGCCGAGGGTGGGCAGCGCGGCCTGGATGCGGAAGGAATCGCCCACCTGCTTGACCGAATCCAACCCCAGGACAACTACGCCCGCCGAAGCCAGCAGCATGGCAATAGCCAGGGAATAGTTCCGCAACGGGGTGCGGCTTAGCAAAACGATGATGCCTATCGTCGCCAGACCGGTCAGCAGGGTGGGCAGGTCCACCTCGTTCAGGTGGAACAGCAGGTCCACGGCCTGGAGCACCTTGTTGCTATGGGGGCCGGCATAGCCGGTCAGGTCCCCCAGTTGGCCCAGGATCAACACCGTGGCGACGCCGGTGAAAAAGCCGATCATCACCGCGTTGGAGATGAAACGGGTGAACACGCCCAGTTTGAACAGCCCCAACAGCAGCTGAAAGAGGCCGATCAGCACCGTCAGCGTGATCAGGGCGGTCAGGATGTCCTCTTGGGCAAAGCCGTCCAGGACGCCGCCCACGGCCAGCATCATGGCCGCCGTGGAGCCGATGTTCATAAACTGGGAACTGGTGAACAGGCTGCCCAAAGGCGTGCCCACGATGAGGGCGTTGAAGCCGTAAGCGGGGTTCACCCCGGCCAAGATGGCCGAGGCGATGGCATCGGGTATGGCGACCAGGGCCATCGTGATCGCCGCGCCGATGTCGGCCCCCAGATTTTTGGGATCAAAGTCCGGCGACTTTTTGCGCACCGCCCATCCCATTGTGCACCGCAGAGACGCCGAGGTTGCCGAGAGACGGCAGATTCTGTGCGACTTCTCGGCGTCTCTACGGTGGAGTCGGGGGTGAGAGCGATGAATGCTTTTGCTCTGTCCCTTGCCTATTCGCCTTCGGCAACCGCGAGCTTGGCCGCCACCCGCTTGCCGATCTCGTTGCCCAGGGGGAGCATCACCACCAGGTCAACGATGGACAGCACGACCAGGGTGATGATCACGTCGGGCCTGTCGGCAAAGTTGCCCACCGCTACCACAAAGGCCGCCGACATGTTCCGCTGGCCTGTGCCCAGGCCCAGCACGCTCTTGATCCCCTGGTCGTTGCCAAAGGCCAGGAGGAAGCCGATGAGGAAGGCCCCGATGTAAAAGAGCACACCGGCCAAAAGCACACCCGTTCCCACCGTCCCCAAGATGGTTTTGATGTTCATCACCAAGAGGACGCCCATCAGCAGCATCAAGGAGGTGTTGGCGGCTTGGGCGAAGGTGGGCTGCAAGCTTTTGGCCGTTTCCTCATAGCGGGCCTTGATGAACAAGCCGATGCCCAGGGGAATGAGCATGGTGATAATCAGCGATTGGGCAATGGCCCAGGCATCCACCTCCACGCCGGGTAGCATCAGCGGCAGTACGGCGGGCAAAAAGAACACGCTGACGACCATCAACAGGGTCATCAGCCCGACCGAGTAGGCAACGTTGCCCTTTGCCATCTGCGCCAGTTTGGGCAGGAAGGGCGCGCCGGCCGCCGTTGCCAGCAGGAAGAAGGTGATGGTGTTATCCTCGGTAAAGCCGCTGAAGACGCTTGAAAAGATAGAGGTGATCGCATAGGCCAGGATGGGCACGAGTACAAAGTTGGCGATCAGGGCCATGATCAACAGTTTGATGTCCTTCAGGGGCTTGGTGATCTGGGGGATGGTCAGGCTGAGGCCCATGGCCAACATGCTGGCCACCACAAACACCAACGCCGACAGTTTGACAACGATGCCCAAAATCTCGTTCATCTCTTTTCCTCCTCTAGCGGTTGGAAGCCCGTAGCAGCAGCAGGAACAGGTTGATAAAGTCCAGGTAAAGCACCAACGCGCCGATGACGATCAGACCGCCGCGGGCGGGGTGATCCTCAATCTGCTTGCCGATCTCTTTGATCCGCTGGGTGTCGTAGGCGGTCAGGCCGATGAACAGGGCAATGCCGATGTAGGTCAACAGCAGGTTGAAGCCGGGGAAGAACCAGCTAAACAGCCAGGCGATGGTCCAGCCCAGCAGCAGCATAAAGAGCACATACCCGGCAGAGCTGAGGTCTTTTTTGAGGACCATGCCCACCACGCTGGTCACCAGGAATACGCCCGCCGTCACCCAGAACACCTGGGCGATGCGCGTTTCGGCATAGACGGCGAACAGGGAGGCGAAGGTCAGCCCCGTGACCGCCGCGTAGAACAGAAAGGCCAGAAAAGCCAACGTGGGGGACATTTTGGTCGCCGCCGCGCTAAGGAAGACGACCAAGATGATCTCCACGATGAACAAGCCAAAGGCCACACCGGGCCGCATCGTTTGCAGCACCAGGACAAAGTTCTGGCTCGCCCAGGAAGCGACAAAGCCGGTGACGGCCAGGCCCAGGGCCATGAGCAGGTACACCTGGGCCAAGAAGGTGTTGATCCGAACTTCACCGACGGGTCTTGCAGCCACTTGCGCTTGAGACATGGTTTTTCTCTCCTTCCTCGAAAATAAACTCCCAACTTTTCGCCTTTGCGGCTCGAATCTTGGAACCGCCAAGACGCCAAGGGCGCGAAGGTTTTCTTACTTTTTCTTCTTTTCTTTGCGGCCTTTGCGCCTTTGCGGTTCAAATCTCCGGAACCGCCGAAGCGGGCCGTCCACGAAGCGGACGCGAATACGCGAATACGCCCGGTCCGTTGGCGGACGGCCGAGGCAGCCTTGCGCCACTGCCCTGGGCGGGCACGCGGCTATTCGGCAAAGTCTTGACGCAGTTGTTCTTCCTGCTCTTTGGATAGGTTGGTGTAAAAGATTTCAAACTCCAGACCGCTGTCCTTGATGGCGTCCTTCACCTTGTCCTGGACGGCGTCGCTGGTCATCAAAAAGAGGGCCGATGTGCCCTCTGTCACCTTTGCGTGGATGCTTTCAATGAAATCTTTGTCAATGCCATAGTTGGCAAAGTGCCCGGCGATGGCCCCCATGGCCGCGCCGATGGCCATCCCCAGGAAGGGGACGAAGAAGATCAAACCGAAGAGCATCCCCCAGAACGCACCGCCCAACGCGCCGGCGCCGGTCATATCGGCCAGGTGCTTGGTCTTGGGCTTTTTCGCGCCCTCCGGCCAGGTGACGAGGGCCGCATCCTGCAAGGTGATCAGGTGCTGCTTAGATAGGTCCTTGACCAGATCCAGCATTTGGGCCGCGCCATCGGGCGTGTTGAATTTGATACCGGTAATCGTTGCCATTGTGTTACCTCCTCGCTTTTAATCGTCGGTAGATCCTCTCCCCTGTGCTAAAACCCCAAATTCTCGTCCGAGTTCCGGTCGCCCAGGGTCCTGCCACCGACCACACGGCATAGCATACCACAGTCGGGAAGATCTTGCTACTGACAAAATGTTATAAAAATGCTATAGAAATTCAAGATGGTTTGGGATCCGCTCCGGGAATTCGCCATGCTCCTCACGGCTCGGCATTCCGGCGGGGACCGGATGGGGAGAGGAGGCCAAGCGCAACGGCTTTGTCCACCGCCTGGCGCCTGCTTTTGACTTCCAGTTTCTGATAGATGTTGTGCGTGTGCTGCCGGACCGTGCCCGGTGAGATGGTCAGCAGGGCGGCGATCTCTTTGTTGGTCAGGCGGCGGGCCAGCAGTTCCAGAATCTCCATCTCGCGGTTTGTCAACGGTTCTGGGAGAGGAGGGGAGGGAAAGGAGGGAGCAGCATCTTGGGCACAGGCGGCCAGCAAGCGGGAGACAAAGCCTGCGGCCGTGCTGCGCCGGTGTATGCGGGTCAGCATTTCGGCAATCGGCGGCCCCGGCTCCACGAAGGGATGCACCCAGCCCCCCGGTTCGGCCAGGACGACGGCCCGTTCCAACTCGGTTAATGCCGTTTCCGTGTGGCCCTGGCGGTAGTGGACCATGCTTTGCAGGATCAGGATGTCCAGCAGTTGGCGGGTGTTGTATTGGGCCTCGTTCACCCGGCGGCACGTCTGTAGCCTCTTTTCCGCTTCCTGCAGGCCGGATGTGCCGCCCAGGGCAATGAGCGCGCGGCAATATGTGATCTGGGGAACTTCGATCCAGGTGAACATGGCCCGGCCTTCTATGGGGAGATCGGCCATCCGCAACCGGCGGAGGGCTACATCCGGCTCGCCGCGTAGCAAGGCCAGGTGTGCTTCGCAAGAGCGGGCGACGATCACCGCTTCCGGCTCGTCGCATTCTTGGGCAAAGTCGCGCAGCAAGGCCAAGGTTGCTTCGGCTTGATCTTGCTCCCCCAGCAGTTGTTGGCTCAACGCCAGGCCGGATAGAGCATCCAGCGAGGCTCTGGTGTACAGGATGTAGCGTCTCTCTATCGCTGCGGCCAGGTGGGAGATCGCCTGTTCCAGATCGTGCCAGAAATAGGCCAGGTAGCCCTGAATGTAGCGATACCAGCTCCGGGCGTAGAGGTTGCCGCTCCGAGTCGCCAGTTCCTGACCACGGGGCACAAGCCGTGCTGCCCGGTGCAGTTCGCCGGAAAGCAGATGCACAAGGATCAGAGTGCCTACCGACTCGTTTTGGGGGATGGAAGGGGACAACGGCGCATCATCCAGGGCTTGGCGCAGATACCGGACCGCTTCCTCTTTGCGTCCGGACATCTGGGCGGCCAACGCCCAAAAAACCTGGGTGATCCCTTTGGAGACATGATGGACAACCGGTTCTCGGTCCCGTGCCCGTTCAAGCCGCGCCAGGCTGCGGTCCATCTGTCCTTTCCAATACCAATGATGCCCCCAGAAAAAGTCAATTTCCTCTTGGAGAAACCGGGCCGTTTCGTCCTCGGCCAGAATTTGTTCCAGCCTCTGCAACAAGGGGGGGATGTCCCCTAGGGCAAAGCGGAAATAGGCCACCCATGCTTGGGCGATCAGCAAAAGGGGGCGGTCCTGGATCAGGTCGGGGGGAAGCATATCCAGCCATTTTTTCAAGAGACGCCATCGGTTCTCGGTGAGCAAGGCGCGCCCCTTTTGCTCTACCAACCGGGCCGCCTGCAAGGCATCTCCTGCGGCCAGGGCATGTCGGATCGCCGCTTCGATCATGTCGTGCCGGGCGAACCAATCGCTGGCCCGCCGGTGGAGGGCAGCGATCTCTTGGGGGCTGTGACGCCGTTCCAATTGGTGGCGCAGGAGCTGCCGGAACAGGTGGTGATAGCGATACCACTCGTGCCGGTCGTCCAGGGGGACGACGAACAGGTCGCTGCCTTCCAGCCATTCCAAATAAGCTCGCCCGTCCGGCGCACGCCCTTCGGGCGTGTCGGTAGATGGATTGCCCTGCGCTTCGCCCAAGCACACGGCTTCGCACAAGGAAGCGCAGAAACGGTCTAGGATTGAGGTGCGGAGCAAATAGTCTTGGATGGCTTGGGGTTGATTTTCCACGACTTCGGTGAGCAGGTAATCCATGATGTAGGAAATGCCGCCTTCCAAGTGGGCGGGAAGGAGTGTTTCGTTGCCCCGATGGCGCGATGAGAGTACGGCCAGGCGGATGCCTGCCGGCCATCCTTCTGCTTTTTGCAAAATGGCCCGGATCGCTTCGTCATCGGCCGACATGCCCATCTGACGCAACAAGGCCGCCGTTTCTTCCTGTGTAAAGCGCAGATCATGGGCGCGGATCTCGGTCGCCAGCCCTTGCGCCCGCAGCCGGGCCAGGGGGAGGGGGGGGTCGTTCCGCGAGATCAAGACCAAGTGCAAGGGGCGGGGCGGGTGGCGCAACAGGTCCGTCACCATGTCGTGGACCGCCATGTTCTGGATCTGGTGGTAGTCGTCCAGCACGAGGACAAAAGGGGATTCGATCCGGTCCAGTTCGTTGACCAGATGGTAAAGCAAGGTCTCGGTGGGCGCGGGGCCGGGGTTGTGCAACAGGGCAAGGGTTTCCTGCAGGGCCGTGGGAAAGATGGTTCGGACGGCGGCCAAAAAGTAGCTTAGGAAGAGGAAAGGATCGTCATCACCTTCATCCAGGGAAAGCCAGGCGTTCGGCCAATCACACCCTTCCAGCCAAGTCGCCACGAGCGTCGTCTTGCCGTAGCCTGTTGGCGCCAGGACCAGCGTTAGTGGCCGCTCCCGTCGTTTTTCCAGTCGCTCCAGCAAGCGGGGACGGGGGATCAGATCCCCGCTGATGCGGGGCCGATATAGCTTGGTGCGGATGACCGGTGGGATCTCTGTATCGGTTGCCATTTACCCGGCACACGGAATTTCTTTGGGGACAAAGACAACCTGTTGGCCGCTGCAAAGAGCGGACTCAACAGGTGTTCTCTGCGGACCGGGGATGCAAGGCTCCCCGGCCTCTGTGTACTTGGCTAGAGTACCCCCGGGGCGACTCGAACGCCCGCGCACGGCTCCGGAGGCCGCCGCTCTATCCACTGAGCTACGGGGGCCTGACAGGGGACATTGTAGCACAAAGCGGGCGGTTTGGCAAACGCACCAAGTCCGATGTACGAAGCGGGCATCTGCTTCGGGTTTTGCTCCCCCACCCCACTCGTGGTACAATATCGCATATGGATTTTGAACAAGCCGAGCGTCGTTTCCGGGAATTGCAGTCACTGCACAAAGGCGGCGAACTGGATACGGCGACCTTTCGCGTCGAAGTAGCCAAACTGTTGCTGCGAGACGAGGAAGGCGCGTTCTGGATGCTGGACGCCGACGATGGTCGGTGGTACTGCAACCGAGGCGACGGCTGGCGGGCCGATGACCCCCACCTGCGCCCCGTTGTCCATGCCGCCCATACTCGGCGGCGAAGGCGATGGGTCGGGCGACCGGTGGCCTTGGCCATGGTCCTGGTCATTGCCGTCGGGATCGTAGGGATTTTGGCCTGGCTGCGCTGGCCACCGGGGCTGTGGCCTCCCGTTGCGGCATTGCCCACGCCGCCTTTCCCCCTGCAGGTGACCATCGTTTCCCCCGCCGACGGGAGCCAAGTGCCGCTGGGGCAGGAGATCGGCATTGAGGCTATGTTGGGGGGCGGGGTGAACCTTTGGCGGGCGGCATCGGTGGAGCTATACGTGGATGATCGGCTGGTGGACAGCCGTCCTTTATCCCCCGACCTGCAACCCGGTCAGGCGTCGTTGCCCCTTTCGCTGCCCTGGCGGCCTCAGGTGGCCGGGGAACACTCCTTGCGGGTGGTCGTCCGCTCAATCATGGGGCGCGTTTTGGGAGCAACGGCCATCACCCTGCAGGCGACCCCGGCCCGAAGTGCGCCGCCTTGCACTCCCGATGCAACCTTTTTGGCCGATGTCACCATTCCGCCCGGCACGGCCTTTGCCCCCGGCGCACGCCTGGAAAAGGTGTGGCAGGTGAGCAACAGCGGGACATGCGCTTGGGGGACGGGGTATGAGTTGGTTCTGGTTGAAGGGGAGCAGTTGGGTGCACCCGGTGCCGTGCCCGCGCCCCCTTGCGCAGCAGGGGCCTCCGTGGACCTGGCCGTGACCTTTTGGGCGCCGGTGCAGGCCGGTCGCTACGTCAGCGTCTGGCAGTTACAGGCACCTGATGGGACCTTTTTCGGCCCTCCTTTGACACTGGATATTGTGGTGGAAGCCCAAGCCCGACGCAGCCGTCCACCTGCCGCGCCTACCGACCTCCGGGCCGTGTTGACCGAGACGGGAGACGCCGTGCGCTTGACTTGGACCGACCGTTCCGACGACGAAGATGCCTTCCGCATCTACCGCCAAGACGTAGCGGCCAGCATCGGTCTGGCCCCGGCCGACGCCCAAACCTTTGTGGACGGCAACGTTGCCTGTGGCAACACTTACCGCTATACCGTCGTGGCCTTTAACGCCGCCGGTGCATCCGACATGAGCGAGATGGCCGAGATCACGTTGCCGCCCTGTGCGCCTGTGGACGCTTTGCCGGTCATCACTTTGACGGTGACGCCAACCCAAGCTGCCGCCGGGGAGGTTCTGACCGTCACCTTCCGGGCCGGTGATGACCAGCAGATAGCCCAGGTCCACATCCGAGGGGAGGAGACGGGCGACCCCATTCTGGACACGGGGCGGGTGTTCACCTGCCGGGAGGCGAAATGCCGTGGCTCATGGGTCATCACCCTGCCCAGGGGAAAGGATGATGCCCTGACGCTGATCGCCACCGCCCGCGACGCGACAGGCCAAGAATCGGAGCCGGTGCGGGTGCGGGTGCGCATCCTGCAGCCGGATCGGCCTACTGCCGAACCGTACCGCTAGGCGTGTCTGCTCCACGCCGCTACAGGGGTACGATACCCATCATCGGGAGAAGACGAATGCTCAAACGCTGGCAATTTTGGTTGGGCCTGGGCATCAGCGCGGCCTTTTTGTATTTTGCCCTCCAGGGGCTTGAACTGGGTCTGGTGTGGTTTCATATCCGCCGTGCCCGCTATTGGTGGTTGCTACCGGGAGTAGCCATCTATTTCTTTGGCGTCTGGGCCAGAACCTGGCGCTGGCACTATATGCTCCGCGCTCTCAAGCCGATCCCGCTGCGGAGATTGTTCCCCATCGTTTGCATCGGTTACATGGGCAACAACATCTATCCGGCCCGCATCGGCGAGCTGCTGCGGGCCTATGTACTCAAACGGGAAGAGGAGGTCAGCATCAGCGCGAGTCTGGCAACGATCCTGGTTGAGCGCATCTTTGACGGCGTGACGATGCTGCTCTTTGTGTTCATCGGCTTGCCTTTGGCTCCCCATGTGCCCGCCGATTGGCGCACCTTTGTTATCTTTTTCAGTCTGCTCTTTTTCGGTGCGCTGGCCGTCTTTTTCGTCATTGCTGCGTCTCCCCGCCGTGCCCAGGCGGTCTACAACTGGGGGATAGATCACTTGGTCCCGGTCCGCTTCCGCGAGCCACTGCGCGGCATTGCCGACCGTTTCCTGGGGGGGCTGTATTTCCTGCGAAGCGGGCGCGATGTGGCCATGATCTTTATCACGTCGCTGGTAGTCTGGTTGGCCGAAACGGGCAAGTATTGGTTCGTGATGCACGCCTTTGATTTTGAAGTTTCCTTCTTTGTTCTGATGCTGATGAACGGTGTCGTCAACCTGTTCACCACCATCCCCTCTGCGCCGGGGTACATCGGCACTTTTGACACACCGGGAATCAAAATCCTTTCCGCCTTCGGCGTGGACCCGGAGATCGCCGGGGCGTATACGTTGGTGCTCCACGCAGCCTTGTGGCTGCCCATCACCGCCCTGGGAGGCTATTATGCCTGGCGCAGCTTGAGCTGGTCCGAACTCGGCCAAGCCTCCCAGGTGTTGCGGGCGGAAGAACCCCACCCGCCCCAAGAGGGATAGCAGGCCCGGACGTTTACCGTTCCGGGCAGGGGCAGCCTTGCCGCAGAGACGCCGAGGGCGCGGGGGAAACGGCGCAAACTCCCGTCACGCGGCGGTCTCTGCGGCAGAGGCCGGTATATGGGTTTGCCCCAAAAGCATCGTGCCGATCAGCCGACGATGCTGTACTCATACTGCCCGCGCACCGGCTCACCTTCGGCGAAGCGGTCATAGCGGAACAGGTGGTGATCAAAGGTCGGCTCGGAGACACCCTGGATTAGGTCGGCGACCATGAGACCCACCGCCGGCCCCAGTTTGAACCCGTGGCCGCTGAACCCGGCGCAGACATACAGGCCGCTGCCCGGCGGCACCTCATCCACTACCGGATGCCAATCGGGTGTAATGCCGTAAAGGGAGGCATAACCGCCGGTGCTCTCCCCATCCTCCAGGGCAGGGTAGCGGCGGATCAACCGTTCTCCGATGTCAAACACAAAGTCGGAATCCACCCCCTTGTTGTAATGGTCCGGGTTGACGATGGCCCGCGCCTCGGCAGGGTCTATCAGGCCGGTGAGGGTCAGGCCGCCCGTCTCCGGCCGAAAGTAGGTGGCATGGATAAAATCACCCACGACGGGGTGTTCGGCCTCATGGCCCGGCGGGCGACGGAAGAAGGCCACCTGCACCCGGCAAGCATGGATGGGCAAGCCTATCCCGGCCAGGCTACCCACCCGCGCCCCCCAGGAACCGGCAGCGTTGAGCACACAGGGAGCATCCAGAAGGGTCCCTTGGGCGGTTTCCACACCCACGACGCGGTGGTTGACCAAGCGAATGCCGGTGACAAGGGTCTCTTGCATCACCTGCACGCCCAGCCGCCGGGCAGCTTGGGCATAGGACGTGACCGTCAAGTAGGGATCGGCGTAACCGCTATCCGGTTCATAGCAGGCGGCCACCAGGTCCTCCGTGTGGAGGCCGGGCATCAGCTCCCGCAGCGCTTCGGGGGAAATGCGCTCGGTGCGGATGCCCACGCGCCGCTGCAGGGCCATGTTGGCTTCCAAGCCCTCTTGATCCTCGGCGGCGACCAGGACGACGAATCCCACCGGACGAAAACCGCATTCCCCGCCCACGATCTCGGCAAAATTCTGAAAGATGCCCAGGCTATAGTGGGCCATGCGGGCCGTCAGTTCGTTGGAATAGTGCTGGCGAATGATGGCCGAGGACTCACCGCTTGGCCCCGCACCGATGGTTCCTTTATCCAACAAGGCGACCTTCAAGCCCCGCCGGGCCAGCTCAAAAGCACTGCAACAGCCCATGATCCCGGCCCCGATGATGATGACGTCAAACGTTTCTGCCATTTCGCTCCTCCGGAAGGTTGATTATTCCAGCGGGCCAACCGCTTCTTCCACTGCTTCCAGGATCTCACACGATTGGACCAACGCTTTCATCGTGTTGTGATCGTCGTAAAGGGGACGGTCTTCGTCAAGAAACTCAACGTGGCGGCGGATCACCCGATGGGCGGCTTGCACCCCTTTGCCCGGCGTGAAATCGCGCAGGTCCAGGGCTTGGGCCGCACCCATGAACTCAATCCCCAGCACGCCGTAGGCGTTATCCAAGATCTGGTGGTTTTTAAGGGCCGTATTCATCCCCATTGAGACAAAGTCTTCCTGGTCGGCAGCAGCAGGGATGGACTGGATGCTGGCCGGCATGGAAAGGATGCGCTGTTCTACGATGAGCATGTCGGCGGTGTACTGGCTGAGCATCATGCCCGACATCATACCCGCCCCCCGCGTCAGGAAGGGCGGCAGGCCCACGCTCAAGGCGGGATTGGTCAGCCGGTTGAAACGCCGTTCCGAAAGGACACAAACCATCGTGATTGCTGCTCCGGCCATGTCCATCGGCAGGCTGACCGGCGTGCCCTGAAAGTTGGCCCCCGTCAGGGTCAGCTTGTATTCGGGGAAGAAGATGGGGTTGTCTCCGACGCCGTTCAGCTCAATCTCCACTTGACTCTGGGCGTAATCCAGGGCGTCGTGGGCGGCGCCGATCACCTGGGGCGAGGAGCGCATTGAGTAGGCATCCTGCACCCTGACCTTGAACTTGCCCGTGACCAGGTCGCTGCCGGCGATGAGCTTATTCAGGTTGCGGGCGGTACGGATGGCGCCGGGGAAGCCTCGTGCTTCGTGCAGGCGCACGTCGTAGGGTTTCATGTTGGCATACAGGGCTTCCAGCGTCATGGCACAGGCGATCTCGGCTTGTTTGAGCCAGCGTTGCATGTCGTAAAGCTGAATTGCACTCATGGCCGTCAGCAGGTTGGAGCCGTTGATGGTCGCCAAGCCGTCGCGGGCCTGAAGGCCGGGGATGGGAATCCCCGCCCGCTCCATTGCCACACGGCCGGGCAACCGCTCGCCTCGGTAGAACGCTTCCCCCTCGCCCATCATCAGCAAGGCGATCTGGGACATAGGGGCCAGGTCACCGCTGGCCCCCACCGAACCCTTTTGGCAAACGACAGGGGTGACTCCCTTGTTCAGCATCTCAACCAGGGTGAGGGTGATCTCCGGGCGACAGCCCGATTTGCCGTGGGCATGGACGTTGATCCGCCCTGCCATCGCCCCGCGCACATATTCAATGGGGACCGGCTCACCGATCCCGGCGGCGTGGTTGTAGACGAGGTAGCGTTGGAACTGCCTGACCTGTTCATCGGTCAGTACCACTTCGGAGAACTCGCCGATGCCGGTGTTGACACCGTACATAATCTCGTGGGCTTGGATCTTTTCCTCCAGCATGGCCCGGCAGACCTTGATCCGCTCCAGGGCGTCCGGAGCCAGCTCAACCTTTTCCCCATAACGGGCAATGCGCACCAGCTTTTCAACGGTCAATCCCGAACCGTCCAAGATGATCGTCATTTGTCCCTCCTCAGAATCTTTTTTTCCTTGAAAATCGTGGGCCGTCCACGGATCGGGTACGAATGCGCGCGTGTATCCGGCCCGGTGACGCAAGAAAATCGCAGTTGAAACCGCATCCGGCAGGCCGCCAAGGGGCGATTCAAGTCGCCCCTGTTTGCGCGACTGCGGCGGTGAAGGAACATGTCATCCCCTCAGACTTGCGCCCGGCTTGCCAACCGCAGTTTGACGAACAGCCAGGGGCAGACAAACGCCGCCGACCAACCGACGAGGGCATAGCGCACAAATCGCAACCCCGCCGCCGGTAGAGGGGCCAGGCCGTCGGGCGTCAATAGTTTCAGGCCGATATACACCCCTGCGACGACCATCAGGCCCAGCACCAGACGGAGACCCCGTTGCCGCCATGACCCCTCCACCCGGAAGCGTATCCGGGCATTTTCCATGGCGGTCCCCAGCCAGAACCCGGCCAACGCCCCCATGGGCGTCACCGCACCGGGGGCAGGGTACGCGCCGTTGGTATCGGCGGGATGAAGAAAGATCAGGCCAAGGGGGACGGCAACGGCCAGGGCCAGTTGCACCGGCTTCCCCTGGGCGGTCAAGAGAGGTCGCAGTTTGGGTTCGGCCCAGGCGTAGATGAGCAAGAGGACCAAGCCGATGAGCCAACCGCCGATGACATCTTGGGGATAGTGGACGGCCAGCACCAAGCGCGAAAGGCCGATGCCGACGATGGCGATCACGGCTACAACCCACAAGGCGCGGTTGCGGAGGCGATATGCTACATAGCCCCAGTTGACCATTGCATTTTGGGCATGGCCGCTGGGAAAGGCAGGGGTGGTCGCGGGATGGGGGATGTGCAGGCGGGGATCGGTAGGGCGCGGGATGGCACAGACATACTTCAGCGCATCATTGGTCCAGACCGAGAGGAGGGAAACGGCGGTCAGACTGCTGCCGATCCCTTTGTCGATGCACCACAGGACGAAAGGGAGGGCCAACAGGTAAAATTCTTCTTCGCCCAGGAAGGTAAAGAGGGTAAAGATCACAAGGACGAGATCGCTGCTGTGGGCTTGGATCGCTACCAGAATTTCGGTCCCCCAGGATAGCAAAGACCGCAGCCATTCGCACATGCCTTCCCCCTTGAACAGATCGTCCCTCCAAGGCCCAGGTCATTGTACACGGTTTTTCGCCGCCCTCGGCGTCTTCGCAGTGGGTGTGGGTTGACAACGGAGATGCACTCGCCCCATGCTACCGCGGGCCGTACATCTTTTCCACCAGCGGGGCCAATGCCCGGACGATGTGCTCATGGATTTGCCCGTTGCTGGCGATGAGACCGCGGCAACCGCTCGGACGGGGCTTGTTGTAGCTCACCCGTTCGCCGCAGAGGTTGGTCAGGATGCCCCCCGCTTCCAGGATCAGGGCGTGAGGAGCGCACAGGTCCCACTCCTTGGCTACCGTAGTAGCCAGGTAGAGATCGCACTCCCCCGCAGCCAGCATTCCTGCTTTGAGGCCCACGCTGCCCATGCGCCGGACGGAGGCCAGACCCAACGCGCGCCGCGCCTCTTGGACCAAAGGGGAGTAGTGGGCATGGCTGGCCACCAGTCGCATTTGGCGTGGGTCGGCGGTCGTCGAAACATGCAACCGTTCGCTCCGATTGTTCTGATGGCGATAGGCCCCCTGCCCCCGTGCGGCATGGTACAGCAGACCGGTGGTGGGCTGATAGATGACCCCCAAGACCGGTTCCCCGCCGACGGCCAGCCCAACCTGGACGACGAAATCGCCCGTTTCGGTGATGAACTCGGTTGTGCCGTCCAACGGGTCCACGATCCACACCCGTTCCTTAGCCAGCCGCGAGAGGTCATCGGCCGATTCCTCGGTAAGCAAGCCGTCGTCCGGGAAAGCATCCCGCAACCCGGCCCGGATCAGATCGTCGGCGACGCGGTCGGCCAGGGTGACGGGTTCGTCCCCGGCCTTGCGTTCCACCGGCAGGCCCCGTCGGTAGTACCCCAAGATCGCCTCTCCCGCCCGGCGGGCCAAGCGGATGGAGACTTTTAGCTCATGTTGCAGATCGTCCGGCAACTCGTCCACCCGGAAGTCGTCTTCGCGCCACACGGGGCTACCGGTGGATGACGACCGGCGTCCCCACAGGCGCCCAGTTGTAAAGCCAAGCGGCATCGCTTCGCGTCAGGTTGATGCAGCCGTGGCTCATGGGCGTCCCAAAGTTGTTGTGCCAATAGGTCCCGTGGAGGGCGTATCCCCGGTAGAAGAACATGGTATGGGGCACGCCGGGTAAGTAGTACCCCGGTCCGGACATGGTCACACTGGGATATTTGGACAGGATCTTGAAACGGCCCGTGGGCGTGGGGTAACGGGCAATGCCGGTGGAAACGATCATCGTCCGCAGCAAGGTATTGCCCTGATAGGCCCGCACCCGCTGGCTGCTCAGGTCCACGTCAATCCATTTGCCGCCACCGCCCCCGCTGCTCCCGCCGCTCCGCCCAGCGGCACCGGCGGGGATGCGCAACCGCTGACCGACCCAGATGTAATTGGGGTTGCGCAGGCCGTTGGCCTGCATGATGGCCCAGACGCTGGTTCCGTAGCGGGCGGCGATACGGCTCAAGTTCTCGCCGCGCCGGACGATGTGGACTCTGCTCCCCGTTGTGTTCCCCCCGCCTCGCAGGCTGCCGTTGCTTTGCCCGCCGACGGGGATGATCAGCCGTTGTCCGACCCAGATGTAATTGGGGTTGCGCAGACGGTTTGCCTGGGCGATGGCCTGCACCGTTGTACCGTAGTAGCGGGCGATCTGGGCCAGGGTTTGCCCGGCGCGGACGATGTGGACGCGGGTTCCTGTGCCGCTTCCGCCGCTTCCACCGCCTTTGGTGGGGATGATCAACCGCTGACCGACCCAGATGTAGTTGGGGTTGCGCAGGCCGTTGGCTTGCATGATGGCTTGTACCGTCGTGCCGTAACGCAAGGCAATGCGATACAGGTTTTCCCCCGGCCGGACGACATGGACCTGCTGTTGGGCATGGGCATCTGCGGGAATGAAGGCGGTGACCAGCAAGCAGACCGCCAGCAGCGCCGGGAGCGGAAACCGGAATCTGTTTCTGTGCATTGCGACTCCTCGGTGTAAAATCGTTCGGCGCGGGATGCGCACCGTTATTGTACCCTTTTCCTTTTTTGCTGTCAAAGGGTTGCCAAAGGCCAAACCCCCTTGCCGCTTTTGACCAACCCCAAGGTTGTTCGTTCCACCGGCGGCGGGTACATTTACCCTTCCCGGTCTCTGTTCTCACCGCCGGAAAACCGGTCGTTCCTCGGCGGACCGTACCTTTGCAGTGCAAGTTTTGTGCGCTTCTATGCTCCCGGTTGCTCCGACGGTCAGGAGCGGCGGGCATGGAGTTGCCGGCCGATGTACAGCGACAAGGTAGAGACGGCTCCCCCCAACAAGAGAAGGGTGGAGGCTTCGGGCACGACGGGAGGTGTCTCCGCCGGGGGCTGGAAGGGACGGTAGGTGATGGTTAGGCGCGGCAAAAGGCCCGGATCTCCTTCGTTCAGACGCCCGCGGGCTGCCGCAGCCCAACCGATCTCCGTTTCCGGTTGGGGGGCAGCTGCCAGCATCAGGCCGTAGTTGGGTGCGCCGTCGGCCCAATCTTGCACCAGGGGAGTAATGTCCCATAGGGTCCACCCCGGCGTTGAAGTCAGCCGTTGGGTGACGATGGGAGACGAGTCGGTCGGCGGCTGCACCGTCCAGGTGAACGGCTCGGTCCAGGAAGCCTGCACCCGATAGACGCCCATATCGCCGCTCCCGGCAAAGGGCCAATCGTCTACATAAAGTTCCAGGACCGCACTTTGCACTTGGGCCTGGGCAGGTAGCCCGTCCAGGGGGAAGAGGAGGAAGCTGCGGCATTGGGCGAGTTGGCCCGTTTGCCGTCCCACATAGTTGCCAAAGGGCAACGTCTCTTGACCGGGGAATTGCCAATCCGCCTCTGCTTGCCAAATGACTCCCTGGTTCTGGCCTACGTTGGGGCCGAGTTGGATGACAAGGGTCTGTGTCCCATCCTGCGCCCAGGCCAAGCCGGGCAGGACCAAAAAAGCGCAAAGGAGCAAAAGCCGGACGATCTGTTTTCGTTGCATGATCACCTCACCGTATACTCAATATGTCGGAAGGTGTTCGGCAGCCTGCCCGTTCACCCCCCGCTATTTCATGCCGAGGGCTTTGGCTTGGCTCTCGAACTTGACGACTACCTCTTTTTTGACCGCCATACGCTTGAAATAGCGGGCCGTTTCGGCCAGGATCGGAGCAGCCTCTTCCGGTTCATCCATCTGGCGGTAGACTTGGTACAGCAGGTCCACGGCCCGCCCGTGGGTGATATTATCCAACAGGGAACGCTTTCGCCGGTTGATGGTGACAAGGGTGCTGGCTTTTCTCAGCTCCTGGGCAGCCTGCTCCAGCTGAGGGGGCTGTGTCTGTCCTTTGATCAGATCTTTGAAGCCGCGGGCTTGGCTGCTGCCAAAGCAATAGTGGATGTAGTGGGCTAAGCTGGTGTTGGGGAACCGTTCCGTCACTTCGCGGAGCATGTCGTTGGCCCGAGTCAGATGGGCCGCGCCGCGCATATACAGTACGTGGCCCTGCTCGCGGCCAAAGGCATAAAGGGCGATCTCCTCATCGGCGGGCTTTTGGGGATAGGCGACGCGGATACGGAGGACGTTGGAGCGGAGCCGCAATCCCCCGGCCGTGTAGATGGCCCAAATCTGGTACTCGCCCGGCTCCTCAAAGTAAAAGCCGTCGGCTCCATAGGCAACCAAGATGCTTTCAAAGAGCTTCTCGCCGGGGGGCAGCTCGGTCATGCGCGGTTCGCCGCATACCTTGAAGAGGGGCCGATACGGTCTGACCGCGCCGCGCGGATCGCGGATGTAGATTTCCAACAAGCCGAATTCGGGGTTGAGCATGTCGGGGACGATCATCGGCCCGCTGCTTTGGTTTTTGAGTTTGAGTTCAATGTGGATCGGTTCCGCAAAATGGAAGAGGTAGCGTTCCGGACGGATGCGGACGTAAAGGGCAACCGGCATTTGTGCCAGGTTTGTGGGCGAAGCAGGCGGAGGGGCAGGGATGTCGTGGGCCAACGTACCGAAGGCCGCCCCGCCGGGGATAACTTCCATCAGGGCGTCGTGGCGCAGATGACGGAGCTCCTCGGCGTCAAACTCAAAGCGGCACTGCTGCCAGAATTGCTGCGTGCCGTTCCAGCCGGGGGGCAGGTTATAGCCGTAAGGGTAACGCCAGGGGTAGTTCATCCAGGAAAGGGAATCGGGTCGGTCCTTATCAAAGGAGTGGAGCAGGTTCAGAGCATGGCCTAATTCGTGGACGCAGGTTCGGAGAAAATTTCGGTCGAATTGGGCGGGAGATAGGTTGCTCCATACCTCCCGCATGGTGGAATAAAAGACCGCCGCTCCTTGCCGCGGGTAAGGGTCCTCGGCGTCGCGGTATTGGTTGTCGTACATGATCCCCGTCACCAGGCTGTGGGGGTATAGCCTGAAATGGGTAGCGATGAGCAGGTAAAGCTTCCATTGCGGCTCGTTCTTCCATTGGGAAAAGTGGTACTGCATGGCATGGTGCAATTCGTCCTCATCCCACTTGGCATCTTCGCCCGCGCCGGATGCAAACACCTCTGTATCGGCAAGGAGGCGTAGATCCAACCCTGCCCGCCGGTACGCCCCGGAGATGTCCAACACCATGTCCGGCAGGTCGGCGGGTCGTTCCCGGACCGATACGGTGCGGAAGGGTTTGGGCAGTTCGGTTCCGTCAATGCGGTCAATCTCCAGGTCAATGGTCCGCAAGAAAGAGGAGGTTTTATCGCACAAGAAGGTCTGCTTATAGGTCCCCCAGCGGATGATCTGTACGGTCGCCGTGGCCGCCGGTTCGTGGGGGGTCAAGACGGGGATGGTAACGCGCAGGACCTGGCGGGTGAACGGATCCACGCCGGAGGTGACGGCTTCTAGGTTGCGGTAGAAGGCCATTGTGCCGGTGATGACCGTCTCTTCCGCACCCCATTTGATGTAAGGGTGCTCGACGATGAAGGAATAGCGATAGTCCCATTCGCCGCCGACATCGCGGAAAAAGTCGCCGCTGACCAGGTTCAGAGGGCGGTACAGGCCGTGCGGGATCGGCTCTCGCAGGTCCAAGCGGAGGATCAAGCGGTAGGAGCCGCGTTGCCCGATATATGTTCCACTGATGAATTGGCGTACCGCATTGGCTGCAGGCGGTGGCGCCTCGGCGATTGACCGATCAAAAGAAAGTTCATCCATTTTGGGCCTCTCCGGATTTCAACGATCTTGCTTCACAACGGCTACATAGGGCAGGTTGCGATACTTTTCGTCCAGGTCCAGGCCGTAGCCTAACACGAATTCGTTGGGGATGTCAAAGCCGATGTAATCCAAAGGCACATCCACGATGCGGCGGCTCGGCTTGCTGAGCAGTGTGCAAACCCGCAGGCTGGCCGGCCGCCTGGCCCGGAAGAGCCGCAGCAGGTAATCCATCGTCTGGCCGGTATCCACAATGTCCTCTACGATGAGAACGTCACGCCCGGTGATGTCAATTTTGAGGTCCATGATCAGGCGCACCGCACCGCTGCTTTCCCGTCGCCCGACGCCGTAGCTGGAGATGGCCATGAAATCTATTTCGTGGGGAATGGTGATCTGGCGCATCAGGTCGGTCAGAAAGGTGACGCCGCCCTTCAGAATGCAGATCAGGACCAGGTCCTTACCGGCATAGTCCTCCGAGATCTGACGGCCCAATTCGGCCACACGGCGTTGCAACGTATCGGCATCTACCAAGATGCGGTCTATGATTTCCTCTACTTCCATATCGCCTCCTTAGAGGTTGATCGGGAAGGTTCAATGAGCAAGGAACAGATCGGCAGCGGCGGTTTCCGAATCGCAGTAGGGGATCCAGGAGGATAGGACCCCCAGGTCCAAAATGGTGTAGCCGCAGCGGCGGCCCTGACCTTGTTGGAGCCGGAACCAACCGTCGTTGAGGAGGTGGAGCGGTGGACGAGGGGTGGGCGGTGGGGGCAATGGGGTAGGGGTAGGTGAAGGTGTCGGCGTTGGAAGGTGGGGCGTGGCCGTTGGCTCGATCGCCGTCGGGGAGGCCAATGCCGATCCTTTGAATCGGGCGGCCCATTCGCTTGTCAGGGTGAGGTAAAGGTCGCCGTAAGATTGGCTCGGCTCAATGTAGGTTCCTTCGGGCCATTCATTGAAGGAGTTGATAACGACCCAGTGCGGGCGGCTGGCAATGGCCGCCTGCCAACAACGGCGGTAATAATCTCCACCTTGTCGGGGCTGGACAAAGCCGTTGGCAGGACGTACCCGGCGGTCATCATAACCGGGCATTACGGTAGCTACCCATAGTTTATCGGTCCCATGTCGGCGGTTGTACCGCCGCAACCGGTTGCCCCATTTGGGCAAGGTTTGCGACGGCGGGATTTTATTGGGCCAGGCAATGCTATAAAGGTGATGTCCGTCAAAGATCGCTTGGTATTTCAGGTCTACCCCTTCGGCAATCCACAAGGCGTTGTGGTTTGGGTCTACCTGGGCGCGGATGCTCTGCCAGGTAGACAGGGGAAGGCGGGCAACGTTGTAGAAAAAGATCACCGGGCGGCCGCGATAACGCAGGTAAGCAGGCCGGGCGGCATGAACCTGCAGCACATGGCGTAGGTTATCGGCATAATCGCCTGCACCGTGCATGAAAGGGGAATTGATGTCAAAGTCTACGGCCACACGGAACCCTTTTTGGGCAGCCAGTTCCAGCAAGGCTATGAGATTCTTTTCCGTTTGGTTACCTTTCCCCCACCAGTTCAGCACAAAGGCATCAATGCCTGCCCTTTGCGCCTGGGCGATGTGGCGCGCCATCGTTTCGCGGTCCGCCGAGGCGTAAGGAACCAGAGGGGTATCGGGCGTCTGACCGGAGGTCCAGGTCTTCCGGTCATACCAGGCATAGTAGAAGGCCAAGACCAGGCGTCCGTCGGCGGCCTGGGCTGCTCCTTTCTCCTTCCCACCGGGGGGCCGGAGCATCAGGCTCAATATCAATCCGCCGGCCAAAATCCACCGCAACCGCGAGATCATCGGAGGTCTCCTTCAGTGCTGAGAGTATAGCATACCTTCTTCTGCCCGCCAAGTTGCGCCGAAGCCAAAACCGGCTCCTTGATTTCCCCTTCTTGCAGATATTGAGATACCTTTGGAGGCCGACATCCGCTCCGATGACGACGACCGCTGAAAGACGCCAAGAGCGCAAGGGACCGAGAGATCCCTTGCGCTCTTGCGTTTCGGAAAGGCCCTTCTCAGGTGTTGGGTGATTCTTCCGGCGCAGGCGGTGTATCGTCGTCAGGAGGGGATTCCGGTGGTTTCTCCGTTGACAGGGAGCTGACCACTCTGGCAAGTTGCTCGTTCAAAGTGCGCAGCCCCATGACCAATCCTTCTTCCACCTGGCGGGGAAGATCGCTCTGACGTGCTTTCTCAACCGCCTCTTTGACCTGTTCCTCCAACTGACGGGCGGTCTCGCTCTCCTGGGCAGCTTTGACGGCGGCATCCACCTGCCGTCCCAATTCCATGAATCCTTCGGCGATCTCTTGGCGCAAGCGGCGACTCTCTTCGCTTTCCCACAAGGCTTTGATCGTTGCGGCCAGTTCCCGCCCCAACGCTTGCAGTTCCTGCAAGACCTCGCTGCCTGTCGGCTCGGTAGCGGTTTGATCCGGTGTCCTTTGTTCTTCGGACATGTGTTTCCCTCCTCATGTGGTGCTGCCCTTCTATACGCAGAAATGCAAAAAAGGTTCTCCTGGCAACGACCTACTCTCCCAGGGACTCTCGTCCCAAGTACCATCGGCGCTGGAGGGCTTAACTTCCTGGTTCGGGATGGAGCAGGGTGTTTCCCCTCCGCTAAAGTCACCAAGAGAACCTTTTATGCCGTTGTGGTGGCGGTTTGGCACCCTAAAAACTGAACAGGATGTACGGCGCAGGCGCGATTCACGCTGGTGAATTAAGCCTTTCGGCCATTAGTACGGCTAAGCTGAACACATTGCTGTGCTTACACTTGCCGCCTATCCAGCAGGTAGTCTACCTGCGGCCTTATTCCCACAGAGGGGAGGGGGATCTCATCTTGGGGCGTGCTTCCCACTTAGATGCTTTCAGCGGTTATCACTGCCAGACTTGGCTACCCAGCGATGCCGTTGGCACGACAACTGGCACACCAGAGGTCTGTCCACCCCGGTCCTCTCGTACTAGGGGCAGCTCCCCTCAAATCCCCTACGCCCACAGCGGATAGAGACCGACCTGTCTCACGACGGTCTGAACCCAGCTCGCGTGCCGCTTTAATGGGCGAACAGCCCAACCCTTGGGACCTACTCCAGCCCCAGGATGCGACGAGCCGACATCGAGGTGCCGAGCCTCCCCGTCGATGTGGACTCTTGGGGGAGACTAGCCTGTTATCCCCGGGGTAGCTTTT
>CAZQKE010000021.1:0-43077 GCA_964593865.1 uncultured Anaerolineaceae bacterium | reverse complement strand
AAAGACGGCCAGGTTGGAAATAAACGGATGAATCCAGGCCATCCAGCAGGTCGGTATTCAGAACTGCTGGATGGCCTGGATTCATCCGATTATTTCCAACTGGACAAAGACGGCCAGGTTGTGAGCGGGACGACGACCTTTGCCGGCGGCCTGACCTTTGACAGCCGCCCGGTCTTCCACGGCGATAGCGGTGGTCCACCCTTTACCGTTTTCAGTGCCGAAAGGGTTCCCGGTCTCAACGCCGACCAACTGGACGGTCAGGATGCCAGCGCGTTCCTGACCAATACCAATTTTTTGGAGAACTATTTCAACCTAACCGACGACGAAACGGTAGGGGGGGATACGACCTTTGACAACAGCACAACGACGACTTTTGACGGCTTTGTCAATTTCAACAACGATGTTACTTTCGGCAACACGGCGAATGTGACCTTTGACCGCCAAGTCGCTTTCAACGCCAGCGGGCAGGCTCCTTTTACGGTCAACAGCAACCTTTTGGTGCTCAACTTACACGCCGACGATTCCGAACATCTGGGCGGGCAGCCACCCACATTTTATCAGAACGCCGACAACATCAACGGCGGCACGTTGGGTACAGCTTACTACTCCGCCCACGACGATTTGCAGGCGGAGGGCTACCTGGGCAATGCCAACGGCGACCTGGCCCAGAACAACGGTGTCCTGCAGAAGGACCTGGATGCCGACCTGCTGGATGGGAAGGAGGGGGATTTTTACCGGGATGCGAGCAACATCAGTGACGGTACGCTGGGCACAGATTACTACTCCGCCCACGACGATCTGCAAGCAGAAGGCTACCTGGGCAACGCAAACGATGATCTGGCACAAAATAACGGAATCCGCCAAGTCAATCTCAACGCCGATATGTTGGACGGGAACCATGCTTCCGCTTTTGCGCAACTGGCCAACATGACGGTCAGCAGCGGATATTGCGCAGACACGGGGGGATACGCATCCGGCTGCGATCCCAGCGTGTATATGGTCGGCGGGACCAACAGTTTCTGTTTCCTGACGCAGGTCAAGGTCCGCGACGTGGACAGTAATACCGAAAATGCGGGCTGTGCGATCAGCTGGGATGGCAGCGTGAACAAGTGGCTTCTCCAGGCGATTGGCGGGACCGACGATGAGGAAGCCTATTGTGAGGCGATGTGCTTCTCATGGTAAGATGGGGATTCGGGAGGTAGATGAGGTGAAGGGAGAAACGGCTTTCAAGCGGTTGTTGACAAGGGGGGCGGCGTTCTGTCTTTTCGTCTTGGCCTTTGCTTTCTGGGGGAATGATCGCCCTGCGCTGGCGCAGACACCCGGCGAACCGACCGCCGACGGCGGCTACACGCTGACCTGGTGGACGGTGGACGGGGGAGGGCGTACCGTCGGCAGCGGGGAATATACTTTGAGCAGCACCGCCGGTCAACCCGATGCAGAGACGGTCGCGGGCGGCGATTACACCTTGATCGGCGGTTTTTGGGGAGGCGCAGAGCAATCGCTCCGTTATTACCACACCTACCTGCCCCTGGTCGTCCGTTCGGCGCCGTAGAAAAAAGCGACGGCTACGAAAGTAGCCGTCGCTCTACCTGTGAGGGCTACAGTTTCGCTGCAGCCCTCCTTTTCGTCAATAATGATATTCGCTGACCAGGTTCCCTTGAGCGTCGAACAGCTGCGCCGTCTCCCCATCGTTATCCCAGACATTCTGTTCCGTCCAATCAAAGCTAAAGGGAGGGTTATGCTCCCTTCCCTTAGCCCCGCTGTAAATACGCACTTCGGCGCCGGGGGCCAGGATATAGCCAGCCGGGAAGGTAAAAGGGGACACAGTGTGGTCCTCCTCGGCAAGCCACCAGCCGGAAAGGTCGGCAGGGGCCCCACCGCGATTGCGGATGACAACGTGTTCGGCGTATCCAGAATTGAAAATGTCTACAATGGCGACATCGGGCTGAGGCACGGGGGTAGGGGCTGGGGTAGTGGTGGGCTGTGGCACAGTTGGGGATGGCGATTGGGTAGCAGTAGGTGCAGATGTGTCAGTGGGCTGTGGCGCGGTCGGGGGTGGTGCTGTAGATGTAGAAATGCTCGTCAGCGGCGCGGTGGGCATGGATGTAGGGATACTTGCTGGTGTAGTGGGCATGATCATGGTCGTTGGGGTAGAGGCTTTACCACCCGTATTCTGAACGATAGAGACCAGAAAGATGCAACAACAGCATGAAACAAAAGAGGCAAGCAGCACAGCCACCACGGCGCCAGACTTTTGCCGCTTTGACAAGGTTCTAGATCGGTTCACAATTTGCCACCCGTGAGGTGTTCTAACAGTGCATCCCCCTCACAAGATGCACCTTATCGTCACCCGGCCACTACAGCCCTGCCCCTAATTTGCTGCGGAAGCAGTAGCCCGTGCATTTTACCCGCTGGCTCCGCGCTTGCTGTCAACGAGAGGAAAAGGACATAGGCCAAGCCCCCCGTTCTTCCGGGGGAAGCTGCCTGATGATAATTTGCGACAATGCGGTTTCGCATTTGCGGCCTATAGTCGGGGCGAGAGGATTTGAACCTCCGACCTCACGGACCCGAACCGTGCGCGCTAACCGGTCTGCGCTACGCCCCGAAGCGGAAGCAATTATACCTCACCTTGTCGGAATCGACAAATACGGTCCGGGCGATGACCGGGGGGACGACCGCGGTACACCCGGCGACCGGGAGCAAGCATCCTACCGCCTTTCCTCTTGGGCAATGGGTACGGTGAAGGCAAAGGTACTCCCCTTGCCCGGCTCGCTCTCAACGAAAAATTCCCCCCCGTGCAACTCCACCAGGTTGCGGGTGATCGAAACCCCCAACCCCGTCCCCGGCTGTTTCTGCACAAGGTCGTGATCGGCGCGGAAAAACTTTTCATCCAGCTTGGCGATCTCCTGGGGAGTCATGCCGATTCCTGTGTCTTCCACCCGGACGCGCAGATACCCCTCCGGCACATCAGAGCCGTCGGGGCCGTCCGCGATGATGCGGATGCGACCGCCGTCCGGCGTATACTTGTAGGCATTGCTGACCAGGTTGGTCAAAATCTGCACCAGCCGCTCCCGATCTCCTCGGACGGGCGGAAGGTCCTCCGGTACGTCCACCTCCAGAGTATGGTGACGGGCTTCAATCTCGGTGCGGGTGTTCATCACCGTCTCGGCGACGACATCGGCCAGGGAAACGGGAGCCAGTTTGAGCTTGGTGCGGCCTGCCTCCAGCCGCGAAATCTCCAGCAGGTCTTGAACCAATTTGCCCATGCGGTCCACGTTGGAGGTGATCACGTCCACAAACTGGCGTTGGGTCTCGGTCAGTTCCCCACCGATGCCCATGGTCAGCATTTTGGCATAGCCTTGCATAGCCGTCATCGGCTGCTTGAGCTCATGGGCCACAAAATCTATGAATTCCGACTTGGCCCGGTTGGCCTGGCGGACTCCTTCGTGGAGACGGGCGTTTTCCAGGGCAATGGCGACCTGCCCGGCAATGGTAGAGAGGAATCGGAGGTGATCCTGACCGTAGGCGTTGGGCGCGTAATCTTGCACCGCCATCACACCTATCAGTCGCTCGCCGATCAGCAAAGGGACACCCAGCCAGGAGCGGGTGGGATCGCCGATCAGGCAGCCCTGCACCGGACTCGTTGCCGCTTCTTTTTCCCAATCGCGGATCAAGAGCGGCTTACGGTTGCGCACGATCCAGGCCGAAAAGCCCGATTGTTCCTTCAGATCCTGGCGGAAGGGAGGGACCCGCTCGCCACGGTCCACATAGATTGCAAAGTCAAGGGAATCCTCTTCTTCATCGTACAGGGCGATAAAGAACACCGGAGGGTCCCACACGTCGCGGATCCGCTCGTACAGCGCATCGAGAACCTGGCCCAATTCCAAATGGGCGTTGATCGCCAGACTGATGTCATACAAAAGAGCCATATCTTCTGCTCGCCTCTGACTTTCTTGGTATAAACGCGCGTTTTCAAAGGCAATGGCCGCGTGGTCGGCCATGCGTTGCAAAAAGGTCAGGTCATCCCGGTCAAAAGCGGCCGGTTCGGGGCTTTCCAGGTTGATCACGCCGATCACTTGTCCTTCTCGGTGAATGGGCACGGCGAGCTGGGACCGGGTTGTCGGCTGGGCGGGGTGATAGTCGGGGTCTTGGCTCACATCGTCCACCAAAGCAGGCTCGCCGGTGCGAACAACCCGTCCGATGATCCCCTTGTTGAGGGGCCACGGCTTGTGCCGAAATTCCTCCATACCGGGCGGATACCCTCTGCTGGCCAAGAGCAGCAACCCTTGTCGGTCTTTGTCATACAGGGCGATGATGCCCACCGGGGCTTTGGTGATCCGCATGGCCCATTTGATGGTTGTGTTCATCAGACGGTCAAAATCCAGGGCAGCGTTGAGGTCCCGGTCAATGCGCTGCAGTGTGGAGAGTTCTTCCACGCGGCGGGCGAGGGCCTGATCGGTCTGGGTGTAGAGGCGGGCGTTTTCAATGGCGACGGCAGCCTGAGCCGCAAAGCCGGTTAGCAGGTCTGCCTCCTCCCGGCGGAAGGGGCTGCCGTCGCGGTGGTTGAGGACTTCGATGACGCCGATGATCCGGTCGCGGCTGGTCAGCGGCACGCACAGGATGTCACGGGTGGTGAAACTAATCTCCCGATCTACGTTGCGGTCCCAATGGGGATTGTTCCGCACGTCGTTGACGATCTGGGCCTGTCCGCTCTGGACGACATGGCCGACGATGCCTCGGTCCACGGGATGGTGGCGACCCACCAGCTCCTGACTGCCCGGCGTACCCAAAGCAACCTGGAAAACCAGGTCTCCGCTTTCCTCATCCAGCAGCAGCAGCGATCCGGCCTCTACGTCCAGGATTTCTACCACCTTGTTCATGATCAGGTCCAAAACGCTGGGCAGGTCAAGGGTGGAGTTGATCGTCCGGCTGACCTCGTACAGGGTGGCAAGTTCGGCAGCGCGGGCTTTCATTTCCTGGTAAAGGCGCATTCTGCCGATGGCGACGGCAGCCTGGTCGGCGATGGCTTCCATCAGGCGGACCTGAGCGGCGGTGTAGCGATATCCTTCCCGGAAACAGGAGACGTTCAGCACCCCCACAACCTTCCTTTCCGGGCCGGAGATGAGGGGGACGCCCAGCCAGGCTTTGGCCGGTCTGCCCCCGTGGGGGATTCGGCGTCGTGCGCATTCGGCCAGGTAGTCATCGGTCACGATGGGCCGACCGTCGCGCACAATCTGGCTGGTCAATCCCGTGCCCAAAGGCCAGGTCGGTTCGGTCGGTTCGCGCCGCTGTCCCTCTTCCACATAGTAGGCCATGCGGAATTCTTGGCGGTCTTCATCATAAAGGGCCACATAAAAGTTATCCACTCCCAGAATGCGGTGGGTTTGTTCATAGATGAGGGAAAGGAGATCTTCCAAGTCCCGGCGCAGATCCACCGCCTCGCCGATCTTGCGCAAGGCGTCCAGGTGGACGATCCGCTCCTCCAAGTCGGCCAGGAGCTGGGCGTTCTCCACCGCCATAGCCGTCTGGTCGGTCACGGCAGCCAGGAAATGCACGTCGTCGGGGGTGTACGGTTCGCCGGAAAGGCGCGGCCCCAAGGCCACCCACCCGGCAAGGCGGCGTTGGCCCCGCAAGGGCAAGAAGAGCACCAGGCCCAATTCGTCCAGGAGCCGCCGGTCTTGTTCCGCCAGGAGAGGCAAGGTCTCCGACACGGTGGGGTCCAGGAGGTAGACCGGTTCATCCTGCCGGTCGAGCCAACGGACCAGGGGGCTGTCCGGGTCCAGCTCAACCTTTTCCTCCGGCCAAAGCAGGCCGCCGGATCGGCGCAGCGTGTAGCGATCCTGGTGTGGGTCATAGAGAAAGATGACCGTCGGTGCTCCGTGGCTGACCGGTTCAATCTGGGCCATCATGCGGTCCAAGATCGCCGGTAGGGAAAGGGGAGTGGTCACCAGTTCGCGGCTGTAATCTTGCAGGGCGGCGCGGTAATCCACCCGCCGCTGGCCCAGGATGCGGTCGGCCATCTCTTCGGCCCGCCGCCGTAAGGGGGGGACCGCCAAGACCAAAAGGGCGATCAAGAGGGCTATGAGCAATGCGCTGTTGTCCGTCAAGGCGATCCCCAGGGTGCGGCTGATGGCGGCCAGGATCAAGACATAGACGCCGATGACCGCTGCGATCAGGATGGTGTAGGCCAGGCCACGGCCGATCACCGGGTCCATGCCCAGCAGCTTATAACGCAGGATGGCGTAGGCGATGAACAAAGGGAACAGGATCAAAGGAGGCAGGTACAGGACGGCGTGGAAAGCCGGTTCTACCCCTACTCCGGCCAGGAGTAGGTAGACGGCCATCGGCGCAAAGGCCAGGAGGCTGCCTACCAGGATGATGCGCACCTGCTGCCGGACGACGCTGGATAAGGTGCGGGCACGCACATATCCCATGATTACCAGGAAAAAGATGAGGGAGATGAACAGAAAGGCATAGATCCGGCGCCAGGTGGTGATGTAAGCCCAGGGTGCGCCCAGGTCATACAGTCTCCAATGGGCGGCCAGGGCCAGGGCGATGGCAACGGGGTAGGGGAAAAAGCGGAAAAGGGATCGGCGGCGGCTCCACGACCTTTCTTCGGGAAAGATCAGGGCCAGGTGGATCAAGGACGCGCCAACCAAAGGCATGGCCGTCACCCACAGGCGGACAAAACGATGGGTTGAATTCAGGTCAAAGATCAGGCCCACGGCCAGGGCCACACACGCCGCAAAGAAGGCAAAAGTTTGCCCCGACCGCTCATAATGTCGGTAGCGAAAGACCCACAGGCCGGTGAGGAGATAGATCAAGCCGGTGAGGTAAGGAACCCAGAACAGGGAGAGCCAAGCATCCAGGGGGAAGGTCGTCAAGGTCACGGGCACAATCAGGACCGAACCATCAGGGCGTTCAAAGGTCAGCTTCACTTGATCGCCGAAGGCCATGCCCTGCAGTATGCGGTCCACCTCGCGGCCGTCGGTGACGGGTTGGTCGCCGACGGCGATCAGGCGGGCGGTGGGGTTAGGGGGAACACCCGGCGGGAGATCCTGGTCGTAGATGCCGCCGACGACGAGGGTTTGTTCCAGCATCAGGCCGGGGAAGGGCCGGTGTACCCACTGCCAGGCAAGGATGGGGACGACCAACAAGACCCCTGCGGCGATCAACAGGACCAGGGATACGCCCCAGCGGGTGATGCGCTGGTATCGTGTGGGTTGAAGCGGCTGATGCTTGCGGCTCACGGTCGGCATCCCGAATGCGCAAACCCGGAAAGCGGGCCAGGCCCTGGCGCAGGGCCTGGCCCGATGTCTCCGTGTCGGCGTGAGGTGAGTAGCTGCGTCATTCCCCTCCGCGCCGACCCAGTAGATAGCCCAGCACAAAGGCCAGGGCCGCGATCAGAGCCAGGAAGGCCCCCATCGCCTGGGGAGTGGAGAGCATCTCCCCGGCCATGTCCTTGGCGACCGCGGCGGCGAAGGCGGTTTCGGAAGGAGGCGTATATTCCTCTTCCTCTCCGGCCAGGCGCGCCTTGAGGGCTGCGTTGAGCGAATCCAACCCCTGGCGGATCATGCTCTTGCTGGCCGAGTCGATCATGCGTTGGCCGACGCCGGCCAACCGGCCGCCGACCTGCATTTCACCTTCGTAACGCATGAGGGTTCGGCCATCCTCCAGCTCGGTCAGGTGGACGTGGCCCACCCCTTTGCCAAAGCCGGGTGCGCCTCGGCCCTCTACGCTCAGGGTGTAACTTTCCGGCGGAACCTCGTCGGAAACGACCAGTTTGCCGCTGAACACACCGGAGACAGGGCCGATGCGGATGTACATTTTGCCCGCATACTCGTTTTCGCCAACCTGTTCCAGTTCCTGTGCGCCGGGCAATGCCTTCGCCAGCACCTCCGGATCGCGCACGATGGCCCACACTTCGTCGCGGGGACCGTCAAAGATGTATTCACCTTCCAGTTTCATCGTTGCTCACATCCTTTCGCATGGTTACCCGTGGATCAGCTCAAAGAGCCGGTTGGGACTCAAGGGCATTTCCAAGATCTCCAAGCCATAGTCGGCCAGGGCGTCCTCCAACGCCTGGGCAAAGACGGCAGGAACGGGGATGGTTCCCGCTTCGCCCGCGCCCTTGCTGCCCAGAGGGTTGAGGGGCGATTTGGTCTCTTCGTGGCCGACCTCGATGCGGGGGATCTCGGTGGCCGTCGGGATCAGATAATCGGCCAGGGAGGCATTGAGAAGTTGGCCGTTTTCGTCATAGATGAGTTTCTCATAGTAGGAGTTGGCGATTCCCAAAGCCACGCCGCCGTGGATCTGCCCTTCTAGGATGAGGGGGTTGAGCACCGTGCCGCAATCCTCGACGGTGACATATTTTTTGATCTCAATCATCATCGTTTCGGGGTCCACTTCTACGATCATGGCGTGGGCGCCGTTGGCCGTCGCGCCGTATTGGGGACCGAAATAGTCGGTCGCCTCCAAGCCCGGCTCGGTCCCCGGTTCGACGGCCCCGCGCAAGGGGTTGGCAATGACGGCCAGTTCACCCAGGCTGATGGACCGTTCGGGGATGTCGGCCACCCGCACCTGACCGTCCACCAGTTCCAGTTCCTCCTCCGGCGTTTCCAGGACCTTGCTGGCCAGTTTGAGCACTTTGGCCCGCACCGCCTTGGCGGCGGCGTAGATGGCATTGGCCGCGACGACGGCGCCGCGGCTGGCAAAGGTCCCGGTCCCCCAGTGAAATTCGGAGGTGTCGCCCGTGACCAGGCGGACATCACGGGGGCTGACGCCCAGTTGATCGGCGACGATCTGGGCAAAGGAGGTAAAGTGGCCCTGGCCTTGCGTCCCGACACCGGTGGCCACGCTCACCCGCCCGTCGGTTTCGATGGTCACGCGGGCGCCTTCGTATGGCCCTACGCCTGTGGTCTCCACAAAGGGGACGATGCCCAGGCCCACGTGCTTGCCCTCGGCCCGGAGGCGGGGCTGCTCCTCCTTGACGAATTTTTCATAGCCGATCAATGCCGCCGCCTTTTTCAGGGTGGCTTCATAGTTGCCGCTGTCGTAGATCAAAGGAGCGAATGCCTGGTCAATGATCTTGTGCTCATAGGGGAAGGCATCGGGCGGGATCAGGTTCTTGAGGCGGATCTCCAGACGGTCCATGCCCAGCTCTTTGGCGGCGATGTCCAGCAACCGCTCGGCCAAAAAGATGCCCTGGGGCCGTCCTGCCCCCCGGACGGGGGTGACGATGGTTTTGTTGGTGAACACGACTTTCAGGTCCGAATAGTAGTTGGGCACGTCATACGCGCCCATGGCGTGGCTCTGGGTGTTGAGGGGGATGGTCAAGCCGTAAGGGTTGTAGGCCCCCGTGTCGTGGATGAATTCGTGCTTGATGCCCAAGATACGCCCATCATTGGTCAAGGCCATTTCGGCGTAGTGGACCTGGCCCCGCTCCTGGGTGGTGGCGAAAAAGTTTTCGCGCCGGTCTTCGATCCATTTGATGGGCCGTCCCAGCTGCAACGTTGCCCAGGTGAGGACCACTTCTTCCGGATAGTAAAGCATGATCTTGGGGCCAAAGCCCCCGCCCACGAAGGGGGCGATGACCCGCACCTGGCTGGCGGAGAGGCCGAACAGGGCGGCCAGGCCGTTGCGGATGGGGATGGGGGCCTGGGTGGTATCCCACAGAGTCAGGAACTGGGCTTTGGGGTCCCAGGAAGCGACGATGCCCCGGTTCTCCATGGCCGCCGCCGCGCAGCGGTCAATGACGATGCGTCGCTTGATGACCAAGTCGGCTTTTGCCTTGGCCTCCTCATAATTTCCTTTTTCTTGGATAAGGTGGGCGGCCAAGTTGGATTCCAGGTCGTCGTGGACCAGAGGGGCGTCGGGGTCCAGGGCGTGCTCAATGTCCACCACTGCCGGGAGCGGCTCCAGCTCGGCCCAGATGCGCTCGGCGGCATCCTCGGCGATGTAACGGCTTTCGGCGATGATGAGGGCCAGCGGCTCGCCGGCGTGTTTGACCGTGTCCTTGACCAGGGGAACCGGTGTACGGGAAAAGAAGGTGACGCCCGGCATCCCCGGCGGGGGCGAGACATTGGGCGGGCTGGGGCGCCAAGCGTCGCCCATATCCTCGGCGGTAAAGACGGCCACCACGCCGGGCATTTCCCGCGCCGCCGAGACATCCAAGCTCAGCAGACGGGCGTGGGCATAGTCGCTGCGCAGAAAGGCAGCGTGCAGCATCCCCGGAATCTCGACATCATCTACGAACAGAGCACGACCGGTCAGCAGCAAGGGGTCTTCGGTTCGTGTCATCGGTTTGCCAAGATATTTTTCGCTCACGGTTCCACTCCTCTACCGACCTTGAGTTACCAATTTGACCGCGTCTACGATGTGTTGATAGCCGGTACAGCGGCACAGGTTGCCGGCGATGGCCTCCCGGATCTCCTCCTCGGTGGGGTTGGGATTTTCCTCCAGGAAGGGGATCAAGGTCATCAACAAACCGGGGGTGCAGTAACCGCATTGCAGGGCATGGGCCTCTTGGAAGGCTTTTTGCAGGGGATGTAGGTTATCCGGTGTGCCCAAGCCCTCAACGGTTGTGATCTCGTGCCCGTCGGCCTGGACGGCGAACATCAGGCAAGAGCGGACCGGCTGCCCGTCAAAGATGACGGTGCAGGCTCCGCACACGCCGTGCTCGCAGCCAACATGCGTGCCGGTCAATCCCAGGTCGTGCCGCAGAAAATCGCTCAGCAACAGGCGTGGTTCGACGGTGCGTTCATATTTGACGCCGTTGACGGTGACTGTGATGGTTTGCAGGTTATCCATAATTTACCATCTCCCATTACCGATTCTCTGCTCGTTCAAAGGCTTCGGTCAATGCTCGCTTCCCCAAGACCCGGATCAGGTGGCGGCGGTACTCGGCAGAAGCGTTGATGTCGCTGTTGGGTTCGGGGATGTCGGCGGTGGCGGCGGTTTCGGCCGCTTCGCCGATGGCTTCCGGTGTGGGCTTTTGCCCCCGGAGCACGGAACCGGCCTGCTTGGCTTCCACCGGGCCGTCGCCGACGCTGAAATAGACCAATTTGGCCGAGTCGCACACTCCTCGGCTCACCGTCACCACGGCGGCAACACCCACCAGGGCAAAATCGTGATGGCGGCGGGCCACTTCCATGAAAGACCAGCCGCTGTTGGGCGGCATGGGGGGCAGTTGCACCTCAACCAGTATCTCATCCGGCTCCAGGACGGTGGTAAAGAGGCCCACAAAGAATTCGTCTGCCGGGACGATGCGTTCTCCCCGTCGGCTGCGGATGCGGAAGCGGGCATCCAGTGCGACGCTGGCCGCCACCAGCTCGGCGGAGGGATCGGCGTGGGCGATGCTGCCGCCCAGGGTCCCCCGGCTGCGGACGGCCGGGTAGGCAACCTTGGGCAGAGCGGCGTGGATCATGGGTGCGGCTTCGGCCACCAACGGATCCCGTTCTAGGGCGGCCTGGCGGGTCATGGCCCCGATGTGCAGGCCGCCATCCCGCGCCCGACGGACGTAAGACAGGGTGGGGATGTTGTTTAGGTCCACCAAGACCGATGGCTGAGCCAGCCGAAAGTTCATCATGGGGATCAGACTCTGCCCCCCGGCCAGAATCTTGGCGTCCCAGCCGTACTCGGCCAATTGGGACAGGGCTTCATCTACCGTAGTCGGAGCATAATATTTGAATGGAGCAGGTTTCATTGGCATCCTCCCAATCTGGGAAACGGGTAGGCCGGGGATCGGTAGATCGGGGCGTTTCCCGATCTACCGACCCCCATTCTCCGAATTCTTAGTTCCCCTCTTTCCAGGCGACGAACCGGCCCCACATGGACGCGATCTCCATGCCCTTTTGCAGGTAGCAGCCGATGTAGTAGCGTCCGCTTTCCGCCTTGGCGATGTCCAGGCCCAGGTTTTCGGCGTGGACGATCCTCTTGGGGAAGAGGTTGAGGTGCATGTCCTGGTAGTAGTGATCCAGGGGGTACATTTCGTCCCAATCCTTGCCAAAGGTCTCTTTGAGCTTGCGGTTGGCTTCCTCAAAGGTTTTGGGATGCCAGATGCGCTGGATGGTGTTCATGGGGTGGTCTGCGCTCACGGCATCCACACCGATCCATTTGATCTTTTTGTCTATGCACCATTGGGCAAAGTCGGGCGAAGGGCCGGGGTGCTTGATCATGTAGCGGAATTCATCCGAATCGGGGCTGTTCCAGCCGTATTTGTGCCAGCCGGTCTTGATGATGAGGATGTCGCCTTCTCGGACTTCTACCACACTCTCTATCATCTCCGGGGTGTAGACGCTGGAATCGCTGACCAGGTGGGAAATATCGGCAATGACGCCGGGGCCGACCCATTCTTCCAGGGGGACCTCGCCGATGGTCCGCCCGTTGGCCCAAAAGTGCTTTTCACCGTCCATATGGGTTCCCAAGTGGATGCTGGCGTTGCAGATGGAACCGTTGCGGCCCAGGCCGAAATATTGTCCGCCGACGCGCTTGGTGTAGGTGACGGTCAAGGGGACGTAATTGGCCCACTGGGGCGTCTGCACGCTAAAGGGCACGGTCATGTCATATACCTCGGCGGCTTCGAGGGTCTGGTAGAATTCCTCTTCATCCATCCAATCGGGAGCCTGAAGGGCACACACCCGCGCCCAGGCGGTCTCAACCTCCATGAAGGGAATGGGCATGATCATAATCCAAGCGCGCTGGTTGCTCAGCTTGGCTACATCTCCCACGATGGATTCGGCCAGCAACAGATGGGCTTTGGGCATGGTGATATGGGTCATCCGGTAATACTCGTCGGGCGGGAACATCTCATCCCAGCTCTTGCCGTATTCTGCTTTGAGCTTGGCTTCGGCCTTCTCAAACTCGTTGGGGTGCATGTAGCGAATGTTGGTGTTCATGGGATGCTCGGCGCAGCCGCAGTCCACGCCGATCACCTTCAGTTCCATGTCCAATGCCCACTGGAAAAAGTCGGGGGAAGGGCCGGGATGACGTACCAGGAAGCCGAACTCTTTGGATTCGACGCCACCCTGGGCCTCCGGGTTGTAGACGTCCGGTTGATCCCAGGAGTAGCGGTGATAACCGGTGTTGATGATCAGGATGTCACCCTTGCGCACATCGGCCCGCGAAGTGATCATTTCGGGCGTGTAGAGGCTGTAATCGGATACGGCATCGGAGATGTCTACCACCACACCGCGCCCGCAGAGGTCAGAAAGGGGGATGTCGGAGATGCGCCGTCCGCCGGAGTGGAAAGCCGTCTCACCGACCAGGTGGGTGCCCACGGTGTTGCTCCAGTTAAGGAGCTGACCGTTGGCCCCAGGCCCGCCGCCATAGGCCCCCGTCACGCGCTTGAAAAAGTGGATCTCCAACGCTTTTTCTCCGGGCCACGGCGGGGTAAAGATGCTGCACCCCTGGGTCAGATCGTACAGTTTGGCTTCATCCATCATTTTGATAAACTGCTCGCGGTCCATTTCTCCCTCCTTAACTTTTAGAAGCCGTACTTTTCCGCAAAGGCGACGACCGCCTCCTCAAACATGCTCAGCGGCGGACGCACCAACCCGGCCCCCACCTGGCCGATGCCCGCTTTTTTGTGGGCAACGCCGGTGTTGACGCGGGGCGTGATGCCCTTCTCCACGACCTTGCGGATGTCAATACCGGTCGGCGTGCCCTGGAACTCAAGGGCGGGGATGGTAAAGTATTTGTGCTTGGCTTCGGTGATTTCGTACATCTCCAGGGTGGTGTCCATGGCCAGTTTGGCCGTGCCGCCGACAAAGGTGACGATGGCCGGGGCCGCAGCCATGGCAAAGCCGCCGATACCCACCGTTTCCATGATGGTGCTATCGCCCAGGTCGGGGTTGGCGTCCTCGGCAGTGTAGCCGGGGAAGTAAAGGCCCTCCACCGGCGGGGCCGGGGCGGTGAACCAGCGGTCGCCCAGGCCGCTGATGCGGATGCCGAAATCGGTGCCGTTGCGGGCCATGGTGGTAACGATGGTGCTGCCTTCAATGTTGTGGGCAGCATCGGCCATGACTTTGCAGGCGGCCATGACCGGGTTGAGCACCGTCAAGGCGTTGTCGCCCATGAACTTGATCACCTGCGCAGCGGTCTCCGGGTCGGGGGCAACGCGGGTGATGTAAGGAGCCAGGCGGGCGGTGAACATGATCGAACCGGCTTTGTTGCGGTTGTGGCACTCGTCGCCCATGTGCAGCGCTTCGGCCATCAACGCCCGCATGTCAATGCCGCCCATCTCTTGCAAGGCATCGTTGAGGATGGGAGCCATTACGTCGTCCAGCCAGCGCAACCGCTCGATGACTTCCTCGTCGTAGGCCCCGTAACGCAGCACCTTGCCGTAGCCCTCGTTCAGGCCGGAAAAGGCCCTGCGCCCCGTCTCTTTGTCCTCAACGATGTAAACCGACATGGAGGGCGAGATCAGCCCGGCCATCGGCCCTGCCGACTGGTAGTGGTGGCAGGGGGCGAATTCCACCTTGCCGGCCTCGACCAGCTTCTCCGCTTCCTCATAGGTCTTGGCCCGGCCTTCAAAGATCAACGCCCCGGCCACCGCACCGCGCATCGGCCCCGACATGCGGTCCCATTCAATGGGCGGCCCGGCATGGGTCAGCAGGTTCTCTTTGTCGCCCCGACCGGGGATCACGTCGCGGGCTTTGCCCACCCCGATCAGGATCGGGCGGGCGTCCATCATCCGTTCAACTGCCAACGCATTTGCTTTTTCGATGTCCATTGTTGCATCTCCTTTACCGATTTATTCTTTCGGCTTGATCCTAACCTACGCATTCGGCTTGGCATCTGCCCAACCCCATCGGACCCTCTTCGGTCCAGAGGCATTTCCCCAACATACTCCACGCCCGTCATCCGGTGACTCTGCCGGGCGCATCACGCGCCCAGGTGTGCAGCTTCAAGACCGGGCTGCACATGCAAAGATACCGGCAATTGGGCGATTACATCAAGATACCACCACCAATCTGTCGCCGCTATATTCTCATCGCGCCTCCAGCTGGCCAGATCGGCGACACGCTGGATCGCTTCATAGAAACGCCCGGCTTGCTGAAGGAGCCGACTATCGGCTTGCAGCACACGTCTGCGCTCTTCATCCGACAGGTGGCGCTCATGACGGGCAATCTCACTGCGGATCATGAGCATATCCAGGTGCTCCATGCCGCTGACGTCGGGAAACTGCACGTCCACTTCGTAAGCCGCGATCAGATCTTTATAATTCATCGTCCACCTCTCCCAGCAAACCAATCCATTCAAAGCCCGGTTTGCTCAGGTAGCGGCTCGGTCGATCAAGCACAAAGGCTGTTTCAAGTAATCCATCGTAGGCAAACATGACCAGCCATTGTTGACCTTCAACGTTTGTCACTATGACGACATAGGGCACACGATTGTACCAGTAGCGATATACGCGGGCAGCTCTATCCCGTAAAGCGAGCTGGATGATGCGGTGGTAATCTTGTAGTGTAGCCGTTGGCGGTAGATGCCCCCGTTGTATCCGTTTCTGCAAGTGGCGGTTGGCGCTCTCCGGCTTCCAGCGCATCTGGGAGCGCACAGTCTTGATCGCTTGCAGTACTTTGGGATACTGGGACATCCTTACCGCCACTTTCGGCAACGTCGTTTTATTTCCCCCGCATCCGTTCCAACAGGGCAGCCAGCTTTTCGTTGCCGCCGGCGGGTGGACGCCAATCCACCTGGATCACTTCGGCATCCTGGTCCTTCAGGCTTTCGGCAAACGATTCGACGCCGACGTTGATGGCCGCCAGGGGCTGGTTGATCCGCGCCAGGTCCACCGGCTTGCCCAGAGAGACCTCCTTCTCCTCCGCCGGGGCCTCCCGTTCGCTCAGAGCCTGGATCAGTTCGCCCACGTAACGGACCGCCACATCGTTGCGCGTCTCCACCCACGCCCCCGCTTCCTTGAGCTGAGCGATCTGGCTCTCCATGTCCTGGGGATCCAGGTCGGTGCCGACCACGACGGCCACCACTTCCAGATGGCGGCCCGCCTCTTTCGCTTTGGCGATGGCCTGGGCGATGGCCGGTCCCAACTCGCCGGCCGGATCGGGGTGGGAGCCGTAGCCGAGCACCACGTCGAGGAGGATGACGGCCACCTCCGGGTCTTCGGCCTCTTGCAGCAGCCGCTGGATGCGCAGGGCGTTGTCCATCATCGGGTGCAGGCGGCCTACGGTGAATTCGTCTTCACCCAGGTCCACGATGGTGTTTTCCTCGCTGACCAGCGAATTCTTGAGCACGTTGTGGCCCTTTTTCAGCGGCGCATTGGACCAAACGCGCGGCAAGTAATCCTGGAGGATGAGCAGGGCCTCATAGGCCAGCGTGCCGCCGGAAAAGAGGCCGCGCAGGTAGCGTTGACCGGGGGCAAAGCGGTCCAGCCCCAGGTCGGTCTCGGCCTCCGGCTCCTGGGCCAGCCGAACGGCCAGGGCCGCTGCCTCATCAAAGGTGCGGACAAAGTGCAGGTTGCCCAGTCGCCGGGCCGGGGGCGTATAGCCGATGAAATCCACCACCACCGGCTTGCCTGCCTTGCGGGCCAGGCGCAGCAGGTTATCGGCCACTTGGGGGGCCGGGGGCTTGGAAACGAGCACAATCACCTTCGTTTCCGGGTCGCGGGCCAGCAGGTCCAGCCCCTGGCGGGCGGTGATGGCCCCCACCGCTTCCGAAAGATCGCGCCCGCCGGTCCCAAAGGCGTGGGTCAACCCGCCGCCCAACTGGTGGATGCGGCAGCTCACCTGCTGTAAGCCGGTCCCGGAAGCGGCCACCATGCCGATAGGTCCGCGTCGCACCCGGTTGGCAAAACCCAATCCCACGCCGTTGACGATGGCCGTGCCGCAATCGGGTCCCATGACCAACAGCCCCTTTTCGGCTGCCCGCTTTTTCAGGTCCACCTCATCTTCCAGGGAGACGTTGTCGCTGAACAGGAACACGTGCTTGTCCAGGCGCAATGCTTCACGGGCTACCCCGGCGGCGTAGCGACCGGGCACCGAGATCAGCACCCAATGGGCCTGGGGCAGCATCTCCGCCGCCGTCTCCAAGCTCTTGGGCTGATACTCCTGTTCGCCGGTGGCCCGCTTGCGGGTGAGCATTTCGTCCACTTTGGCCAGAGCGGCCTCGGCGGCGGCCTCATCCTCGGCCCGCAGGACGATGATCAGATCGTCCGCCCCGGCAGCCTGCGCTTCGGGGACCAGCAGATCGCTCATGTCCAAAATCTCTTTGTTGGCCTCGGTCCCCATGACCACGCCGGTATCAATCACGCCGGGCTGCTCGTCCAAAGCGCGTTGCAACTGCATCAGGATCACCGAGTCGTAATACGCCCCGGATCGAATTTCTGCCTTGATAACCGCCATTCCAACCTCCTCGTTACTACTCCGCCGACCCTCCTGCAGGCCGGAAAACCCATTGAAATCGCCGGCTTTATCCGAAGGGCAACCGGTTTCAACCTGAAACCGCTTCCAAGCCTGCAGGAGGGTGAGCAGTTACCTTCCTTCAGGGTAAAGTGTACAATCAGTAGACCTGAACTTTGCTCAGAGCGGTCCCCCGGCCGCGTTCTGGGCCGCCGGGCCGTGGTCCGGCGGGAGCCATTTCGGATCCACCGAAGCTGTGCTTGCCAACTGTTCCCGGCGGGTCATGGACCCGCCGGGAAGCACCAAAGGAACGCGTCAGGCCCAGGACCCGACCGGAACGCAAGACCCTAGACCGTCACCTCGCCGGGCATGGGAACCGTCTTGTTGATCTCCAGGATCTCGTCCGGCACGTCAAAGTTCAGGTCCGATCCCACCATCTGGCGGGCATATTTTTTGATCGTTGAATCCCAATATTTGCGCGTGACATAGTACACCTTGGCCCCACCCAACTCATGCTGGACATCGGGCCAGGGGTAACTCGGCTGGGCCATGCCCAGGCCGCCGATGCGCCAGCCGTTGTAGCTCTCATAAGTGGACCAGAACTCCTTTTGGCCCAAGATCTCAAAGGCGTAATATGCCTTGCAGTAGAACAGAGCCGCGCCGACACGCCCACCGCGCATGAAGGTCAGCGTGTGGTGGCTGATGTTGATGTCCTCGTTCATCAGACGACCGTTGACCAGCCCCGCCAATTGTCCGTCAATCATGCCGATCATCAGGTAGGGGTCCTTGATCCGCTTGCGGTAGAGGCCCAACAGCTCGGCATACACCCGCGCCCCGACCACATCGTAAAAGTCGTGCTCCACCTCCATCACCTTTTTGACATACTCCATCAAGGTTTTGATCTCTTCCTCGCGCGGCTCGCGGACCAACATGGTGCGGCCATCGCGGATCTGGATGGTGGCCGGTGGCCAGGGCTTCATCTCCAGGGCCGGACCTCGCAACAGAGGCTCGATCTCGGCAACATCAATGACCAACTGCTGTCGTGTAACTTTGACCGGTGGTTCCAAACGCATGATACTTCCTCCTATTTTTATATTAGTTGCTTGAAAATCGCAGGCCGTCCGCGATTGAATACGGATGCGTGAATGTGCCCGGCCCATTCACATCCTTCTTGTGCCGGACCGTGTCATGTGCAGAATCACGATAGAGTTCGCTTCTCACGGTCATAGTTTTGTCCCAAGAATGCCGGTGCTTTGACCCGCTTGAAGGCAAAAACCATGACCAGGATCGTCGCCAGGTAGGGCAGCGTCAACAGGAACTGATAGGGGATGCCCCAGCCGCCGATCTGCACCCGTAAGGCCAGCACCTCCACCCCGGCGAAAAAGAGCGCGCCGAAAAAGATCAGGTGCGGACTCCAGCCGCCGAAAAAGGTCAAGGCGATGGCGATCCAGCCCCGGCCCTGGGCCATACCCTCGGTAAAGGTCCCGGTGTAGACCATGGGCAGATAGGCCCCGGCCAACCCCATCAGCATCCCGCCGACGATGGCCGTTCCGTAGCGCATGGCCGCCACATTGACGCCCAGGCTGTCGGCGGCTTTGGGATTCTCCCCCACCGCCCGCAGGTTCAGGCCAAAGCCGGTCTTGTAGAGCAGGTAGTACAGAAAGGCGGATAGGATGATGGTGAAATAGACCAGCACGTTCTGGTTGAAAAAGATCTCGCCCAGCACCGGGATGCGGCTCAGCAGCGGCAGCGGCACGTCGGGCAGGGTGGGGATGAGGGGCGGCTGCAGCGTGACGCCGATTTCAACCTTGTAGAGCAGCGTCGAAAGCCCCAGGCCGATGAAAAAGAGGGCCAACCCGATGACAAACTGGTTCATCTTGAGCGTGGTGGTGAAATAGGCCAGGGCCAGGCCGAACAGACCGCCCACCAACGCCGCCAACAGCATCCCGTAGAGCAGGTTGCCGTCGTGGAGATAGGCCCCCAAAAAGCCCACCGACGCCCCGACGAGCATGATCCCTTCCTGGGACACGCTGAACAGGCCGGTCCGCCCGCCCAGCATTGTCCCCTGGCTGGCCAGGACGTAGGGAACCAGGGCCAGCATGACGAGCTTGGCAAAACTGACAAATTGCACGCCGAACTGTTCCATGGGCCTACCGCCTCCTGACCACGTCCGAAAGCAGGACGAAAAGGAGCACCAACGCTTCGATGATGAACACCATTTCCACCGGGATCATCATCGTCCGTTGCAACGCGCTGGCCCCCACCTCCAAAACGGCGATGAAAAAGGCGACAAAGGGCACGGCCAGGTTGTTCCCTTTGGCAATGAGGCCGATGATGAGACCCAGCAACAGGTAGTTGGATTGCAGCCCTTCGATGAGCCGATGTTGCACTCCGGCCACCTCCACCGCGCCGGAAAGCCCGGCCAGCATCCCGCCCAAAATCAGGGAAAAGAGGAACATGCGGCGGACGTTGATGCCGTATACCCGTGCCGCGCGGGGGTTTGCGCCGGTGGCCACCAGCTCATACCCTGCCGCCGTGCGGTTGGTATAAACGTACACCGCTACCGCCACGGCCAGGGCCAGCAGGACGCCGCTGTGCAGGGGCGGGCTGCTGACCAGCAACGGCAGCTCCCCGCCTGCGCCGATGGGCACGGTGGTGGGATGCCCCGCCGCCGGGTCGCGCCAGACCTCGGTGGCGATATAGTCCACCAGGCTGAAGGAGACGAAATTCATCATCACCGTCGTCAGAATTTCATTGATACCAAAGCGATAGAGCAACCAGGCCGGGATGGCTCCCCAAAAGCCGCCAAAGAGGATACCCGCCAGCAGCACCAGGGGCAGCAACAGGGGCAGCGGCAGCCCGGCAAAGAGGATGCCCACCGCCGTCGCTCCGATGGCCCCGACGATCATTTGCCCTTCCCCGCCGATGTTGAACTTGCCGGCGGCCAGGGGCACGGTAAAGGCCAGGGCCTGGAGCAGCAACGGCGCGAATTTGAGGAGCGTCTGTACAAAGCCGGTGGGCGTCTTGAAAGAAGTAAAGAGGATGGTCGCGTAGGCTTGGAGCACGTTGAAGCCCATCAGGGCGATAAAGACCCCGGCGGCCAAAAAGGCGGCCACCACGGCCAAAAGGTAGGGGAGAAACCTGCCGACAACCCCCCGGCCCTTTGCCGGAAATGTCATTGCCTGTTCACTCACGGCTCGCCACTCCACTCATCATCCGACCGATCTCGTATTTGTCAAATTCGGCCCGATCCAAAATGCCCACAATGCGCCCCCGGTACAGGGTGGCGATCCGGTCGCACAGCAAGAGCAGCTCATCCAGGTCCTCCGAGATCAAAAGGGTAGCCTGGCCCTCCTCCTTTCGCTTCAGGAGCTGCCCATAGACAAACTCCATAGACTGGATGTCCAACCCACGCGTTGGGTTATGGGCCACAAGCAATCGGGAAGGGTGGGCAAAGGCGCGGGCCAGCATGACCCGTTGGATGTTCCCGCCCGAAAGGTTGGCCGCCGTTTCCTCCACTCCCGGCGTCATGATGTTGTACTCGGCGATGAGGCGGCGGGCCGTCTCGAAAATGGCCTTCCAATCGAGAAAGCCCTTCCTGTTGTAAGGGGGCTGGCGTTGGTAGCCCAAGATCAGGTTCTGGGCGATGTTGGCCGTGGGGAGAAAGCCGTCTTGTAGACGGTCTTCGGGGATGTAGGTCACGCCCTGGGCCAGCAGGTCCCGCGTCCCAACCTGGGAAACGTCCGTCTCGCCGATCCACACCCGGCCCCCGGCGATGGGCCGGATGGCCAAGATGCTTTCGGCCAACGCCTTCTGTCCGTTCCCCGCCACCCCGGCGATGCCCAAAATTTCGCGCTCGTGGACCCGGAAGGTGCAATCCTGAAGCAGCGGTCTCCCCTCCTCGCCGACGACGCGCAGGCCCTCGACGCGCAATACGGCCTGCTCCGTCGGCTTGGCCGCCGCCTGCACATCCCCCGCCGTGGAAAAGAGGATGCTCCGTTCCAGGTCCAACCCCTCGCCGACCATGGCCCGCACCAACGCCTCCTCCGATGCCTCGGCGCGGCTCATGGTCAGGACGTTGCGCCCTTCGCGGAGGACCGAAATGCGGTCGCAAACGCCCAACACCTCCCGCAGCTTGTGGGTGATGAACACAACGCTCATCCCCGCTTCGACCATCACCCGCAGCGATTGAAAGAGCGAATCCACCTCCTGGGGGGTCAGGTTGGTGGTCGGTTCATCCAGGATCAAAATGTCCACGCCGCGATAGAGGGCTTTGAGGATTTCCACCTTTTGGCGGCTGCCCATGGGCAGGTCGCCTACCAGGGCGTCGGGGTCTACTTCCAGGCCGAACCGTTCCGCCAGGTCGCGGATCTTGCGTTTTGGCTCTTCCAGGTTCAGGGTGAGGCGGTTCTTGAGGGTAGTCCCCAGGACGATGTTTTCGGCGACGGTGTAGCTTTCAACCTGCAAAAAATGCTGATGCACCATCCCGATCCCGTGCCGGATGGCCACTTTGGGGGAGGGGATTTCGACCTTTTGGCCCCGCACCCAGATTTCGCCCGCGTCCGGCTTGTAGAGGCCGTAGAGGACGTTCATCAGCGTTGTCTTGCCCGCGCCGTTGCCGCCCAAAAGGCCCTGAATCTCGTTCCGGTTCAGTTGCAGGCTGACATCATCCAGGGCGACGACCGACCCAAAGGTCTTGCGCACGCCCCGCATTTCCAAAATTGTATCCGTCATTGGATGTCACTCGCCTTCAGGTGCGCCACACCTGACGGTACTATGGCTTTCGCCCGCGAATCGGGAGGGACACGCCATCCCCCCCGTTCGGGTTTCACGGCGTATCCGCAGGCGGCCCCACCCTTCCGCAGGTCGGCGGGCATTCGGTCCGCCTGCACCTGCGGAAGGGTGAGGTTGCGCCGCAAAGCGATGGGATCCGCCCGCTTCCCCCGCTTTCTCGGCGTCCCTGCGGTGCGTCCGGGGCTTTATTCTATCGGCTCGGTGTTCTTGATCACCTCAATCTTGCCCGACTGGATGTCGGCCACGATCTGTTCTATCTCGGCGTTCAGCTCATCGGAGACGTTGCGCAAGGGGAACTGGATGGCGACGCCGGTATCAAAGCCCATGGGGTAGTAGCCGCCGGTCTCGCCGTCCATGATCTTTTGCACAATGTCCTTGAGCGGCCCGGCCCAGTCGTAGAGCAGGGAGGTGATATAGTTGTCCGGCGCAAAGTTGGATTTGTCGGTGTATTTGGCCGTGGCCCACACCTGCTTGGGCGCACCCTTGACCGCTTCAAACAGGCCGAACATGCCCAGGTTGAGGGAGCCGACGATCACATCCACGTCGGAGGCGATCATGGCGTCGGCCAGCTCGCGGGCTTTGGTGGGGTCGTTAAAGTTGCCGGCCCACACCGGGCTGATCTCCACATCCAGGCCCAGGTCGCTGACGGCCTGCTCCATGGCGTGAACCTCGGCGTAGGAGAAGGGCAGGGTCAGGCCGCCGATGTAGCCGATCTTGCCCGTCTGGGTCTGCTTGGCCGCCACCGCGCCGATGGCGTAAAAGCCCACGTGGAAGTTGCGGTCAATCACCCACAGGTTGGGCGGCGCATCCTCAATGGGCGCGTCGAACTCGGCGATAAAGTAAACATCGGGGTATTCGGCGGCCAGGTCTTTGGTCTGGTTGAGGAACTGCCCGCCGTGGGTAAAGATGATGTTGTAGCCGTCGGCGATATACTCGCGCATCACCCGGTCCACGTCCGGCACGGCGACGCTTTCCGAATAGGCTATGTCCACGCCCAGATCGGTCTGGACGGCGGTGACGCCGATGTAGCCCAGCGTGTTATAGTCGGCGTCGGTGATCACCCCCGGAAAGATGGCGGCCAGTTTGTAGTTGGAAGCGACGGGCGCCGCTTCGGTCGGCTGCGCAGCCTGGGTCGGCTCCGGGGCCTGAGTCGGCTCCGGCGCGGCGGTCGGTGCGCCACAGGCGGCGATGAGCACCGCTACGATAATCAACAGGACAACGACGTTCTTCCGCATGATTCTCCTCCTTTGCGCTCTTGGAAAATAACCGCTCGCTCCCCGGTGATCCTCACCACGGAGACACGGAGCACCCAGAATCGGAGGAATTCCGCCTGCACTCCATGCCCCCGTGGTTTATCTTTTAGACCGTGACATCTTTGGGCAGGCGCAGCGTGCCTTTGTTCTTTTCCCACAGGTCATCCGGCACGGGGCGCATGATCTGGGCGCCGGTCAGCTGCTCCAGGTAGTCGGCTACGGTCGTTTCCCAATATTCTTTGGTGATGTAGTAGACCCGCGCGCCGCCCAACTCGTGCTGGACATCGGGCCAGGGGTAGGACGGCTGGGCCATGCCCACGCCCCAGCGTTTCCAGCCGTTGTAGCTTTCGTAGGTGGCCCACCACTCCTTGTTGCCCAGAATTTCAAAGGCATACTTGGCTTTGGCGTAGTACATGATCGCGCCGATGCGCAGGCCGCGCCGCAGGGCCATGGTGTGCAGGCTGATGTTGATGTCCTTGTTCATCAGCCGCCCATTGGCAAAGCCCACCCATTCGCCGTCAATCAGACCGACCAGGGTGTAGGGGTCTTTGAGGCGGTGGCGATACCAGCCCAGAATTTCGGCATAGATGCGGGCGCCCACAATGTCATAGAAGTCGTGATCGGTTTGCATGACCTTCATCACGTATTCCAGCATCAAGGGCGCTTCCTCGCGTCGGGCTTCGCGGATGACCATCTTGGAGCCATCTCGCAGCTCCACGTAGGACGGCGGATACGGCTCCAGTTTCATGGCCGGTCCGCGCAGGATCGGTTCGATCTCGCTGACATCAAAGGTAATTTTGTCCCTGGTGACTTTGCACGGTGGATCCAGTCGCATTTGTTCTCCCTCCTGAAAATTTTTTGACCTGACAGGTTCCCGGCCAGGGGCGTTCCCGCTCTGTGAGGACCTATCAGGTCTGATGTATTATGAGTATACCACAAGCACCCTCGGTTGGGCAAGTTTCAAAAGGGCCTCCTCGGCCCGGTGGCGCAAGTTTCCAAACCTGCGCAGAGAAAACAGCGGTTGAAGCCGTACCTTGCGGGCCGTCCACGAACGGAACACGGCGCGCGAATACGCCCGCTCCCATTCGCGTATTCGGGCGCACTCGCGGACGGCCCCTCGTTTCCTCTTATGCCCCCAACGCCGGAAAGACCAGGGCCATCAGCACGCCGGCGGCAATGACCGATGCCACCTGCCCGGCGGTATTGGCCCCGATGGCGTGCATCAGGATAAAGTTGTGGGGATCGTCCTCCAAGGCGATCTTTTGCGCCAGCCGCCCGCTCATGGGAAAGGCACTGATGGCCGCCGCCCCGACCAGGGGGTTGATCTTGCGGCCCGAAAGCACGCACACCAACTTGCCGAACAGGATGCCGCCGATGGTGTTCACCGCAAAGGCGACCAGCCCCAAAAGCAGAATCTTGAGCGTGCCGATGCTGAGGAACGCCTCGCCCTGCATCGTCGAGCCGATGGTCAGCCCCAAAAAGAGGGTGGCCGTGTTGGTGATCGCCCCTTTGGCCGTGCGGCTGAGACCGTCCACCACCCCCGATTCCTGCATCAGGTTGCCCAACATCAGCGTTGCGATGAGGGGCGCGGCCTGGGGCAAAAAGATGGCGGCGAACAGGGTCAGCAGGATGGGAAAGAGGATGACCGCCCGCTGGGAGACGGGGCGCGGCGTGTATTCCATGTGGATCATGCGCTCCCGTTTGGTGGTGAAAAGGCGCATCAAGGGCGGCTGGATGACGGGAACCAGGCTCATGTAGGAGTAGGCGGTCACGGCCACCGCCGCCGCCAGGCCCGGCGTCTCGAACAGGTGCTCCAGTTTGGAGCCGACATAGATGACCGTCGGCCCGTCAATGGTCCCGATGGAGCCGATGGCCGTCGCTTCGGCCAGGTTGAAGCCCATGGCCACCGCCGCCATGAGCGTCACAAAGATCCCCAGGTGTCCGGCTGCGCCCATCAGGACAAAGATGGGTTGGCTCAGGAGGGGGCGCATGTCCATCATGGCCCCCACCCCCAAAAAGATCAACAAGGGAAACAGCTCGGTGTCAATGCCTGCCTTTTTCAGCACGCCGAACAAGCCCTCCGGCCCCAGCAGGTAGGAGGAAACCGGCAGGTTTGCCAACATGCAGCCAAAGCCGATGGGCAGCAGCAACGTCGGTTCGTAATCTTTGGCAATGGCCAGGTACATCAAAAACCCGCCCACGGCGACCATGACCACCTGCTGCCAGGTGATGGTCCCCAATCCGCTCCACAATCCGCTCAGATCGATTCCGCCCACGGCTCCCCTCCTATTCCTGATATTCCAACAGGGCCTCGCCGTGGGCGATTTGACGGCCCTCGGAGACAAAGATCGTGCCGATGACGCCCGCCCGCCGGGCGCGGATCACATTGTCCATCTTCATCGCCTCGATGACGAGCAAGGGATCGTTGGCTTCCACCTTCTGACCGGGCCGCACGGCGATAGACTTGACGACGCCCGGCAAGGGGGATGTCACCGTCTTGCCCGTGGGCGCGGCGGCGGTCGGCTCCGGCCTCTGGGGGGCTTGTGGCGGCGCAATGTCGGCGACGGCGACCGCCTCGGCGATGCTCTTGACGCGCACCGTCAGGGCCTCGCCGTTGACCTCCACCTTCACCTGCTCCCGGCGGGGATCGCTCAGTATCTTGACATCAAAGGTTTGATCGTCCAGCGTAATCTGGTAGTGCTTCATTGAACTCTCCAATTCCCAAGATTTCACAAGGGCCAAATGCCGAGTTTTTAATCGTTCTCCGTCCTCTGCGGTCTGCGTTTTAGCTTCCGGCCGGCTGCGCCGTCAGGCGGCGGATGTGGTGCAGCAGCCACCAGCGGCTGCCGTCTCCACCCCCGGTCTCTGCGACCGGGGGTACGCCCGGCGTTTCCTGTTGGGCACGGGCCAGGGCTACGGCGATGGCCGCCGCCCGCAGGACGGCGGGTTGTTCTTGCTCCGTGCCGGTCGGCTCCTCGGCAGCCTCGGTCGGCGCGGGAGCCGGGTCCCGCAGGACCGCCGTCATCAGGTACATCATGCCGTAGAGGATGGCTAAAGCGATGAACAGCAACGTCATGCCTATCACGGTGATCAGCAGCGAAACGACCAACAGGTTTTCCATGAGCAGCCTCCCCTCCCAGGCGTTACATCGGCATACAGCCGTGTTTTTTGGGCAGCGTCGTTGCCTGCTTGTCGCGCAAAAAGTCCAGGGCGGCGATCAGCTTGGCCCGCGTCTCGCTGGGCAGGATGACATCGTCCACATGGCCGCTGGCCGCTGCTGCGTAAGGGCTGCCGAATTCCCGGCGGAACTGGGCGATGAACTCGGCGCGGATCGCCTCCGGGTCCTCTGCCTGGGCCAGTTGCTTGCGGTAAAGGATGTTGACCGCGCCTTCGGCCCCCAGCACGGCGATCTCGGCGGTGGGCCAGGCGTAAACCAGGTCGGTGTGGATGAACTTGCTGCTCATCACGATATAGGCCCCGCCGTAGGCCTTGCGGGTGACGACGCACACTTTGGGGACCGTCGCCTCCGAATAGGCGTAGACGATCTTGGCCCCGTGGCGGACGATGCCCCGATGTTCCTGCATCGTGCCGGGCATAAAACCGGGGCAGTCTACCAACGTGACCAGGGGGATGTTGAAAGCGTCGCAGAAACGGATGAAACGGGCGATCTTGTCCGAAGCGTCCACATCCAGGGCGCCGGCCATCCAGGCCGGTTGGTTGGCGACGATGCCCACGACCTCGCCGTTCAACCGGGCAAAGCCGATCACGGCGTTGGGGGCAAACCCGGCCTGGACCTCGAAAAAGCTCCCCAGGTCAAAGACGCGGGCGATCACCTGCCGCATGTCGTAGGATTCGGTGTCGCTCAGGGGGATGATGGTGTCCAGCTCCGGGTCGGCACGGGCCGGATCGTCGTCGGGCGTCAGGCGCGGCGGGGTTTCGGCGTTGTTGGAGGGCAGATAGCCGAGCAGTTTGCGGACGATGGACAAGGATTCCTCTTCGGTCGCGCCCACAAAGTGGGCCACACCGCTGATGGTAGCGTGGACGTGCGCCCCACCCAGCGTCTCGAAATCCACCTCCTCGCCCGTCACCGTCTTGATCACCTCCGGGCCGGTGAGGAACATGTGGCTGATGCCCTCGGTCATGATGACGAAATCGGTCAGGCCGGGCGAATAGACCGAGCCTCCGGCGCAGGGACCGAGCATAACGCTGATCTGGGGGATGACGCCGCTGGCCCGTGTGTTGCGCCAGAAGAGGCGGCTGTACCCGGCCAACCCCCAGACTCCCTCCTGGATGCGGGCGCCGACCGAATCGTTGAGGGAGATGAACGGCGTCCCGGAAGCGGTGGCCAGGTCCAGGACTTTGCAGACCTTTTGGGCCTGCACTTCGGAAAAGGAGCCGCCGATGACGGTGAAATCCTGGGCAGCGACGGCAACCTTACGCCCGTCGATGCGGCCAAAGCCGACCACCGCCGAATCGCCGGGGAACCGTTTCTTGTCCAGGCCAAAGGCACTGTGACGATGGGTGACGTAAGGGTCTATTTCCTGAAACGTGCCGGGGTCGAGAAGCTTCTCGATCCGCTCGCGGGCGGTCATTTTGCCTTTGGCGTGTTGTCGCTCAATGGCCTGGATACCGCCCCCCAAATGGGCTTGCTCTCTGCGACGAAAGAGTTCATCGCGCAAATCCTCGTAGGTCATGCACTCCTCCTCGAGTTAGATTGGTCAGCAGAACGGGGCAAGTATACCACCATTTGGCCGGGCTGTCCACTTTTGCCCTTGAGTTTGACAAGGTGCGTCATCATCTCCCCATTGCTTTCCCATAACCGTTTTACCCGGTTTGACAAAGGGGCGGTTCTGTGGTATGATGCCCGCCGACCGGAAAGGAGCAAAGTAGTGTCTCTCTCATCCGTTTTGATTGCAGCCTGGATGCCGACCTTGTCGGGTTGGCTTTACCGGGAACAAGCTACGCGCGGGCAGTTTTGCTACTTTTATTTTGGCTACGATGTCATCCCGACATCGGGCCGTTGTCCTGCCTTTGGGAGGGCTTGTCTCCGGTAATCTAGGCCGATCGAGACCCAAAAGGCGCGGAGCCAACGGCTCCGCGCCTTTTTCGTTGGAGGTGAAAGATGCCCTGTCGAGGAGTTCGGGGCGCGACGACGGTGGAGACCAACACCGCCACCGCCATCCTGGATGCCACACGAGAGCTGTTGGCCCGCATCATCGCCGTCAACGACCTGGCAGCCGAGGACGTAGCCAGTGCTCTGTTCACCGTAACCCCAGACTTGACCGCCGCTTTCCCGGCACAAGCGGCGCGGGAGTTGGGCTGGCAGCATGTCGCCCTGCTAGATGCCCAAGAGATCCCGGTGCCGGGCAGCCTGCCGCGCTGCATCCGCGTGCTTATCCACTGGAACACACCCAAGCCGCAGAGCGCAGTGCGCCATGTCTACCTGCGGGGGGCGCGTTCACTACGCCCCGATCTGGAAAATGAGGACGCGGTCCGACATTGAGGAGGAGGGAAAAATGACGCTGGTCGCTTTTCAAGGAGAACGAGGGGCTTATTCCGAAGAGGCCATCTACCGGTTTTTCGGCTCCGAGGCCCAAACCTTGCCCTGCCCCGGCCTGGCCGACATTTTTGAGGCTGTCGAATCCGGCCAGGCGGACTTTGCCGCACTACCGGTTGAGAACTCGACGGCCGGTTCCATCAATCGGGCCTACGACCTGCTGCTGGAGCATGACCTGCGCATTTGGGGCGAGGTGATCCTGCGGGTGCGCCATGCCCTGCTCGCGCCGCCGGGCGTGACCCCGGACGACATCCACACGGTTCGTTCCCACCCACAAGCCCTGGCCCAGTGCAAACGCTATCTGCGCAATCGCGGTTGGACACCCCGCAGTGCTTATGACACCGCCGGGGCGGCCCGCGACCTGGCCGCCGATCCAGAACCGGGCGTAGCCGTCATCGCCAGCCGTCTGGCCGGGCAAGTGTACGGCCTGGATGAATTGGACTATGACATTGAGGATACATTCTACAATTACACCCGCTTCTTCATCCTGGGCCACCAGGACCCGCCTCGCGCTCAGCGGAACAAGACTTCCCTGGTTTTCACCACCCGTCACCTGCCCGGTGCCTTGTACGAATGCATGGGTGAGTTTGCCCGGCGGCACATCAACCTCACCAAGATTGAATCTCGTCCGCGCCCCAATCGCCCCTGGCAATACATTTTCTATCTGGATTTTGAGGGCCATTGCCGGGACCCCGAATGCGAAGCAGCCATCATGGGCCTGTTGCGGCGTTCGTCGTTCGTCAAGTTGCTGGGTTCTTATCCGGCAGCGACCACACCTTTGCCCGGTGAGGATGAAAATGAATGGAGGTGATCCCATGATCGTTGTGATGAAACCGGGTGCCACCCGCGCCCAGGTGACCAACGTGACCGCCCGCATCGAGCAATTGGGTTGCCGGGTGCATATTTCGGAAGGGGAAGAGCGAACCATCATCGGCATCATCGGCAACGGCCGTCCCCTGGATCCCGGCCCCCTGGAACGGCTGGACGGAGTAGAACGGACCGTGCCCGTTTTGCGGCCCTTTAAGCTGGCCAGCCGTGATTTTCACCCCCACGATACGATTGTGCCTATCAACGGCGTCTCGGTGGGAGGTAAACAGGTGGTTGTTATGGCCGGTCCCTGCGCCGTGGAGAGCCGTGAGCAGCTCCTGGAGACGGCCCATGCCGTCAAGGAGGCCGGAGCGCAGGTATTGCGTGGCGGGGCCTTCAAACCCCGCACGTCGCCCTACAGCTTCCAGGGATTGGGGGAAAAGGGCCTGCGGCTCCTGGCCGAGGCCCGCCGCGAGACCGGTTTGCCCGTCGTCACCGAAGTTATGGCCCCGGAGCAGGTCCCCCTGGTCACAACCTATGCCGATATTTTGCAGATCGGCACGCGCAACATGCAGAACTATGCCCTCCTCCACGCCGTCGGCGAGGCCCAACGCCCGGTGCTCCTCAAGCGGGGCATGATGTCTACCGTGGAAGAACTGCTTATGGCCGCCGAATACATCCTCTCCCACGGAAACGACCGGGTAATCCTTTGTGAACGGGGCATCCGTACTTTTGAAAAATACACCCGCAACACCCTGGACATCAGTGCAGTCCCCCTCCTCAAGCAGCTAAGTCATCTGCCCGTCGTGGTGGATCCCAGCCATGGGACCGGCAAATGGGAACTGGTCGGCCCCGTATCACGGGCAGCTATTGCTGCCGGGGCCGACGGCTTGATCATAGAGGTCCATCCCCATCCAAGCCGGGCCATGTCCGACGGTGCCCAATCCCTCAAGCCGGACACCTTTGCCCGCTTGATGGACGAGCTACGGGCCGTAGCCCAGGCCGTGGGTCGGGAGCTGTAGCCATGATAAAGACCCTGGAAGAGGCACAAGTAGCGGTGGTAGGCCTGGGGTTGATGGGTGGCTCCCTGGCAGGCGCGCTGCGGGGGAAATGCCGGTCCGTCGTCGGCGTAGCGCGACGGGCCGAGACGGTGACCGCAGCCCTGGCGCGGGGCCTGATTGACCGAGGGACCACCAATTTGGCCGAAGGGGTGGGTGCGGCGGATGTCGTCGTCCTGGCTACGCCGGTGCGCGTCATCCTACGCCAACTGGACGAGATCGGGCCTCTGCTGCCGCCGGGCTGCCTGCTGCTGGACCTGGGCAGCACCAAAGCCCGCATCGTCGAAGCGATGGAACGCTTGCCCGCCCATGTCCAACCCCTGGGCGGGCACCCCATGTGCGGCAAAGAGACATCGGGTGTCGAGGCCGCCGATCCGAACCTCTACCGAGGACGGACCTTCATCCTCACTCCCCTGGCGCGCACTTCGGAAGCGGCCCTGGCACTGGGCCGCTCCCTGGCCGGGGCTGTGGGCGCCACCCCTTTGGTGTTGGAGGCAGCGCGGCAGGATGCCCTGGTCGCTACCCTCAGCCATCTGCCTTACCTGCTGGCCTGCGCCCTGGTCGCCACCGCCGACACTCTGACTTCACCCGATCCGGCGGCCTGGGAGATCGTCGCGGGGGGCTTCCGCGATACCTCGCGGGTGGCCGGCAGCGATGTGACCATGATGCTTGATATCTTGATGACCAATCGGGCGCACGTGCTCAAAGCGGTGACCACCTGCCAGGCCCATCTGGCCTATCTGGCCCGTCTCTTGGAGGACGGGGATGAAGAATCGCTGCGGACCAGTTTGGAAGCCATCCGCGCCGAACGGGTGCGAATGTTCCCGTAACGGCGCGGCTCGCTTTTTCCCCCAGGGCGACTGCCGGTTCCATCGCAGGGACGCCGAGGGCGCGGAGGGAAATGGGTAGATCTCGGTGCCCTCGGCGTTTCTACTGCGGATTTTTCCCGAAAACCCCTTGACAAATCCGCAGACTTGTGGTATACTGCTGCTAGGTACAAATTGTACATAGATTAGCATTGTAGAGGAGGGCCTGTGCCAAAACGGAGACGCCGGCGGGGCGGCGGAGGAGGGCCGTTCGGCGGCGGGGCGATCCGACGCTTCCTAGAGCCGGTCCTGCTGTTGCTGCTGCATCAGGGGGCCAGTCACGGTTACGAATTGGTCGGTGCTTTAAAGCCTTTTGGCCTGGGGGGGATCGCCTCCGGGCCGGTGTACCGTACTCTCCGCGAGTTGGAGGCCGCCGGGTTGGTGCGTTCCGAATGGGATACATCCGTGACCGGTGGTCCGGCCCGGCGGGTGTACTTTCTGACCCAGGCCGGTCATCGCTACCTGGCCGAATGGGTAGCCTATTTGCGGGAAACGGAGAACGCGATCCGCTACTTTTTGGACATCTACGATCGGCACATGCGGGAAGGCACGGGAGAATATCACTGAACACGGAGAGGAGGTGAGAACATGCCTGCAGGAGACGGAACCGGACCGATGGGCTTGGGTCCCCGCACGGGACGCGGCCTGGGCTACTGCGCCGGGTATGGCGCACCGGGGTACATGAATCCGGCCCCCGGTCGCGGCCTGGGCTTGGGTTGGGGCCGTGGTCGGGGCTGGGGCCTGGGGCGTGGCTGGCGTCACGCTTATTACGCCACCGGGCTGCCCGGCTGGGCACGCGCCGGTTATGCCCCGGCCTGGGGGGGCTATGCTCCTCCGGTGAGCGCGGAGCAGGAAAGCAATTGGCTCAAAGGCCAGGCCGAAGCGCTCCGGCGTCAGCTTGATGCCATCAACCAACGTCTAGAAGAGTTGGAAAAGGAACAATAAGCCGCCGAGGCCGCGGAGGTAACGCGCGAACGTCGGCGCACCGGCGTCCCCACGGCGCAGAGCCTGCAACCCGGAATCCGACCGGGGGAATCGCAAGGGCCGAGATGGACGGGGGGAATCGTCCATCTCGGCCCGCTTTTAGTCCCGCCGCGAAGAACCGGTTAGCAAAAAGACATAGTAAAGCAAGGTGGAAAGGGCTTGGGCCAGCGCCGCAACATAGGTGAGGGCGGCAGCATCCAAGACCTGTTTGGCTTCCCGCAACTCCTGGCCGTCGGCCAGCCGGTAGGTTTGCAAAAGCTGCAAAGCCCGTTTGCTGGCGTTGAATTCAACCGGTAGTGTGACCAACGCAAAAACGACCGTCCCGGCAAAGAGGAACAACCCCAACCAGGCAATGGCCGTCGAGCCGGTGAGGCCGGAAAGGAAAAAGCCGACGAAGAAGATGATCGGCCCCAGCCAAGAGCCGAGGCGAACCGCCGGGACCAGACCCGACCGCAGGCGCAGCGGCGCGTATCCGGCTGCATCTTGCATGGCATGGCCCACTTCGTGGGCGACGATGCCCAAGGAGGCCACCGACCGGCTTTCGGCAACCCCTCTGGACAGACGCAAAACCTTTTTCCCCGGATCGTAATTGTCGCTGAGCCGGCCCGGTGCTTGCTCCACACGGATAAAATCCAGCCCGGCGCTGCGCAACAGAATGCGGGCGATCTCGTAACCGTTCAGACCCCGGCGATTCGGCTTGCGGCTGTAGCGGTCGTAGGCCGACTTGACCCGGAACTGGGCATAGAAGGCCAGCAGCAGGGCCGGTAAGGCGAACAGTAGGTATCTTGGATCCCAAATGAACATTTCATCCCCCCTCTGCCTTTTTGATCTCCATTTTTTGGGCAGGGTGGAGCATCATGGCTCGCATTTCGCCCGGTTGGGGTAGATTATCATAATCACACTCACACGGCCCACCCTGGGCGCAACCCAGACAGCAGTAAGTTTTGCCGTCCACAATGGTCGGTTGCCAGCGGATGACAATGCCGCAGTTTGCACACACAGGCTGTTGTTGCATGATCCCCACTCCTCGTCTACGCTGCCCATTTTTCATCCCTGCATTGTAGCCGCGAAACGTTAGACAAATGCTAGAGCAATGTTAGAGTTTTGTTAGAATCGTCCGTGGCGGAGGAATTTTTGCCCTCCGTCGGTTTTTCTAGTACAATGTCCATCAGCCGCATCGGAAGGGAGGTCCGAGCATGGGATTTTTGAAACGACTGGCGTTCTATGCGGGCTTGATTTTGGGATTGGCCGTCATCGCCGCCGCCGGTGCCACGGCGTTGACCTACCTGCTCACGGGCAAATTGGTTTCCCTCGACCTGGCCCAGGGCAAACCGACGGTGACGCTGATAACGCCCGATGAGATCGTGGCCCTGTTCCGCTCGCAGCTGGCCCAGGAGGAACAACCGTCGACCGCTGAGGAAAGGGGGAACGGCAATGGGTAAGAACAATCCCCTAACGGTGTGGGGCCTGGCCTTCAACCTGGTTGCGCTGCTCTACCACTTTTTCCTGGGGGTGGCGGTCGGCCTGGCCGCGCCCATCGTCGCCGTTGCTGCGATGGTGGCAGGGGTCCGCCTGCTGACCGGAAAGATGCCTTTCTTCAGCCAACGACAGGATGCGACCGGCGAGCGGTATCTGGTCCTAGACCTCATCCCGCCGGAGGAAGTGGGTGACCGATGGGCCGAACAGAAAAGGATCATCGGCGACGATCTTGGTCGCATCAAGGCCGAGCTGCAAACCCTTGTGGAGGCCCAAGCAACACGGGAAACCCCGGAACTCGTCATTGAGGCGTAGGCGACGGTGGCGAAAAAGACATCCCCCAGCTACCAAGTCACAGATATTCAGGTCTTGGAAGGCCTTGAAGCGGTGCGCCGCCGCCCCGGCATGTATATCGGCTCTACCGATATTCGGGGCCTGCACCACCTGGTCTACGAAGTCGTAGACAACAGCGTGGACGAGGCATTGGCCGGTGCCTGCGACCGCATTGAGATCACCCTCAACCCGGACAACACGGTCACGGTGATGGACAACGGACGGGGCATCCCCGTCGGTCCCCACCCTACCCAGAAAAAGCCCGACGGTACGCCAATGGACACCTTGGAGGTAGTCCATACCATCCTCCACGCCGGGGGCAAGTTCGGCGGCAGCGGTTACAAAGTGGCTTCCGGTCTACACGGTGTGGGCATTTCGGCGGTCAATGCCCTCTCGGAGTGGCTGGAAGTAGAGGTTCGGCGCGAAGGCAAGATCTACCGCCAACGGTATGAGCGGGGGCGACCGGTCACGCCGGTAGAGGTCATAGGCCGCTGCAAACCGAAGGAAACCGGCACACGCACCACCTTCTTGCCCGATTCGACCATCTTCCAAACCTTGAATTTCAAATATGACGTGCTGTTGCAACGTTTCCGGGAGATGGCCTTTTTGACACGGGGGTTGACCATCCGCTTTGTGGATAAGCGACCGGTGCGGGGCAAACCGGCCTACCGGGAAATGTCTTTCTATTTTGAAGGGGGAGTCGCCGCCTTTGTCCGCTACCTGAACAAGAACCGGACGGTGCTCCACCCTCCGATCTACGTGGCCAAACAGGTCAACGGCACGTTGGTTGAAGCAGCCTTGCAGTACACCGACGGCTATGCCGAATCGGTTTTCGCCTTTGCCAACAACATCAACACCGTGGACGGCGGGACACACCTCACCGGTTTCCGCTCTGCGCTGACCCGCAGTTTGAACGATTATGCCCGCAGCAAGGGCTTGCTCAAGGAAAAAGACCCCAACTTTTCGGGTGAGGATACGCGCCAGGGCCTGACGGCGGTCCTCAGCGTCAAACTGACCGACCCGCAGTTTGAGAGCCAGACCAAAGCCAAGTTGGGCAATGCGGAGCTGCGCGGCCAGGTCGAATCGGTCGTGAGCGAGGCATTGACCGAATTCCTGGAAAAAAACACCTCACAGGCCCGCAAGATCGTACAAAAGTGCCTTACCGCCTCGCGGGCACGGGCGGCGGCCCGCAAGGCCCGTGACCTGATCATCCGCAAAAGCGCGTTGGAAAGCATGACCTTGCCGGGCAAATTGGCCGATTGCTCGGAACGGGATGCATCCAAAACGGAGATTTTCATCGTGGAAGGCGATAGCGCAGGCGGCTCTGCGAAACAGGGCCGTGATAGGCGTTTCCAGGCCATCCTGCCTTTGCGCGGCAAAATCCTCAACGTGGAAAAGGCCCGGCTGGACCGCATCTTGAACAACAACGAGATCAAAGCCATCATTACCGCTTTGGGGACCGGCATCGGAGCGCAGTTCAACATGGACGGTCTGCGCTACGGCAAGATTATCATCATGACAGATGCCGATGTGGACGGTAGCCACATCCGCACTTTGTTGCTGACCTTCTTTTTCCGTTATATGGAGCCGCTCATTGAAGAAGGCCATCTCTTTATCGCCCAACCGCCCCTCTACCGCATCAGCACCGGGCGGGAGCACTTTTACGTCTACAGTGAAGAAGAACAAGCGGCAGTGCTCCGGAAGCTCAAGGGGCAAAAAGTCACCCTGCAACGCTACAAGGGGTTGGGAGAGATGAACCCGGAACAATTATGGGAAACGACCATGAACCCCGAAAAGCGCACCCTTTTGCAGGTGACCGTTGAGGACGCCGCCGCCGCCGACCGCACTTTTGATATGCTGATGGGGAGCAGCGTGCCTCCGCGCAAACGCTTCATCCAAACCCATGCCCGGAGTGTGCGGAATTTGGACGTATGACCGATCAGGGTGTCCTGACCGGACGGCGTGTACGAAATTTCTTCAAGGAGGGTTCAATGAAAACGCGGCAAGATGCTTGGGAGCTGGTCAACGAATTTACCCACAAGCCCAACCTGATCCACCACATGCTGGCCGTGGAAGCGGCCATGCGGGCCTATGCCCGCAAATTCGGTGAGGATGAGGAGCTCTGGGGCATCGTGGGCTTGATCCACGACTTTGATTACGAACGCTACCCCGACCTTTCAACGGAGGGCCATCCGGTCGTCGGCGCCCGCATTCTGCGGGAGCGGGGTTGGCCGGAGGAAATCGTCCATGCCGTCCTTTCCCATGCCGGGGAATACACCGGCGTTCGTCCTGAAACGTTGATGGAAAAGACACTGGTCGCGGTGGACGAACTGACCGGCTTTTTGGTCGCCGTAGCCCTGGTGCGCCCCAGCAAAGACATCCGCGACATCACCAAGATCCGCTCCGTCAAAAAGAAGTGGAAAGATCGCTCCTTTGCGGCAGCGGTCAACCGCCGGGAGATTGAGGAGGCGTGCGAGGCGTTGGGCGTGGACCTGTGGACCGAGCACGTGCCGCTGGTCCTGCAAGCGATGCAGGAAATTGCCCCGGAACTGGGGCTGGCCGGACGAACCCAAGCATCTGCATAAGACAAATGTAACTTTGACGAGATCTTTGAAAGACGCGAGCTTTTGTATTTGCCGTATGTAGATGAGTCCGGCGATCCGGGACGCAAGAGTCCGGCGATGTTGTTGTATCGGGACGTGATGATGCAAAAAAAGCCCGCTTGACAGCGGGCGCCGGGCGCGGCCGCCCCAGCCATTGGGGCCGGTTAGGTCACGCAACGTCATTGTACTCGGTAATAGGTTTGTTGTCAAGGATGGGTTTTCCAGCAATGAATGATGGTTGGAGGGGACCAAATGGCAGATAAAAAGATCCGGGTGCTGATTGCCAAGCCGGGTTTGGACGGCCATGACCGGGGGGCCAAAGTGATCGCCCGCGCTCTGCGCGATGCGGGCATGGAAGTCATTTACACCGGCATCCGCCAGACGCCGGAGATGATTGCCGAGGCAGCCGTGCAGGAGGACGTGGACGTTGTAGGGCTGTCCATCCTCTCCGGAGCGCACATGGCCCTCTTTCCCCGCGTGATGGAACTGCTGCGCGAGTATGGTATGGACGACGTGCTGGTCGTCGCCGGGGGCATCATTCCCGATGAAGATGTTCCGGCTTTGCACGAAATGGGCATCAAAGGCGTCTTTGGCCCCGGCACGCCCACCGATGAGATCGTCCGCTTTGTCCGCGAGAACGTTGCATAGGAGCCGGTCATGCGCATTGAACAGATTGAGATCCGGCATCTGCAACTCCCCCTGGTGCATCCTTTCGAGACAAGCTTCGGTCGTCAGGAGGACCGGCAGACGATTTTGGTCGCCGTGCGGGGAGAAGGACTGACCGGCTGGGGGGAAGCGGCGACGGCAGCCGGGCCGTGGTATTCCGCGGAAACGGTGGAAACCTGCTGGCATGTGCTCCACGACTTTTTGGGACCGTTGGTAGTAGGGCAGGAGGTCGCCGCGCCGGAGGATGCGGCCCGCCTGATGGCCCCTGTGCGCGGCCACCAGATCGCCAAGATGGGGTTGGAGGCGGCGGTCTGGGACCTGCTGGGCCGGGCGGGAGGACAATCGGTGGCCCAGATGCTGGGCGGCGTGCGGGAGCGTGTGGCCGTGGGGGTGAGCATCGGCGTACAGCCTTCGGTGCAGGCTCTTTTGGAACGCATGGAAACCTTTTGGGCGCAGGGCTACAGCCGTATCAAGATCAAGATCAAGCCGGGTTGGGATGTGGAGGTGGTACGTCAAATACGCCAACAGTTCCCGGACATCCCCCTCATGGCCGACGCCAACTCGGCCTACACCCTGGACGACGCGGAGACATTGATCGCGCTGGATGAATTCGGCCTGATGATGATTGAACAGCCGTTAGCCTATGATGACCTGGTGGACCACGCCGCCTTGCAGCGGCAGCTCCGGACCCCCATCTGCTTGGATGAGAGCATACCCTCCCTGGCAGCAGCGCGGGCAGCTCTGGTGCTAGATAGCGGGCGCATTATCAACATCAAGCCGGGGCGCGTCGGCGGCCTGACCGTCGCCCGCGCCATCCACGACCTGTGCCGCATCTGGGATATTCCGGTTTGGTGCGGCGGGCTGCTGGAAACGGGGGTAGGCCGGGCGCACAACGTCGCTTTGGCCAGTCTGCCCGGTTTCACCCTGCCCGGCGATATTTCGGCCAGCGACCGCTATTTCCGACAGGACATCGTGGAACCGGCCTTCACCCTCAATGACGACGGCACGATGACCGTCCCCACCGGACCGGGTATCGGTGTCCGGGTGGTGCCGGAGCGGGTGGAGGCGGCCACCGTGCGTCGGGCGGTGATACGGGGATAACTTTTCCGCAGACGTTTCTACTGCTCAAAGTGGGTGAGTGGGGGCTTGCCCACGGCGTAAACATTGAACCCAATATCATGCAGTTTGTGACGGTCCAAGATGTTGCGACCGTCGAAAATGAAGGCCGGCTTGACCATGCTGTCGTAGATGGCTTCATAGTCCAGCTCGGCATACTGAGGCCATTCGGTCAGAATGACGACGGCGTGGGCACCTTTGGCAGCAGCGTAAGGATCCGGCTCAAAGATCACCCGGTCTGCTACGTCGGCCAGGTCTTGGCGCGCATTCTCCAGGGCGCGGGGATCGTTCAGGACGACGAGGGCATGTTCTTCCAACAGGTCGCGGCAGACCTTAAGGGCCGCCGATTCGCGAGTATCGCTGGTGTGGGCCTTGAAGGCCGCACCAAACAAAGCGATACGCTTATCGGCCACGGTGTTGAACATGGCGTCCACCATCTTGGTAACGAAATTGGAGGTCTGGTATTCGTTCAGGCGAACGACCTGTTCCCAATAGGCAGCCACTTCGGGCAGGCCATAGTGTTCGCACAGGTAAACCAGATTGAGAATATCCTTGCGGAAACAGGAACCGCCAAAGCCGACACTGGCCCGCAAGAAGCGGGGGCCGATGCGACTGTCGGTGCCGATGGCATGGGCTACTTCGCTGACATCGGCTTCCGTCTTTTCGCACAGATTGGCGATGGCGTTGATGGAGGAAATGCGCTGGGCCAAAAAAGCATTGGCTGCCAGTTTGGAAAGTTCACTGGACCACAAGTTGGTCGTGATGATGCGCTCGCGGGGAACCCAATGGGCATAGATGTCCACAATGGCCTGGACCGCCTTGCGCCCGGAAGGGGTTTCGCGCCCACCGATGAGTACCCGGTCCGGCTGTTCCAGATCCCGGATGGCCGTACCTTCGGCCAAGAATTCGGGGTTGGAGACCACGTCAAAAAAGATGCCCCTCCCGTTGGAGTTGAGGATACGCTCCATTGCCTCGGCGGTGCGCACCGGCAAGGTACTCTTTTCCACTACGATCTTGGGCGAGGTTGAATTTTCCACGATCTGTCGCGCCGTCTTTTCCCAGTACTGCAGGTCGGCGGCCTTGCCCGCGCCACGCCCAAAGGTCTTGGTCGGTGTGTTGACACTGACAAAGATGATGTCCGCTTCGGCGATGTTGCGCTCAATCTCCGTGGAGAAAAAGAGGTTCTTCCCCCGGACGCTGAACACGATCTCCTTCAGGCCCGGTTCGTAAATGGGCAATCGTTCCGATTGCCAAGCGGCGATCTTTTCGGCATTGATGTCCACGACGACGACGCGGTATTCGGGACAATGTTTGGCGATGACGGCCATCGTAGGGCCGCCCACATAGCCCGCACCGATGCACAAGATGTTTTTCATTCCGATCCTCTCCTGTTGACATGGGTGAGCGTGGAGGGTAAGATACCGCAAGTAGGGGAATGTGTCAAATGGAACTCTAGGCCGGGGTGTACCGCTGCCGGTACAAGCGGCGATCCACGACTCTGGCCATCGCTTCCTCATCCAGCGTACCACCCAAAAAATGGGCGACTCGCCGGGCTTGGCCGAGGGGATCGGCCAGTACATCGCCATAGTGGACGTACAGAACGTGCATGTGGGGCTGCTTGCTCAGCCAATCGCGGACCCGACTTAGATGCTTGGTGAACAGAACCGCCATCCGCTCATCGGACACCCCATCGGTCGGCTCACCCCGGCGGAGGAGCATCTGCCGCTGGGAGGCCAGGATCTCCCTGATATTGCGTTGCATAAAAACGATCCTGTACTCGTAATCGGCCGGTAGGTGTTTGAGCAGGGCGGAGATCATCTTGACCGCCTTGCCCTGAGCTTGGGGGAGCCATGCTTTGTCGTGGGCGATCTGTTTGACCCGCTCAAATTCGTAATAGCCTTTGGGATTGTCTTCGTCGGCAGTACGGACGTGGTCTGTCAAGATCGGCACGCCTCCTGCTTCTAGCATCCTCATCATCATTGAGGTCCCCGAACGGGGCAGCCCCGAGACGATGATGATCGGTTCTATTGCCATGGTGTCCCCCTCCCACGGTCCCGGCGCACGCCGAGATCACGCCTGTTCTGGTGGAGCCGTTACCTTTGTGGTATAATTTGCGCTCCGCACTTTGGGCAACCGAGGAGGATGCAGATGCTGATCAAATCGTACGATCTGGAGATCTCCATTGCCACCCATAGCACAGAGCACTTTGAATACGAAGCAATCGCCCATTTGGACGTAGACATCCGAGATGTGCTGCCGTACCTCAACGCCACGCTGAGTCGTGCCCTCTACATTCCGGCTCGCCCCTCCCTTTCCTGGCGGTACAAAACCCACAACATCGGCTTCTGGCCCGATCGCATCGCCGTTGACGACCTGGAGAGCCGGGAGCAAGCGCGGGAGATGATCGAATACCTGGTGAACTTGGTCAACCAAACCTGGGAACGGCGGGATGAGATAGAACCGGACGACTCAACCCATCCCCGCCGTCAACCTCTGGAATTTTACCGCTTGCTCCCTCGTACCAACTGCAAGCAATGCGGCGAAGAGACCTGCTTCAACTTTGCCCTCAAACTGACCACCGATCAGATTGAACTGGACCGTTGTGTCCCCCTGCACGAGGACCCGGCCCTGGCCGAGCAGAAAGCACAAATTGAGGAATTGCTCGCCACCCATTGGCCTACTCTGTGATCTGCTCCGCCGGTTGGTGCACCCGACAGTAGCGAGAGCCGGGCAGCGGGCGGTTCTTGCAGGGTGTCCCCGCTTTGGTCAGGGCCTGACAACGTTCCGGGGCCGCTTCCTTTTCCCCGACGATGGTCTCCAGGGTGGCGAGGGCTTGATCCAGCTGGGCGTTCATCTTTTCCACGCTGGGGGCGGCCTGGGCTTCCTGGGCGGCCCGGACCAATGCCTCAAATTCGGCGTCGAAAGCGGTCACAATGGCCTCCGGATCGGGGACCAAGCCCGCGTCGGTGATGACGCCCATCAGAATTTCCCCTTTGTAACTGAGGATGCTGATTCCCATCCCCAAATGGCCCGATTGGGGAACCCAGAACATGAGCGATTCCAAAGGCGCACCGGCCAGGTAGAGGGGGATAGGCGGCCCCATGACGTTGGTGACAACCGCCGTGCCTTTCATCCCGAAAAGGTTGACGCCCAAATCCTGGACCGCTTTGGGCACACTGCCAATGGCGGAGAGGATGCCGAAAGCGACGGGGGCTTCCAGCGAACCCTTTAGGGCATCCATGCGCTTTTTGAGGGTGTGCAGCCGCTCCACCGGCTCGGCGATGCCCACCGGCAGGGCCAGAAAGACCAGGCCGAATTTGTTGCCCAGTTCCGATTCTGTGCCCGGTTCGCGCAGGTTGACGGGAACGATAGCCCGCACGTTCAGGCCGTCCACCCGTTCCCCCCGGTCCCGCAGGTAGCGGCCCAATGCGCCGCTCAGGGCGGTGAGCATCACGTCGTTGACCGTCCCCCCCAGCGTCTTCCCCACGAATTTTACCTGGGGAAGCGGGATCGGCTGTGTCCAGGCGGCCCGCTTGGCCACGCCCAAAGGCCCTTTGAAGGCGGTTTTTGGATCCGGCCAGAGGAGGAGCAGGCGACCGGCGGCTGCCGCCCCGCGCAGGCCGGTTTTGGCCCCGGCGACCAGGCGCGACGGATCGGCACGGGTGGCTTCGCATTCGCGCCAGGCCGTTTGGACCGCCTGCCCGGCAACCCGGACGGCGGCGCGGAGGGGGCGGGTGACGCGGCGCCAAGGGGCGGCTTTTGCCCGGCGCGGCGGCTGCGGCTCGATGAGGGGCCAGGGGGCATCAGGGCCGGTTTCGGCCATTGAAAGGAGGACGTAGACCAGGGCCATGCCGTCGCCGATGCAGTGGTGCAGGCGGCAAATGAGAGCGCAGCCGTCGCCGTAGCCTTCCACCAGGTGGAATTGCCACAGAGGGCGGCGTAGGTCCAACTGGGTGCTGGCCAGCAGGCTGACCAGCTCCTGCAAGGCAGCCTGATCGCCGGGGGGCGGCAGGGTAGCCCGTTGCAGATGATAGTCCATATCAAAATCTGGGTCATCCTCCCAGGCGAACCGTCCGGTGGGCAGCAACGAGGAGGGAACGACGCGCTGGCGAAAGCGGTCAAAACGCAGCAGGTCGCGCTGCAACATCGCCTTCAAGCGTTCGTAGTCTATCGGTTCGCCAAAAACCATGACGCCGGTGATCATCATCAG
>CAZQKE010000020.1:0-41468 GCA_964593865.1 uncultured Anaerolineaceae bacterium | reverse complement strand
GGCATCGTCCACCACCAGCAGGCAGGCTTTGTCGTGGAGCAGGGTGCGCAGGTGGTTGCTCGCTCCCTCCACGGTGGAGGGGTCAACGTTGTAGTCGCCCAGGGCCTGGATCCACTCGCGCAGGCGGGGGAGCAGTTCCGGTTGCTGGCCCAATGTCACCCACAGGACGCCGTCGGGAAAGGCGGCGACGATCTCGGGGTCGTGGGCCAGGGCGGCGACCAGGGTCGTCTTGCCGATGCCGCCCAGGCCGTGTACCGCGCTGACCACCAACGCGCCGGGGGCGGCGGGTTGGCGGGCCAGGAGGGCTTCCTTGAGCGGTTCGCCCACCTCCGGGCGGGGGACAAAGTGCTCCGGCATCCGTCCGGCGGCCTGGAAGGGGACGCCGACCGGCGGGCGGGATGTGTCGCCGATGACAACCTGAGCGTTGTCGCCGATGGCGATGCCCCGACCCTGTTCAATGTGGATGTGGTAGGTCGGAGCAGCGGGTGGAGGGGCGGGTGGAGCGGCGGATGGAGCAGCGGATAGGCGGTCGGCAAAGCGGGCGTACTGGCGGGGGCGTTCCTTTTCCACCTCGCGCAGCAGGTCGGGCAGCAGGGCGCGGGTGCGGCAAAATTCGATGGTTGTGGCTACCATTGCCGCCAGGCCATCGTTGGGGCCGAATTCCTGGGTCAAGGGACGCAGGGCGGGGTTTTCGGTAAAAAGGAAGAGAGCGCGTAGATCTTTGGCGGTGAAGGCAGCCAGCAACAGGTCCCGGATGGCGGTGATGTTGTATTGCGGTGACTCGCCGGACATGGACTCCTCCTCCTCCTCTTTGTGCTATCGTTCAAACTGCACCCTGCGGCCCTTCGTGGCTGGCAACCTCAGACCCTTCGGGTTTCCAAAACCCGAAGGGTCTTGCGACGATCCTGCCCTGCGCTGCTGCTCAGGTCGGCGGCCAGGTCGTCGCCGTGCTGCTCATAGAGCACCTGGGCCTGGTGGCGCACCTGCCCTTCGGGGTGTCCGGCGCGGAACAGCACCTGGGTCCACGCTTCCCAGCCGGAAGCCAGGGAGGCGGCGGTTGCGTCCCGGCGGCTGCGCAGGACGGCATAGGTCAGATAGGCGGCAAAGAGGCGGCCCAGTTCCGGGTCGGCGGGGGCGACCTGGAGTTCCTGCAAAAAGAGGCGGGCCAGGGCCTGGATGCCCAGCAGGTCGGCCAGGGCGGTGGCCTGGGCCAGGCTGGTCAGCTCCATCAGGGAGGGGGGGCGGCTGGGCCAGGCGGCCAACGCTTCGGGCAGGTGCATGGCCCGCAGGAAATCTTGGGGGTAGGCGTCGGGCAGCAGGACCGCGCCTTCGGTCCCTTCGCGGCAGGGCGCGGGGGCGGGGTAGGGCGAAGGGCAACCGCTCTGCTTCCAGTGGACGGCATGGAGCACGGCCAGGTGGACGGTGGGCCGGGCGGCGGTCAGCTCCGCCAGCCGCTCGTAATCTTCGGCCAACGGGACGCTCACCTCCTGGGCGCGGGCCTCCCAGCCGGGCGAGTGGCAGACGGTCAGCGGTCCTTGCCGGAAGCAGGGCAGGTCCAGGCGGCGGGCCAGGGAGGGCGCGTCGGCGACGGCGGTTCCCCTGGCCTGGGCCAGGGCCGCCAGGACGGTTTTGGCCCACAGGTCGGCCCCCCGGCTGTTGAGGTGGATGCCGTCCAGGGTCAGCCACAGGTGGCGGCGCTCCGCCACCGAATCGGGGGTGACGCCGGGGGAGCGCAAGCGGCGGCGGTCCAGCCAGGCAAAGAGCCATTCGCCGGGCATATAGTGGGCGGAGCGGGGGCGGGCGGCCAGCTCCTCCACAAAGGCCTGCCACACGTCGGCGACGGGAATGCGGCGGTCGGCGGCCACATGTTTGATGACGCCGTTGAGGCGGGCCAGTCGGCGGTTGACCGGCGCGGCCAGCTGCTCGCCGATGGGCGGCAAGGTGCAGGCCAGCACCCGCGCATCGGCCACGGTCCGGGCCGTATCCACCAGGGAGCGGTAGGCGGCGGCGAACCGGTCCAGGTCGGTGGTGCATGTGCGCCCCCGCAGGCGGCGGTAGGCGTTGGAAAGCCGCCAGCCGATGCTGTGTTCGCCCAGCCAGGGGAACCAGACATCGTTGAGGCCGATGGCGAAAATCACCCACCGGGGTTGGTAGCGGCGCAGCGGCTCCTCAATGCGGTCCAGCAGGGCGGCGATGGTGTCGCCGCCGCGCCCGGCGTTGACCACTTCGCCTTCCAATCCGGCCCAACCCCGGTAGAGGGCGCGGGCGATGCGCTCCACGTAGCTTTCGCCGTACACGCCCTCGGTCAAGCTGTCTCCGGCGAACAGGTAGGTGTCCATCAGCGGTAGCTCTCCAGCAGGGATCGCACGTCAAAACTGTGGTTTTCGGTCCGCAGGGGATGGTCGGCGACGCGGACATGTTCTTCCAGCGCGGGGCGGGGGTCTGCTTCGCGGTAAAAGATGCCGACGGGGATGGCATCCTCGCGGAACGCCTGGGCCAGGGCGGCCATCCGGTCGGTGGGGTCGTGGTCGGGCGGCAGCTCCGTGACCAGTTCCCGCCACCGGGCATAGGTGTTGTTGAAGGTGACGCAGGGACTCATCACCTGGATAAAGGCAAAGCCGGGGTGTTGGATGCCCCGGACGATGAGGTCGGTCAGCCGACGGGGGTCGCCGGAAAAACCACGGGCGGCGAAGGTCGCCCCGGCGGTCAGCACCCAGGCCATGGGGTTGATGGGCATATCGGGGGAGCCGTAGGGGGTGGATTTGGTCTTTGTGCCCTGGGGCGAGGTGGGCGAGGTCTGGCCTTTGGTCAGCCCGTAGATGCGGTTGTCCATGACCAGGTAGGTGATGCCGGGGTTGCGGCGCACGGCGTGGATCAGGTGGTTGCCGCCGATGCTGAACCCATCGCCGTCGCCGCCGACGGCAATGACCGTCAGCTCCGGGTTGGCGATCTTGACGCCGGTCGCCACCGGCAGCACCCGCCCGTGGGCCGTCTGGAAGCCGTAGGTTTTCACAAAGAAGGGCAACCGGCTGGAACAACCGATCCCGGAGACGACAACGGTGTACATGGGGTCCAGGTCCAGGCGGGCCATGGCCTGGTAGAGGGCGGCCAGCAGGCCGAAATCGCCGCAGCCGGGGCACCAGGTCGGTTTGACGTGGGATTTGTAGTTGCGCCTTTTCCTAGCCATCGGTTGCCTCCTTTGTCGCTTTGGGCGCGGTCAGGTATTCCTTCACTTTGGCCTGAATCTCCGCCGGGGTGAAGGGCAGGCCGCCGTATTTGTTGAGGGAGATGAGGGGCAGTTCGGTGTGGGCTTTGACCCAGGCGGCGAACTGGCCGGTGCGGTTCATCTCCGGGACGATGATGGCCTGCAGGTTGCGGGCGAAGGAAAGGATGCGGTCGGCGGGCAGGGGGTTGATGACCGCCGGGGCCAGGGCGGCCACGGGGTAACCCTGGGCGGCCATCTCCTCCACCGCCTCGCGGATGACGCCCACGGTGGAACCCCAGCCCAGCACCCCCACCCGGGCCTCCTGCTCCGGGACGCCGTAGGTCAGGCAGCCCAGGGGCGGCTCCAGGCCGCAGAGGGCCTCGGCGGCGATCTCAAATTTGTGGCCGCGCTTGTCCAATTGGGCGGTGTGCATCTGGGGGGTATAGTTGGGTGCGCCGCTTTCGTCGTGCTCCAGGCCGGTGGCGGTGTAGGGGGTGGGGTCAAAGCCGGGGATGCCCATGGGCGAGATGCCGCTTTCGGTCAGGCGGTAGCGCAGGTAGTTTTTGACCTCGTGGGGTGCGGGGCGCAGCCGCGAGACGACGGGGACCAGCGTCCAATCGGGCATGGGCAGGGTAGCGGTGCGGTGGGAAAGGGATTGGTCGGTGAGGAGGATGACCGGCATCTGAAAGGTTTCGGAAAGGTAAAAGGCTTGCATGGTTTGGTAAAAGCAATCCTCCACCGAGCGGGGAGCCAACACGATGCGCGGCGCTTCGCCGTGCCCGCCGTAGAGGGCAATGTTCAGGTCCGATTGCTCCGTCTTGGTCGGCATCCCGGTACTGGGACCGGCCCGCATGGAATCCACAACGACCAGAGGCACTTCGGCCATGGTGGCCAGGCCCAACATCTCTTGCATCAGGGAAAAGCCGGGGCCGCTGGTGGCGGTCATGGCCTTGACCCCGGCGATGGACGCGCCGATGACGCTGGAGATGGCCGAGATTTCATCCTCCGTTTGGAGCACCGCGCCGCCCAGGGGAGGCAGGCGGCGGGCCATCTCTTCCAGGATGTCGGTGGCGGGGGTGATGGGGTAGCCGCCAAAGTAGCGGCAACCGGCGGCCAACGCCCCGGCGACGATGGCCCGGTTGCCCGACATGACCAACCCCGGTTCATGGTCCGGGTCGGGCGGGGCCAGGCGCAAGGGGGCCTCTTCCGGGATGTGGTCGCGCACCCACTGATACCCGGCCAGGAGGGCGATGCGGTTGCTTTCAATGAACTGGGGCCGTTTGCGGCCGTAAATATCGCGGACGGTATCCCGCAGTTTGGGAAAGTCCAGGCCGACCAGCGCGCTCAAGGCCCCCAGGGCGATGAGGTTTTTGCCCTTGCGCAGGTTCAGGTCGTTGGCCATCCGGTCCAGGGGAATGGCGTAGGCCGTGCCGGTAAAGCCCTCCGGCTCGGTCATGGCATCCGGATCGTAGATGAGGATGCCGTCGGGCCGCAGGTCGCCGTGGTGCAGGTCCCACGCTTCCTTGTTGAAGGCCAGCAGCACATCCAGGCGGTCGCCCAGGGAGGGAATGGGGTGGACGCCGATTCGCAGTTGGAACATGACCGGGCCGCCTCTGATCTCGGCGGGATAGGTGCGGAAGGTGTGGACGTGGTAGCCGCTGCGGGCTACGGCCCGGGTGAGCACATCCCCGGCAGAGATGGCATTGTCCACGCCCGATTCCCCGCCCAGACGGATGAGAAGGGTGTTGACGAGCATGTTGCCTCCGGTTGTGAAAGCACAAAAGGTTTTGGCCGCAAGGGCACAAACGCGCCCTTTGCGGCGAAAGGATGGATTTTTTCGGGTTGCGTTACGCTTTGCGCAGGGCTGCGGCCATGGCCGCAATGTGGGCCGGTCCTGTGCCGCAGCAGCCGCCGATGACCTGGGCGCCCGCCTCCCGGAGTTGCAGGGCGATCCGGGCCATTTCCTCCGGTGTGGCGTCGTACACTACATCGTCGCCGACCAGGTGGGGCAGCCCGGCGTTGGGCTTGGCCCAGAGGAGGGCGTCGGGGGCGGCGGCCCGCATCGCCTCCAAGAAGCCGGGGTACTCGGCGGGGTCTTTGCCGCAGTTGGCCCCCACGACCTCCACCAGGGGGCCGATCTGGCGGGCGACCTGCTCCGGCTTGACGCCCATCATCGTCCGCCCGTGGGTGTCGAAGCTAAAGGTGCAGACGATGGGCAGGTCGCCGACGCGGCGGGCGCCTTCAATGGCGGCCTGGGCTTCTTGCAGGTCGCTCATGGTTTCAATGAGGAGGAAATCCACGCCTGCTTCGACCAAGCCCTGGGCCTGCTCGGCGTAAGCGTCGGCGGCCTCCTCGGCGGTCAGGGGGCCAAAGGGCTGGAGGAGTTGGCCCGTCGGCCCCATATCCCCGGCGACAAAGACCTGCCGCCCGGCTGCGGCGGCCATTTCGCGGGCCAGTTCGGCGGCGCGGCGGTTCACCTCCGACACCCGCTCGCCCAGACCGTGCCCTTCCAGGCGGTAGCGGGTTCCGCCAAAGGTGCAGGTCAGGATGATGTCCGACCCGGCTTCAATGTAGCCCCGGTGCAGGGCGCGGATCTGGTCCGGTCGCTCAAAGAGCCAGACTTCGGGGGCCTGGCCCGCCTCCAGGCCCATCGCCTGAAGCTGCGTGCCCGTTGCGCCATCGGCCAGCAGGACCTCCCCGGCCCGCAAACGGGATAGGAAATCGGTTGGTTGCGTCATCGTCCTCCCTCGGAAATAAACCCCTAACTCCTTTTTGCGCCTTCGCGGTTCAGATTTTGGAACCGCCAAGACGCCAAGAGCGCGAAGGCTTTTTTACAGTTTTTTCCTTCCTTTGCGCCCTTTGCGCCTTCGCGGTTCGGATTTTGGAACCACCAAGACGCCAAGAGCGCGAAGGTTTTCTTTTTCTTCCTTCCTTTGCGCCCTTTGCGCCTTCGCGGTTCAGATTTTGGAACCGCCAAGACGCCAAGAGCGCGAAGGTTTTCTTGCTTTTTCTCCTTCCCTTTGCGCCCTTTGCGCCTTCGCGGTTCAGATTTCCGGAACCGCCAAGATGGGCCGTCCACGAATGGGGCGCGAATACACGAATGCGCCCGGCCCCCGGCCCCAAAGGGGCGATTTCAGGGTTGCTTGCCTGCCTGCTGTCGCCCTATTGTACCACAACTCGGCAAGAATCAGTAGATTCAAAGTTGCTCCCGCCGGACCGCAATCCGGCGGGAAGGGGGGCAGTGGCCTGCTTTGCGCTACCCGCCATAGTGCCACTCGGTATCATCCAGGCGCAAGGGGGGCAGGTCGTTTTGCAGCCCGGCTTCCACGATCTCGGCCAGGAAGAGGGTGTGATCGCCGGCGTTCAGGCTTTCCACGACGCGGCACTCCAGGTAAGCCGGAGCGTCGTCCAGGATGGGCGCGCCGACGACGCCCCTGTGGGTGGCGTATCCTCCCAGGCGGTCGTCCTCCATCCCGGCGACGCCCCGGAAAAAGGCGACGGCCACCTCCTTTTGCCCTGCCCCCAGCACGTTGAGGACAAAGGCCCCCGCCGCCCGCACCCGATGCCAGATGCCGGTCTCGTTGCCCAGGGCGATGGCGATGCGCGGCGGGTTAAAAGACACCTGGCTGACCCAACTCACCAGGGCGGCGTTGACCCCCTGACCGTCGTCGGCGGCGAGCACATACAGCCCGTAAGGGATCATCCGCAGGGCATGTTTTTTGGCTTGTTCGTTCATCAGACACCTCCTTACAGAACATCGCGGTTGAAACCACACTTTGTGGGCCGTGGATCGGTCCGCTCCCTCCGGCTTGTGACCATGATACCATCAACAAAGGAGCAGGTCGGTAAGATCGGTTCCGAATTTGTGTGATGAATCTCAGAAAAATACGTGCGGTGCGTGCGGCGGGTGGCGTATTGCGCGATGTTTCCTTTTCTGGTATACTGCTCCGAGCAAAAGTCGGAAGAACTGCATTAGGAGGGGGTATGCGCGTTCTCATTGCCAATCCGCCTTGGCCAGGCCCCGGTTATGGGGCCAGGTCGGATGTGCGTTGGCCGCACAAACGCAGTGACAAATACATTGAATATCCCATCTACCTGGCCTACACCGCCGCCGTTGTCGAGGAGGCCGGGTTTGAGGTATCCTTCATTGACGCCATCATGGATGAGCTGGACATCGGCGAGTTCGCCCGGCAGGTGGGCGACCTGAAGCCGCGTTTGGCCCTCATAGAAACTTCCACGCCCAGCATTGAGTTTGACCTGGAAACGGCAGCAGCCATCAAAGAGATGTCGCCGGGGACCTTTGTCGCTTTGCTGGGTTCCCACGTGACCTACTTTGATCTGGAAACTCTGGCCGAAAATCCCACCGTGGACGCGGTTATTCGGGGCGAGTTTGAGTACACCGCCGCCGACCTGGCCCGCGCTCTGGACGGCGGCGGCGATCTATCCGGCGTGCTGGGCCTTACCTACCGTGATGCCCAGGGGGACCCTCGCCGCAACCCCGACCGCCCCCTCTTTGAACCGTTGGACGCCATGCCTTTCCCCGCCCGCCACATCGTCAAAGGCGGTGACTACCGGGCCGGTATTTACAGCGGCGGTCATCCGACGGCGATGGTCAGCTCACGGGGTTGCCCCTACCGCTGCACCTTTTGTCTTTGGCCCGATACGATGTACGGCCACAAGTTCCGCGCCCGCAGCGCAAAGAATGTTGTGGATGAGATAGAAGAGGCGGTGCGCACCTACGGCCACGACGAGATCTATTTTGATGACGACACCTTTACCATAGACCGCCAGCGCGTTCTGGATATTTGCGATCTCATCATTGAGCGCGGTCTGGAAAAGGAGGTGGAGTGGATCGCCCAGTGCCGCGTGGATACCGTGGACCGGGAGATGTTGGAGGCGATGAAGGCCGCCAACTGCGGCTACATCCTCTACGGCGTCGAGTCGGGATCGCCGGAGATGCTGAAGCGGATGAAAAAGGGCATCACCCTGGAGAAAGTGCGCCATGCCTTTGAGTTGACCCGTCAAGTGGGCATCAAAACCCAAGCGTTTTTCCTGTTCGGCATCCCCGGCGAAACCCAGGAAACGATTCGGGAGACCATTGAGTTTGCCAAAGAGCTGAACGCCTCCAGCACCCAATTCGCCGTGGCCATTCCCCATCCCGGCACGGCGCTGTACGAAGAGTGCAAGGCCAACGGCTGGCTGACCAGCGAGAATTGGGCCGACTATACCGCCGAATCTTCCCTCATCGAGACGCCCTGGCTCACCGCAGCAGAGGTGGAACAGGCCCGCATCCGTGCCTACCGCGAGTACTATTACCGACCCCAGTACATCGTCGGCGAAGCCCTCAAGGTCCGTCGCCTGGCCGACATCAAACGCCTGGCGCGGGGGGCCGGCTCGGTCCGCTCGCGGATCCGGTTCTTCAACCAAGCCGCAGAGGCCCGGCAGGCCAAAGCCAAATAGGCGGTGGAGGCTGCGCCCTGTGGCCGATGGCCGACACCGCGGCGGCAAACCTTTGCATGGAGGATTCAGAGATGAGAAACTATGGGGTGCTGACTATCATCCTGGTCATCACCTTGACGGCAGGTGTGGCGCCCCCGGCCCTCTCCCGGTCCGCTGCCGGGCCGTCACCCCGGCCTGCCGAATATCGGTCACTCGCCGCTGTGCAGGATAAACAAGGACGGCTATGGGCCGTTTGGGAAGTGGATGACGGAAGCGATAGCGCGCTTTTCTTCAGCTACCGGAATGAGGGCCGCTGGACCGAACCCCGGCCGGTCCGTCGACGCCCGGCTGCGTGGGACCGCGCGCCGACCCTGACCGTCGCCCCCGATGGGACGCTCTGGCTGGCTTGGTCATCGGCGACCAAAGCCGAGCCGGATCGCAGTCGCCTTTATATCAGCCGGTGGGCAGGAGATCGCTGGGCGACGCCCCGGCCCGTGCCGCCGGGGGATGGCGTCCTTGCGGCCAAGCAACCGATTCTGGCCGCCGCCCCCGATGGGACGCTCTGGCTGGCTTGGGTTGGCTTTGACGGCAACGACACCGAGATCTATGCCGTTTCCGGTGATGGCCGAACCTGGTCCCGGCCCCGCCGCGTGAGCAGCGATGACACCGATCCCCTGGCCTACGACACCCATCCACGCTTGGCCGTGGGAGCCGACGGGAAGCCCTGGTTGGCCTGGGTCAGCAGTGAAGGACTTTTTGACGATGTGATCGTTGTCAGCCGGTGGGATGGTACGGGCTGGTCGGCCGAGGAGGTGGTGAGCGCACCCGACGACACCCCCGATGTCTGGCCTTCCCTGGCCCTGGATGCCGACGGGCAACCCTGGATTGCTTGGCAAGATGTGGTCGGCGCGGGAGCAAAAGCCCGCTGGCGGATCCATGTGGCCAACCGGATGGCAGACGGCCGTTGGAGCGATGAGCAGATGGTATCTTCGCCTCCCTCTGTGGCGGTGGATGAGCGACGGCCCCATTTGGCCTTTGACGATGCAGGCAGACCGCATCTGGTTTGGACGGTCGAAGGACGCCTGGAGGGGACGGCCTACGCGACCAGGATGGATGCGGTCTGGACACAACCGGTGCTGGTCTCCCGGCAGAACGGAGATGTGCCGTCTCGCTTAATCGTTGCCGAACGGCCCCGTGTGATCCGGCCCGGCGCGGGCGGCCCTGCGGAGATAACCCTATCCGATGGGCTGTTGAGCGACTCCGAAGCGATCACACCCGATATTCTGCCTGCCGCACCCATCCAACCGGAGGTTCAATGCATCTACAACCGCTACGTTGCCTGGGGGGACAGCATCACCTGGGGAGGGTACGAAGATCCGCCCGATTCGGGAATCCCCGTCGGGGACTATCCCGGTCGTTTGGAAAGCAAGCTGGATACCCGTGTCACCCCTTCCGAGGTCATCAACCGGGGCATCCCCGGCGAAAAGGTGAGCGGGTTGCGGAAGCGGATCGGAGATGAGGCGGAACTATATCTGCCTCAGTTTCCCCTCATCATGGAAGGGACCAACGATGTGACCCACGACCGCCCGCCCAGCGAGGTGGCCGAGGACTTGGCCATCATCATTGACATCCTCAAAAAACACTCCGACATCAAGGGGATCCGTCCCTGGTTGAGCACCATCATCCCCCGCACCGACGGGTGGTACAACGATACCCAAGTGATGAACGATTACATCCGCGGCGTCTCTGTGACCAAAGGCGTGCCCCTGGCCGACAACTGGCAAGCCTTCCTCAACTACGGAGACTGGGTATCGCTCATGTGGGATTCCAAGCATCCCAACAGCGCGGGGATGCAGCTGCTGGCCGATACTTGGTATGCAAGCATCCTCGGCTATTATTCCTGGCTCAACGAGGAAACCGAACCTCCTACCGCTTGGGTTTCCTCTTTGCCCGCCCAGACCGAATGCGGCGTGGGAAACGTAACCTGGAGTGGGCAGGATAACCTCACCCCCGCCGACCAACTGGTCTATGACGTGCAGATGAACGTCAACGGCGGGGCCTGGACCGATTGGATGGTCAACACCACGGCGACCGGTAGTGGCTATACGGGTGATCGGTTCGGCGACATACTCGGCTTTCGCGTCCGCGCCCGCGACCTGGTCGGCAATGTGGGGGAATGGAGCGATCCCCTCTACACCATCATCACCGACGGCGATCCGCCCCAGGCGTCTATGGATGCCATGCCCGTCGCCCAATTGCCCCCCTTCCGGGTGAGCTGGAGCGGCAGCGACACCTGCTCTGCCGTCACCGCCTACAACGTCCAGTACAAAATCGGTGCATCGGGCGTTTGGACCGATTGGAAAACCGCAACCTCCCTCACATCCGACGACTTTGACATCTCGCCTTTCCACTACGGCGAGACCTACTACTTCCGCGTTCAAGCCCGTGATGAGGCGGGCAATTGGAGCGCATGGTCCGATGAGGTGCAGACCATCCCCGCCCGTTTTGCGGTCCGTGGCCGCGTCGGCAACATCCGGGGGCAGGCGGTCGTCGCCGCCCAGGTAGATTTCTCCCCCGCGGCCCTGGCGACCGACGCCGAACCGGCGGGCGGATTTGTGACCTACCTGGCGGCGAGCGGCAGCTACACCATCACCGTTGGCCGTGATGATCGCTATGCCTCTCTCTTGCCGATGCGGGCTGTTTCGGTGACGGATCATGTGGACGGTCTGGAATTCATCCTGCCGCCCCAGGACGACGCCGTGAACGACGGCGACTTTGAGGCCGGGACCTGGGGGCGCTGGCAGATCGGCGGTTCCGCCCCGCCCACCCTGACCGCGACCGCCCACACCGGTCTGAGCGCGGTCCGCTTGGGCGGCAGTGGTGAGAATTCATCCTTGAGCCAGTTCCTCACTCCCACGCTGCCGATCACCCTGCCGACTCTTTCTTTTATGGCCCGCCTGGAAACGCCCGGACCGGTCGGCGCCCTGACCGTCCGGCTGGCGAACCAAAGCCTCCTCTCCCCGCCCGTGACCTATACCGTGACCTTCTCGGAGGCCGAGTGGACTCACGTGTGGTTTGACATGACGGGGTTGGTCAGCGCACCGTTGACCCTAACCTTTGTCGTTTCGGATAGTCCGGCGGTGCTGCTGGATGAGGTGCGCCTGGGTTCGGCAGCAGTAGGCGGCTACGCGGTCTACCTGCCCCTGACCGCAAGGGGACGGCCTTGAGTATGGAGGGCAAGAGCCTTGAACCGGGCAGTTCCGAGGGTAAGAGATGAGCCTCGGAATGTGGTTTGCCCGTTTGCCGTCTCCCCTGGCCCGTCGCCTGTTGCCCTTTCTGCGCTATCTCAACCTGATGCGGGCGTTGGAGTTGCGCTTGGCGGCTCCGTGGTTGCGGCAGGTGGCGGGTTGGCGCGTGCTGGACGTGGGGTGTGGGCATGGCCTCTACTCCCTGGATCTGGCCCGCCGGGGGGCCACACTGATCGGCTGCGACCTTTCGCGTTCCGCGTTGGCTGCCGCCCGCCGGACCGCCCAGGGGTTGGGGCTGGATGGGCGCACCTTGTACGCCGCCGCCGACGGCGCGGCCTTGCCCCTGGCCGACGGGCAGTTTGACCTGGTGATCTGCAACTGCGTCCTGGAGCATATCGCCGACGATCAAGCCGCCCTGGAAGCGATGGCCCGCGCCTTGCGCCCCGGTGGCCTCCTTTATCTCACCGTGGACGGTGCAGAGCACGGCTTGGCCCTGGGCTTCTTGGAACGCCTGCCCGCCAGACTCCGGCGGTGGTTGTTGCGCCCCCAAGTCCTGCCGGGAGCCGACCTGGCCGCCGCTTTGGACACCCGCCTGGACGAACTCTATGCCGTGCGGCGGCGATACACCCGCACCGGGCTAGGCCGACGCCTCACCGAGCTGGGCTTGGCCGTCTTGGAGGTGCGGCCCTACCTGAGCGGCGTGGGCGCGGCCCAATACGAAGCCTTTCACCTGCTACGTGGCTTGAACCCTTCTGCCGGGCCGGGACGGTTGCTTTACATGCTTTCCTCCCTGCTCCTTTACCCCCTGGCCGCCCGGTCGGATGACCGACCGGGGGCAAGGGGGCACGGCCTGGCCTTTGTGGCCCGGAAGGGGAGCTGACATGCTCATCGGCGCACCGTCCCTGCGGCGCGGAATCCGGCGAACGTGCTTGCCCCAGGGGGAAGGCTGTGGCCCGTGCCGGGCGGTGTGCAAGCCGGAATCGTGCAACCTGTGGGGTAGCCCATGAGCCGTGCGCGTTGCGTAACCTGGGTTGGCTATAGCTTGGCGGCCCTGGCCCTGCTGGCAGGCTTGGCCTTGCGCTTGACCTATGCCTTGCAGGCCGGCCCGTACATTGATGAATTCACCACCATCTGGGCTGCCCGGCAGGTGCTGATCGGAGGATTGCCCCGCTTCCCGGCGGGTGCGGTCTATACCCAGGGTTTGCTCTACACCTACCTGGATGCTTTGGCCTTGCTTTTGGCTTCCGGGTTTTCCCCCTTTGTGGCCCGGCTGCCGAGCCTGGCTTTGAGCCTGCTCACCCTGGCCCTGCTGGTCTATGCCGCCCGACGGCTGTTTCCCGGCCCGCCGTTCGGTTTAGCCGCTCTGTGGTTGGCCCTGGATTCCCAAGCGATCCTGTGGGGTGGAAGGGCACGGACCTATGCCCTGCTCCAACTGTTGGTCCTTCTGGCCTTTTTGGCCTGGTACCGAGGGGCGGTGGCGGGTGACCGACCCCGCGCCCGCTGGGCAGCCATCGGTTTGCTGCTCCTGGCGTTGGTGGATCAACCCCTCATCCTCCTGCTCTTGCCCCCTTTTGCCCTATTGGCCCTGATGGCACGGGGTTGGGACTGGCTCCGGCAGCCGGTCGTCTGGGTACAGGCCGGAGCGGTAGCCGTCGCCGTTGCAGCCCGTTGGCTCCTCTACGGGTTGATGGTCCCCCAGGGCGCGATCCCTGCCGCCGCACCCCGTTCCTTCGTGGACCTCACCCACCCTTTGGCGGGAGCGAAAGACCTGCTGCTGCCTTTCCTCACCGCACCTAACCGCCTCCTGCCCGCCCTCCTGGTGGGCGTCGGCCTGATCTGGCTCCTGCTGAAAGGGCCGGGCCGCCGGGGGTTGCCCTGGAAACGGCCTTTCCTTTCCCTCCTCTTTCCTGTATTTTTCGTCTGGTTTGAGTTCCTGTTTCTGATCGGGGTGAGCTGGCGAGCGCCCCGCTACCTTTTCCCCCTGTTGCCCTTCTTCTTCCTGGCCGCCGAGGGAGTGGCCGGCGGATTGTATGCGTTATCGGCCCGCCGTCGGTGGGCCTGGCCGTTGCTTGTGGGCCTTTTGGCCTTGTCCTTTGCGGCAGCCGTCCCTTCTGCCCGACGGGCAGCAACCCGCCACGAGTGGGGATACGACCGTGCTTTGGCCTTTGTCGAAGCAGGATGGGCCGAAGGCGACGCCCTGGCCACCATCGCACCGGCGGCGGCCTTTGCCCAACTGGGCCACTGCGACTACCTGGCCGTGGAGGAAGGAGCACAAGCCCTGGTCTTTGAAGAGAACGGACGGCGGGTGGACGCCTGGACCGGCTTGCCCTTGCTCGATTCCCCCCGGCACCTGGCCGAGGCCCTGGACGCCCACGCCCACCTATGGTTCGTCGCCGACGAAATGCGCCTGAACCGCCATTTCAGCCCCTCCTATCTGCGCCTCCTTTGGGAACGATCCGACCTGCTGGCCTTTGAGGGGAACGTCTTTGTCTTCCGTTCCCGCCCGGCGGAGTCGCCGCCCGCCGTGGACCGATCCTTTGACCGGCCTGCCTGGGAAGGCCCGGTGGTGCTGGCCGGTTTTGCCCTGAGCGACGACCGCCCCCGGCCCGGCGAGACTCTGACCGTTACCCTGCGCTGGCGTTCGGGCAAAGTGGCGTCCGGAGAACCTCTCACCGCTTTTGTCCATCTGGTCAACCGGGGCGAAGAAGGGGTAGCAGGGCATGATGCGCCTTTGCTGGGCGGCCTGTACCCCGTCGAACGGTGGCCCCGCTCCGACCGCAGCCAGCCCTTCCCCGACCGTTACTCCCTGGCCCTGCCCGCCGACCTGCCGCCGGACCGCTACCGCTTGGATGTGGGGCTGTACGATTCGCGCACCCTGGAAGAGGTCGTCCCACGTCTTGTCCTGGATTTTGTGAGGGTAGGCGGTTACGAAGAGCCACTGCCGCCCGGCCCGCCGCTGGGCCGTTTCGGTGATGCGGTGACCCTGTACCTGGGAGGGCTGGTGGGGGAAATGAAGCCGGGCGGAGAAGCGACCCTGAACCTGGTCTGGCAGGTCGGCCCCGCCGCCCTGGACGACGATTACACCCTTTTCCTTCACCTCTTGGATGCCGAAGGCGAGATCGTCCAGCAGTTTGATGCCCCGCCGGTCGGGGGATGGTATCCCACCGGTTACTGGCATCCCGGCGAAGTGGTGGGCGATGAGCATCGCCTGGCTTTTGACCCGGCGTTGGAGCCGGGGATCTACCGTCTTGTCGGCGGCCTATACCGGGCCGATGGCCGCCGCCTGCCCCTCGGCGACGGCGGCGATACGGTTGAAATTGCCGTGATTGCGCTGCGACCATGAAAGAGAACGTTTCCCAACCGGAATACAGATCGGCGACCATCAAAGGCGGCCTGCGGGCCAACCTGGTCCGCTACATTGAACGGGTGAGCGGTCGACGGGCTTTGGTTCCCTGGTTGTGGCAAGGGGTTGTTCTCACCCTGTTGAGCGGGTTACCTACGGTGGGCGGTTCGGTGTTGCGCGGGTGGGCCTACCGCTTCGTGCTGGGAGGCATCGGGCCGGGTTGTTTCATTGAAAAGGATGTGCGCTGGTATGTGCCCCGTCGCATCTGGTTGGGCCGCCGCGTCATGATCGGCGAGGGGTGCTTCCTGGACGCCCACTCCCGGAGCGGACGCATCATCCTGGAAGATGATGTGTGGCTGTCACGGGGTTGCTACCTTGTCGCCTACCGCGACGCAGAGATCCGCATTGAGGCTCAGGCGTACATCGGTCACCGTTGCTTGCTCTACGGCCACGGCGGAATCCACATCGGGCGCAACACCCTCTTGGCCAACGATGTGCAGCTGATCTGCGGCAACCACACCTTCGCCCGCCGCGATCTGCCCATCCGCGCCCAGCCGACGGAGGAACGGCCTATCGTCATTGAAGACGATGTATGGCTGGGTGCATCGGTCATCGTCCTGGGCGGGGTGACGGTGGGGCGCGGTGCGGTGGTGGGCGCGGGAGCCGTCGTCACCCATGACCTGCCGCCCTACAGCATCGCCCGTGGCGTTCCGGCGCGGGTGGTAGGGGTACGGGGTGATGGGGCGGATTAAACGCATCGTCGGCCATCCGGCGGTCCGACTCGGCTATTTTGGGTTGCTGCTGGCGGCGGGGGGGTACTACCTTTACCGCTGGGGAGATCGCCTCCCCGACCTGCTGGGCCGGGTGCAACCCCTTTGGGCAGTGGCCGCCTTGATGGTGACGGTTGCCGCGGCCTTTCTCTACAGCTTGATCCAGTACCGCATCTACCGCCGATTGGACGCCCCTGTGACCTATCGGCTCACCTTCCGCATCGTCACCATTTCCCAATTGGGCAAATACCTGCCCGGCAAGGTGATGTTCGCGGGCAATTTCTATCTACTCTCGCGGGCTGCGGGGATCGGGAATGCCCAGATCGGGGCCGCGTTTGTCATCTCCCAAGCGATGTGGATGCTGACCGCCAGCCTGTGCGCCCTGCCGGTGTTGTCCCTGCTCAATCCGACGCTGCGCTACCTGGTGGTGCTCTTGCCCTTGCCGCTTCTCTTGCTACTTTATCCCCGCTTTTTGCGCCGACTGTTGCAGTTGGGGCAACGGCTCGTCGGGCAGAGGCAGGCCGAACCCACCCTCCTTTCCGGCCTGGAGCCGCTCTTTTATCTGCAGATCGCAACCATGTATCTGTTGAACTGGTCTTTGGCCGGGCTGGCGACTTGGTTCAGCCTGCGGGCCTTCGGACCGGTCGGCCGGGACATGTTCCCCCTGGCCCTGGCCTCCGTCGCGCTGGGGACGGTGGCCGGATTCGTGGCCCTCTTTGCGCCGGTGGGGTTGGGTATCCGCGAGGGAGTGGGTGCTGTCGTCTTGGCGCCTGCCCTCGGCCCGGAAGCGGCTCTGTTGGCCCTGCTGCTGCTGCGGGGCATCACCGTCATCGTAGACCTGGGCACGGCCCTGGCAAGTATGGCAACCGGTTCCGGGCGATAACCCCTTTGACCCACCTTCCTTTGTGTGGTATAATCGGGCGCAGGCGGGGGCGAGGCATCCCCGGAAACCTGTTCGTTGTGTGCAATCAGCGATGGGCGGCAACCTGCCGAATCGACAAGTTGCCTGGGATGCCTCGCCCCTGTTGCCAAAGCGATCAAGGAGTGCTGGCCGATGGACGAAAAGTACCGTGCAAAGCAGCGGTTGGTTGTGGGCGGCATGGCCGTCCTTTTGCTGTTGGCCCTTGTGATCGTCAGCGGCACGCTGGCCGCCGAGCCGCAGTTGGTCACGGCGGGGCCACGCGAGCAGCTCCTGTACGAAATCCGTGCCGTCGAGCCTCAGGCCGGTCAGGTGCGGGTTGCGTTGCCCGCAGGGTGGGAATTCGCCGGGCTGGCCCCAGGCAGCCAGGTCGCCGTGCGTCCCCTCCTTGCCGACGGAGGGCGAACGGCGATCTGGGATGGTCCCTTTGCCGATTCGCCCTTGATCCGCTTTTGGCTCGCGCCCACGGGGCAAACGACCGCGCCCGACGCCCTGGGCGTCTCCGGTGCGGGGGCTGCACTGCGCATAGAGCCGGAAGTCACCCTGCATCCCACCTCTGCGCCGGGCCGGGTCGCCCATCCTTTGGGCGGGACGGTCGCGGTGACCAAAACCGTCGCCCCTTCCAAATTGGAGCTGGGCGACAACATGTGGGTCACGTATGAAGTCCTCTTTACCAACACCTCTGCCCAAACGGTGACGTTGGAGCGGATCACCGACACGTTACCGAGCGGTTTCCTGTTCGGCAACCCTGCCGTGGGCGACGAGGTGGGCTATCCGGTGGATGCGGAGGAGCCGGAGATCGTCTGGGTCTCTGCGACCATCCCGGCCAGCGGTACGCTCAAGATGCGTTACAACGTGCGGGCCGTGGAACGGGGCGGGGAATACACCAACCGGGTAGAGGCGGTCGCCGACGGGGAGCGGATCGGTCCGGTCGGCGCAACCCTCACGGTGGAGGGTTTTCGCCTCCTCCTCCCCCTGGTCGTGCGCAACTACCGCCCCCCCGCGCCGGAATGGCAGCTAAGCAAAACCCCCAACACCACCGAGGTCACCGTGGACGAGACGGTGGACTATACCGTGCTGATAGAGAACACAGGGGACCTGACCGGTACCTTGACCACGATCAACGATGCCCTGCCGGAGGGTATGACCTTTGTCGGCATGTTGCCCGACGGCGACGTGACCACCCCGCCGATGGGGACACAGGGCACGATCACCTGGAGCGGCCAGTGGACCGTTCCCCCCTCCGGAACGCTCACCCTCCGTTACCGCTGCCGGGCCGATGAAGGCGGGGCCAAGACCAATACCGTCACCATTTACAGCGGCAGTGTGGCGGTTGGTTCGGCTTCAAGCACGGTGCAGGTGGGGGGTGCCCTGCCGTTCTATGAGGATTTCACCTACCGGGCAATGGAAAATTGGGAGATCTTTCTCAACTATCCGGGCCTCTCGGCGGCCAACTGGTACTGGTCCGGGGATGATGGGGTGTGGGGCATCTACAACTATGAATTTGACCTGACCAGCCCCCCCTATGAAGGCTATGCCCTGGCGGTCTATAACGACCCCGGTGCGCAAGCATGGACCGATTACCGGATTGAAGCCCGTTTCAAAGATGTCAAAGAGGTCAACCTTCTCAAAGGGCTGACCGGCATCTGGTTCCGCGGGACGTACCAGAATTCCGGGGCCATGGACGGCAAGACGGTAGGGGGCTATTATCTGTACATGAAGGCCGGCAATGATACCCTCTACCTGATGCGCACCCCTCCCGATAACCCGATGTTCGCTTCCCAACAGGTCGTATCTAGTTATGTCTATCAGCCGGGGCTGGGCCGCAAACACTGGTACACCGCCTGGATTGAAGTGCGGGGCAATAACATCAAAGTTTGGTTCGGCGATGAAGAGGAGGGCATGATCAAGGTGTTTGATTGGACCGACACGACAAATGCTTGGCCCAGCGGCACCGTAGGTCTCTCCGTCTACAACTCCTCGGCACGATTTGATTATCTGCATGTGACCTCCCTGCCCTAGCGGAAGTTCGCCCCTTTCCGGCCCCGATGCCCGGAGCGGGCCGGAAAGGGGCTTTGCGCTTTGGAGCGTTCCATCAGACATTGAAATTAGGAGGAAACATTTGATGAGACAAAGATGGACAATCCCCGCCGTGGTAGCCCTGATGGCCGTGGCGGTGATGACTTGGATCGCCCAGGGGACGGGCCGGGCGGCGCAGATGCCGACCGCCGGTTTGACCATTCACAAGTCGGTCGCGCCGGAGGTGATCGCCCCGGGGAGGACCGTCCTCTACACGGTAGAACTCAGCAATACGACGGAAACTACCCAGGTCGTCTCTTCGTTGGTAGATGTCATGCCGGAGGATTTCGAATACGCCGGTCTGGCTCCGGGTAGCGATTGGACCGTGGAGCCGTGGGACCAAGTCGGGCCTGAAATCCGGTGGGCCGGGCCGATCACCGTGCCCATATCCGGCACAATGGAGCTGCGCTATTGGGTCTATGTGCCGGATTCGGTACCGCTTCGGGCCGAACCCTATACCAATACCGTCACCGCTACGGTTGGTGCAGAGACCTATCAGGCCCAGGCGGGCCTCCATGTGGCCGTCGGTACGGCCTCCATTGTCAAAACCGCTTCTCCTCCCCATGTGGAGCCGGGGGGCAACGTGACCTACACCATCTCCCTGAGCAACAGCGGTTACGCGCCCTTGCGCCTGGCCTCCGTGACCGATACGCTGCCCGTGAGCGTCACCTTTTCCCGTATGACCACCGACAGCGATGTCACCGTTGCTCCCATGGGCCTGACGGGGACGATTACCTGGACCGGCCCGCTGACCATCCCCGCCCGTGCCGAGCTGCAGATCCGTTACGTAGTGACGATGCCACGGGTCAGCGAGACCTTGCACTTGGAGAACCGAGCCTGGGGGCGGCTGGAAAGCGGCGAAACGGTAGGGCCGGCCGGTGCGGAGGTCAACGTTTCCACCGGTCCTACAATTGCCTTTCTACCTTTGCTGGTGCGCAACTGGGCGCCCGCGGCCTTTGAGATCACCAAATCGGCCGATCCCACCGAAGCCTATGCCCAGGAGGGCGGGACCCCCATTGAGTATACCGTGACCTTGCGCAACATCGGCACCGAAACCGGCGTGCTCGGTGATGTGCGCGATACGCTGCCGACGGGCTTTACCTTCGTCCAGATGCTGCCGGGCAGCGACGTAACCGCCAATCCCGACGGCACGACGGGTGAGATCGTCTGGACCGGGCCGTTTACTCTGACCGGCGGTTCATCGCTGACCATCAAGTACCGGGTGCAATCCGGCGATCAGGTGGGAACCTATGTCAACAGTGCGACGGCAACGGTCAAAGAGGGATACCCGATTGAAGCACCAGCAGCGGCAACGATTGAACTCAAGGAACCGTACCTGCTGATTGAAGAGTTTGAAAACCCCAGTCCCTACTGGGAAGAGTTCCTCAACTACTGGCGGTTGAACGATCAGCAGTGGCACTACAAGCCCGGCGGCGGCGACGATGGTTCCCAAGCCCTGGGGCACACCTTCTGGCTAGGCGTGGACGAGGCGGAGGATGGAGCGCACGACGCGTTGATCATGTACAAAGGGCCGGGTGCCGAACAGTGGACCGACTACGTCTTCCAGACCAGGGCGGTCCTGTTCTTCGGCGACGGAACCGGGCGGGGCAAATTCGGCGTCTGGTTCCGGGGAACGGCCAACCAGGAAAATCAACCGCCGGGGCGGTATGTGACCGGCTACTACCTGACCTTGCAGCCCGGCCCGCCGATGGTTGTGGACTTGTGGCAGATGCGCACCGATGAAGAATGCGGCGATGACTGCGATTACAACTACCACTTTTCCAATCCCCTCCTCCTGGCACGGTTGCGCGGGCGCGAAGACCTGGACCCCCTGGGCTTGAGCATTGACTGGGGCCGCTGGTACTGGATCCGCGTTGAAGTGCAGGGGTCCCGCATTCGCTGCTATATTGATGACGTTTTGGTCTTTGACTACAACGACACGGTGGGCACGACCTTTACCTCCGGGACCGTTGGCTTTTACACCTACATCGCCGGGGATGCCCGCTTTGACCATGTGTCGGTCAAGCCGTTAGAATAGCCTCACGACGGGAAATGTGGTACAATCCGGAGCGACCGACCTAAGGGTTGGTCGCTCTATCTTGTTTATGGGGTTATGGGCAGGGGTGGAAGGCAAAGTAGGGCAAACCGTCAGGTGGCCGGATATACTTTTTGAGGGGATGGCAGCGGTATTCTTCACCCTGTTGGGGTTCGCCTTGCGGTTGGGCTATCTGCTCCGCGTGCCCCCCTTTTTGGACGAATATTCATCTATGCTCACCGGGCTGAGTATTCTGCGCACGGGGGGCATCCCACGCCTGCCTTCCGGCGTGCTTTACCCCAGCGGCTCCCTCTTCTCCTACCTGGAGGCGGCCTTTTTCGGCCTCTTTGGGTTCGGCGATTTCATCGCCCGCCTGCCTAGCTTATTGTGTGCCACCTTGACCTTGCCCCTCTTTTACATCATCACCCGCCGCCTTTTCAACCGACGGGCCGCTCTGTTCGGCATCCTCTTTTTGGCCTTGACCCCGGAAGCGGTCGTGTGGGGTGGACGGGCACGGATGTACGCCCTCCTCCAACTTTTGGTCCTCCTGATGGTGTATGCCTTTTACCGCGCCGTCCTGGATGTGGAACGGCGGGCGATCTCTCCGTGGCTGTGGCCTCTGCTCTTTTGGGCGTCCATTTTTGCCCAAGATGAGGCGATCCTGCTCCTGCCCGTTTTTTGGGCGGCAACCCTGATCGCCCGCGGCCTTTCCTGGTTCCTGCGTTGGCGTATCCTGTTGAGCCAGGTGCTTTTGCCCCTGCTGGGAGTGGGCGTCCGATATTGGCTCAACGAGATTCGCGTGCCCGGCGAGGTTTACACCCTGACCCATGATGCCTTCCTTCGCTTCCCACCCTCCCCGGTCCACGGCTTGGTCAAGATCGCGCCTTTCTTCACCGCACCCTGGGTTTGGCCCCTTGGCCTGCTCTTCCTTTTGGGCCTGGTATGGCTCCTCTACGATGCGGTCGCCCGCCGCCCGGTGCGCCCCGTTGCCTTTGCCGCATGGGTGGTGCTGGCCGTCGCTGCCGCCATCGTCTTGGTCGTCAACGATCCGTGGCAGGATGACCGCTATCTCTTTATGGTCCTGCCCCAGTTGCTGATGGTGGCCGCTTGGAGCCTGGATCGCAGCCTGATCGCCCTGGGACATCGCCGGCCGATATTGGGTGGTCGGAGGGCGACCGCCGTCCTGGCAGTGTCCCTGACTCTGCTCTTGATGCCCGGCGGTCTATCCGCCCTCAATCGTTATGAGCCGGATTACAGCGCGGCTTATCGCTGGGTTGCAGCGCGGCTGGAGGACGACGACCTGATAGTGACGGTCCGGCCCGCTCCGGCTGCCGTCTACCTGGGCCGCTGTGACGTGCTCGCCGCCGAAGACAAGCACCAGGAATTCATCATGCGCCTCAACGGACAATGGATTGATCGCTGGGCCGGGGCGCAGGTCATAGAATCGCCCGAAGCGTTCCGCGACCGGGTGCTCAAAAGCGGGCGGACGGTCTGGTTCGTTATTGATGAGGACCGCTTTGAATCGGTGGCCTATTCGCCCGAATTTGTAGCCCTCATTCTGGAACAGATGGAACTGGTGTACCGCGAAGGGGGTGTTCTGGTCTTCCGGGGGCAAGGTTACACTCCTCCGCCGGAAATGACGGTGGTATCTTCTCTGAACGCCGATTTTGCCGGTCAATTGCTCCTGACCGGCTATGGCCTGAGCACCGACCGCCCCCGGCCGGGCGAGGAGGTCACCCTACAACTCTATTGGCAAGCGGTCCGCCCGGAGCGCAACTATACCGTCTTTGTCCACCTGGTCGGCGCAGACGGTCGGGGCTTGACCCAGGTTGACGGTCAACCCTTCCTGGGCCTCTATAGCATGTCTACCCACTGGCCCCACGACCGTCCCGTGACCGATACCCGCCACCTGACCATCCCCGCCGATACCTTGCCCGGCCGCTACCGCTTGGAGGTGGGCCTTTATGACGCCGACGACCTGGAAGCCGGACCTTTGCCTTTGCTGGATGCCGAGGGGAACGCCATCGGCGACCGGCTGACTTTGGACTTCCTCAAAGTCAACGTCGCACCACCGCCTCCACCGGTCCGGCGGCTGGATGAGGGGACGTTGGGTGGCTTGGTGCGTCTACAGGGCTACGACCCTGCCCTGCCGTTGCAGATTGCTGCCGGGGGGACTCTGCCCCTCACCCTGACCTGGGAATGTGTGGCCCCCATCACGGAGAATTATACCGTTTTCGTCCACCTATTGGCAAAGGAAGGCACCCCGCCCCTGGCCCAGGCAGACGGTCCTCCTTTGGGAGGGTTCTATCCTACCGCTTTTTGGGATGTGGGGGAGCGACTGACCGATCCGCACTCCTTGTCCCTGCCCGATGATCTACCACCCGGTGCGTATGAGCTGCGGGTGGGGCTGTACCTTTTGGCTTCCGGTGAGCGTTTGCCGCTGCTGGATGAGAAAGGGCAGGTGAAGGGGGACAGCATCCTCCTGGGGTATGTGGAGGTATCCGCACCGTGAGCGAAACCCGCCGCCGAGTGCTCTGGAACGGGATCGTTCCGGCTTTGCTGCTGCTTGTGACCTTGCTGCCCCGGCTGGTCGCCTTTGGCGCGCTCAATAACCCCGATGAACTCAAGTGGTTAGATCGCGCCATCACCCAGTACGATGCCGTGGCACGGCGCGACTGGGCGGCAACCTTGCAAGCCTTTCATCCGGGCATCACGCCCGGCTGGGGGTTTGGTGCACTGCTTTGCGCCCGCTACGGGCTGGGGCAACTGCGGGCCTGGCAGGCTGCCGATGCCTTGCCCATGGCCGATCTGGCCCGCACGGCCCTCTTTTTCCCCGTCCTGCTTTCGGCAGTGACCGTCCTGGCCGTGTACGTCCTGGTCCGCCGCCTGGCCGGGAGAGAAGCGGCCCTCTATGCTGCCTTGCTGTTGGCCGTAGAACCGTATTACCTGGCCTTTACCCATGCCATCCATCTGGATCTGACCCAGGCCAGCTTGATGATCATCTCCGCCCTGTTGTGGCTGGTCTATCTACACACCACGCCGCGCCGTCGACTGCTTTGGTTGAGCAGTGGCGTCGTTGCCGGGTTGGCCCTGTTGACCCGCACCGCCGCCCTTTACCTGATCCCTTTCAGCGTATTGGCCGGGGCGTTCTACTTTATTGCCGACAACGTCGGCCGGGCCGGAATCGCTCCCCCGGACCGCGGTTCCGGGGGAGCGGACACCGCGGGCGATTCACCCCACGCAGAAACAACGGACCCGGCAAAGCTCCCGGACCGGGCATTGCGCCTCTCGCCCGGTTGGAAGCGATGGCTGATCCGCACCGCCGGGGCCTGGCTGGGCTGGCTGCTGACCTTGATGGCGACCCTCTTCGCCTGCTGGCCCGCCCTGTGGGTGGAGCCGCTGGCAACATTAGGTCGCCTGTTGATGGGAGTGCTGCGTTCGGTGGAAAACCCTCACGCCGCGCCGGTCTTTTTCTTAGGTCAGGTCATTACCTCCGACCCCGGCGTGTTGTACTACCTGTTGATCCTCCTTTTCCGCCTGCGCCCTCTGACCCTGGTCTTGAGCCTCCTCAGCCCGGTGTTGCCGGCCCTGGCTTGGCGCCGCCTGACACCCAGGCAGCGGGCTGCCTGGATGTTGGGCCTGGCTTACGGGATTTTCTATTTCGCCCAAATGTCCCTGGCCCCCCACAAACTGGAACGTTACCTGTTGCCTTTGATCCCGGCAATGGACATTTTGGCGGGGGTGGGCTTGGCACTGCTCGGTCGCCGATTGGCCCGGTATATCACCCGGCGGGGGGGCGATCCCGCCCGTGGCCGGTGGCGGCCTTTGCCGGTCGGCGCGGCGATCTTGGTGCTCGCCTTGCCCTGGCTGCGGCTGGCACCCTACTTTTGGGCCTATTTCAACCCTTTGGTCGGCGGGGGGCAGGCGGCGGTTGATCTATTCACCGTAGGCGGCGGAGAAGGACTGGACCGGGCGGCGGCCTACCTCAACGAAAAGCCGGATATTGAGGAACGGTGGGCATTGAGTTTCTATTCCCATCTGTTCCGCTACTACTTCCGCGGAAAGACCCGTCCCTCCACATGGGGCAGCTGGGCCGGGTTGCCGGTGGCGGCCCACTATGTGGTCGTCACCCAGGGACAGGCCCAAAGAGAAATCTATCCCCTCGTCCTTGATTTCTTTCGCCCACGTCGGCCCGAATACACCGTCCACATCGGCGACGTGGACTATGCTTGGGTGTATGCCGTGCCGCGCCGGGAACTAGACACCCCGCCGCCCATACAGCACCCTTTGGAGGCCAACTTTGAGCACCGAGTCCACCTTTTGGGCTACGATCTGCACCCCGTGGCCGGTGCCGTGCAGTTGACCCTCTATTGGCAGCCGATCACGCCGGTTCACGAAAGAACCTGGGTGGCGATCTGGGTACTGGATGGGGAAAGAAAGACCGTCGCCCGGGTTCGCGAACCCCCTTGGTCCGGGGATGTGGTCGTGCTCAGTTGGCCGACGGGGTTGGCCGTGCGGGATGAGCATACCGTTCCCCTGCCCGCCGACCTACCACCCGGTCGGTATGAAGTGGTGATTTCCCTCGTCCAGCAGCGAGAAGGAGTGGAGGAAGCGATCCCCTTGGCCGATAGCGGTGCAACGCAGCTGAGCCTCGGCCCCTTTGAGCAAAGCCGTTAGGCGGTAAAGCATCTAGGGCAAGTGCATCTACGTTCCCGATGTCGGCCCGACCGCAGAGACACCGAGGGCGCGGAGAGGAACCGTGCAAAACCGACCGCCCTTCGGTGCGCTTTGCGGTGTGAAACTTGCTCCGGTAAAGCACCTAAGGCGACCAAGTGCAGAATTCATCGCTGGCCGGATGGCTGTGGACGTTGGTCCAGTGCCCGGTGGCCAGGTCCAAAATGAAAATGTCTTTGTTACCGGGCTTGTTGCTGTAAAGCACCAATCGCTTGCCGTCGGGTGACCAATCGGCAAGCCCCTCCGTGCTATCGGGTGCGTTGGTTACGTTCCGCTGGTTGGAGCCGTCGGCGTTCATCACATAAATTTCCTGATTGCCGTCCCTTTTGGTGTTGAAGGCGATCATCTTTCCATCGGGCGACCACATGGGGTAGCGGTCGCGCCCCGGCATGTTGGTCAGGTTCACCGGGTTGGAGCCGTCCACGTTCATCACCCAAATATCGCGGTTTCCCCCCCGTTTGGAAGTGAAGGCGATCTTTTTGCCGTCAGGCGACCAATCCGGGAACTCGTCCTCGCCGGGGTGATGGGTCACTTGGGTCAGGCCGCTGCCGTCTACATTGATGATCCAGATGTCCCAGTTGCCGGAACGGTCACTCATGAAGGCGATCTTTTTGCCGTCGGGTGACCAGGTGGGCCAATTGTCATCCCCTCCGCCGTCGGTCAAGCGGACGACCTTCCCCGGCCTACCTGCTATCGGATCAAAATCCAGCAGGTAAATGCTCCCCGGCCCCAGGCCCCATTTACCGGTAGGTGTATCCCGCAAGGAAACGAAAGCGATCCGCCGTCCGTTGGGCGACCACACAGGGGCCACGTCATCGGCCCAAGAATTGGTCACATTGGTTACGCGCTCCCCTGTGGTGGTCATCACAAAGATTTCATAGTCCCCCAGTTTTCCCCGCTCGGTTTCAAAGGCCAACCACTGAGGGGGCCGGGGTGTGGGAGTCGGGGGAATCGGAGTTGGTGTGGGAGGATGAGGGGTGAAGGTCGGCATCGGCACGGACGGGGAAGCGGTCGGCTCCGGCGTGGGCAAGGGGGATAGATCGGCGGTTGATGTGGAGGTCGGCGGCGTCGGAGGCGTTGCCGTTGGCAGAGGGAGGGGCGTAGATGTCAGGGAAGGGGATGGCGCAAGGGGCGTCAAGGTTGCCGTGGACAGGTCAAAGGTCGGGCGCAGGGTGGGCAAGGGCGTAAAGGTAGGCGGTTCGCCGTAAACCAACCGTCCCACGCCGGGGATGTGGTGTACGGCCCAATAGGCAGCGGCCATGCCGGAAAGACACAGCACGAGTAGCACCACCGTTGCGGCAATTGCAAACTGTCGTTTCCGATTCACAAGCGGTTCGCTCCTTTCAACATGCGGAAGATCGGGCGGTCGGAGTAACCGACCCGTCCGCGAAAACTCCCCCACAGAACAAGGCGGTAGAATCGGCCCTCTGAGGCCGTCCACGAACTGGGCATGAACGCGCGAACGCACCCCGCCCGGCGGCATGGGCTTCCACCCCGCAAGCCGAAGGCCCACACCACGGAAGGGCGGCCCCAGGCCCGAAAAGGACGACTTGAGTCGCCCCCTGCAGCGCGAAACCTTGTAAATGTGCCCACCACACTCTGCAGATCTCCCGATATTGCCAATTCGCACCAGATGGAGTATAATGCCTTTTGCCTTCCCAGGCAAGATCACCAGGAGGGGCAGCAATGACGGTGAACGATGTGCACATCATCCCGGTCACGACCGAGAAGCAGAGACGGACCTTTGCTCGATTCCCGTGGAAACTTTACCGCCACGATCCCAATTGGGTTCCACCGATCTTTATGGACCATCTGGCGTTGCTGACGCCGGGCAAGCACCCCTTCTGGGAACATGCCGAGCAGCAACTCTTCCTGGCCCGGCGGGGGGATGAGATCGTAGGCACCATCTGCGCTCACATCAACCATCGCCACAATCAAGTCCATCAGGATAAAGTGGGCTTTTTCGGCTTTTTTGAGGTCATTGAGGACAAAGCCGTGGCCCATGCCCTGCTCGCCGCCGCCGCCGACTGGCTGCGCGGGCGGGGTATGGAGGCCATCCGCGGCCCGGAGAACCCTTCTCAAAACGAGGAAGTGGGTCTACTGATAGATGGATTCGACCGCCCTCCGGTGGTGATGATGACCTACAATCCACCCTACTACCGGGATTTTATCGAAGAGGCCGGCTTTGAAAAGGCACAGGACCTGTGGGCTTGGATCATCCGTACCAGCATCTTTGATTACGACGTGCGCAAACTACCCCGCAAATTTATCCGCGTTGCCGAAGCCGCCCGCCGGCGGGAAGGAGTGACCGTTCGCAAACTGGACATGAAACGCTTTGAACAGGATGTAGAGATCGCCAAGATCATCTACAACGGCGCGTGGGAGAAAAACTGGGGCTTTGTGCCCTTTACCGAGGCCGAAATTGATCACCTGGCCCAGGACCTCAAAATGATCCTGGACCCCGACCTGGTCTACATTGCCGAGGTGGACGGCAAACCGGCGGGCATCTCCCTGGGCGTGCCCGATGTCAACCAAGCATTGCACAAAATCCGTCCCGGCCCGAACAACTGGAGCCTGCCCCTGACCCTGCTCAAATTCCTGTGGTATCGGCGCAAGATCAACACCTTTCGCCTGTTGATCATGGGGGTTCTGCCCGAATATCGCACATTGGGCATTGATGCCCTCTTTTACGTAGAAACGGCACGGGCTGCCTTTGCCAAAGGCTACGAATATTGCGAAATGTCGTGGATTTTGGAATCTAACGATATGATGAACCGCATCATTGAGCGGTTGGGGGGACGCATTTACAAGACCTATCGGATCTATGAGAAACCCCTCTGAAAACGGTTGGATTTTGGGGCGGACGCTGTGTTGACATCTACCCCGTTTTGCGGTAAGATGAAGACGGTTGATCCTCACTCGCGCCGGGCGGCGCACAGCAGCGAAACGGAAAGGAGCGAAAGATGTTTCATCGGGTGACACTCATCGGGCGGGTGGGGCAAGACCCCCAGATGCGCTACACGACGGACGGCACACCCGTCACGACCCTCAGCGTAGCTACCACGACCACCGTCAGCAAGACATTGCCCAACGGGGGCGAAAGGCCCTGTCCGGAGGGATGGAAAGAATCCTACAACAAGCGATATTGGGAGCTGACCACCTGGTGGCGCGTCACATGTTGGCGCAACCTGGCCGAGACGGTCAACGAATATGTGCGCAAAGGGCAGCTCGTCTTTGTGGAAGGAGAAGTGCGGGGCGAAGCGGTCAACGGCACACAAAACCCCCGCGTCTGGACCGGGAGCGACGGCATCGCCCGTGCCAGTTTTGAACTGACCGCCCGCACCGTTAAATTCCTGGGTGGCCGCGGGGAAGCAGGCGGCCCACCCATCGGTGAGCCTCCGCCCGAAGGGTTTGAGGAGGATGCCTTGCCCTTCTAGGCGGCTCGCCGGGAGCCGCTTTCGCCGTCGGGGCGGTCCGGTCGCGGCTTTGCCCCGGCGGTGTCGGTGACGCAGGTGGATCGGTGCGCCCCTAAAGGGCCAAAATCTCCCGGTGTGTAGGCGTCGTTCGCTTTTGTCCGGTGGGCGACGCCTGTATTTATCTGTCAGCGAGGGAACCCATGAGCCATCACAAACCGCCATCCGGCATCCAACGGCAGATTCAGATTGAACTGCCCGCCGATCTGGAAGCCACTTATGCCAACTTTGCCTTGATCACCCATTCGCCGTCGGAGGTGATCATAGACTTTGCCCGTGTGTTGCCCAACGTGCCCAAGGCCAAAGTCTACGCCCGGATCGTGATGACGCCGATGAACGCCAAGCTACTCCACCGCGCCCTGGGCGAGAACCTGGCCCGCTTTGAAGAAAAACATGGGGAGATCAAAACCCCCGATGCCGGTTTTGAACCGCCGACCGAGCGGATGGGATTCGTGCGGAGCTGATTACCATGCGTCGCGCCTTCGTTGCCCTGGTGGGGCGGCCCAACGTGGGCAAGTCCACCTTGTTCAACCGATTGGTCGGCCGACGGCGGGCCATCGTGGAGGACCTGCCCGGCACGACTCGCGACCGGTTGTACGGCGATGCCGAGTGGGGAAATATCCCCTTTACCGTTATTGACACCGGTGGGCTGGAGATCATTGAAAGCCGGAAGAAACGCCGCCCCCAGGAGGAACCGGAACCGCTCTCCAAAGCCTCCGTCGGCTTTATCCAAGAGATCCGTCGGCAGGCCGAGATCGCCATCGCCGAAGCGGATGCCATCATCATGCTGGTAGACGTGCTGGACGGCCTGACCCCCGCCGATGAGGATGTGGCCGAGGTGTTGCGCCGCACCGACAAGCCGGTCCTGGTAGCGGCCAATAAAGCAGACAACCCCCAACGCGAACAGAACGCTTACGAATTCTACGCCCTGGGCTTGGGCGATGTGTATCCCATCTCTGCCCTGCACGGCAAGGGATTGGGGGACCTGCTGGACGACCTGATCGCCGTCTTGCCCCCCGCCGACGAAACCCCGGAGCCGGAGGCCCTCAAGATCGCCCTGGTGGGACGGCCCAACGTGGGCAAATCCTCTTTGCTCAACAGGCTGCTGGGCCAAGAACGGGCCATCGTCAGCCCCATCCCCGGCACAACCCGTGACGCCGTAGATACCTACCTCACCTGGGAGGGCCAACCGATCCTGCTCATTGACACGGCGGGTATCCGTCGCCGGGGGCGGATTGAGCGCGGGATCGAAAAGTACAGCGTCCTGCGGGCCATGAAAGCCGTTGCCCGCTCCGATGTCACCCTGCTCCTGCTGGATGCCCAGGACTTGGTGACGGCCCAAGATGCCCATGTGGCCGGGTACATTTTGGAAGAGTACCGCAGCATCATTGTCGTCGTCAACAAATGGGACCTCATCACAAAGGATACCTACACCATGGACGCCTACACCAAACAGATCCGCGCCGACCTCAAATTCCTGGATTATGTGCCCGTGCTCTTTGTCTCCGCCCTGACCGGCCAGCGCGTCCACAAAATCTTGCCCCTGGCCCTGCAGGTGTATCGGGAACGGTTGGTGCGCATCCCCACCGGCGAGCTGAACCGCTTGGTGGAAGATGCCACGATCCGCCACCCGCCGCCCCACAAAGGGGGCAAGCGATTGCGCTTTTACTATGCCACCCAAGCCGATGTGGACCCACCGACCTTTGTTTTTTTCGTCAACGACACGCGATTGGTGCACTTTTCCTACGAACGCTATCTGGAGAACCAGATTCGGCGGCGGTACGGTTATTTGGGTACGCCCTTGAAGCTGATCTTCCGCGCTCGGAAGGACAGGGAAAAATGAGCACAAAGAGACCGATCATCGTTGTCGCATTGCTGACCTTTTTGCCGATCCTGGCCTGCGGCTTGGCCCGGCCCACGGCCCCGGTAGATGTTCAGGCGACCGAGGCCGCTGCCCGCCGCCGGGCCACATTGCAAGCCGGTGCGCTCCCTACCGCTACGTGGACGCAAGGGCCGCCGACGGTCCGGCCTTCTGCGACCGTCCTGCCCACCGCAACCCCTTCTCCCTTACCGACCGAAAGGCCGACTGCGCCTGTCCCGGCGACCGCATCGCCGACGCCCCCCTTGCCCTCGTCGCCGTCCCCTCCACCATCCCCTACCACCCCGCCGACTGCTACGGCAACGGCGGCAAAGGCCACCCCCACCTCCACCCCCACACTTACGTCCTCTCCTACCTCTACTCCCACCCCTACTCCGACCGCCACCGCCTTGCCCACCGCTACTCCCACTTTGCCTCCGCCGACCCCCATCCCCCAAGGCGAGCGCATCGCCTTCACCTCCAACCGGGACGGCAACTACGAAATCTATGTCATGGCCGCCGACGGCAGCAGCGTGGTCCGCCTCACGAACGATCCGGGTGACGATCAGCGACCCAGTTGGTCGCCCGATGGGATGCGCCTGGCTTTTGAATCCAACCGGGGAGGGGATTTTGACATCTATGTCATCAACGTCGACGGCAGCGGCTTGACCCGCTTGACCGATAGCCCGGCCAACGACATCTACCCGGCCTGGTCACCCGACGGCTCGCGCTTGGCTTTCCTCTCCGACCGGGACGGCAATTGGGAGATCTATGTCATGAACGCCGACGGCAGCGGGGCCGTCAACCTGACCAACGACCCCGGCGAGGACTGGGACCCGGCTTGGTCGCCCGACGGCTCGCGCCTGGCCTTCGACTCCGACCGCAGCGGCAACTACGAGATCTATGTGATGAACGCCGACGGCAGTGGATTGGTCAACCTGAGCAACAACCCTGCCGGCAACATCAGCCCGGCGTGGTCACCTGACGGAACGCGGTTGGCCTTCGCTTCGGCCCGTGACGGTAACTGGGAGATCTATGTGATGGATGCCGATGGCGGCAATCAAACCCGTCTGACCGACAACGGGGCTGCCGACGATCAGCCGACCTGGTCGCCCGACGGCACACGTTTGGCCTTTATCTCCCTGCGCGACGGTGGAGTTTCGGATATTTTTGTCATGGGGGGTGACGGCGGCAACGTGGTCAACCTGACCAACACCTCCGCCGAAGAGTGGGACCCGGTCTGGTCGCCGGGGAACCGCTGACCCAACCCCGTAAAGGTATTTGCGGCACAGCCCCGGCACAACCCGGCCCGGAGGTTAAAGCAACAGACCGGAGTTCATCCTCCGGTCTTGTTCTTTCACTGCTCCCGGCTCTGTACCGCCTCTGCCACGGTACTTTGCACCTCGGCCAAAGCCTCTTTGACCTCAATCTCTTTGACCAGAGCCAATTCTGCAGCCAGGATTCCTTCGGCCCGCTGCATTAGCTGCGCATCCCGTTTGGTCAGGCCGTAGACCTTGTCGTGCCAGGCGAGATCGCGGACGACATCGGCAACGGCAAAGATGTTCCCATCCCGCAGGCGGTTTTGGATGACCTCCTGACGCTTGCGAAAGTCCCCCGGCAAAGCTTGCGGCGCAGATGTCAGTGTCTCGAACAACCTCTGGACCGAAGCGTCGCTCATGGCCAAGCGCAACCCTACCTTGCCGGCCTGCCGCACCGGGGTTGTCAACCGTCCGCCGCCGGTGAGCATGTCAATCACGTAGTATCGCTTTTCCTCTTGGAGCACCCGACGGCATTCAATGGCGACGATCACCCCAGGCCCGTAGCCGGGATGCACCACCTTATCCCCGACTGCAAACATCGTCCGTCCTTTCTGGGTGCAACGCAGACCCAGATCTGCGCCGCTCCTTGCGATCCGGTCGGCTTAGGACGTAGAAACGGGGCGGGCCTTGAAACGGTAGGTGATCCTGCCCCGGCTGAGGTCATAAGGCGTCAACTCCACCAGAACCCGATCCCCCAGCAGGACGCGGATGTAGTAGCGGCGCATCTTGCCGGAAAGGTAAGCCAACACCTCATGGCCGTTATCCAGCTTCACACGAAACTGGGTGCCGGGGAGACAGTCCACGACCGTCCCTTCCATTTCAATTTTGTTCTTGCTTTCCTTAGCCAAAACTTCTCCTCCTGGCGGAGCGAGCCTGGCAAGCCGGAGCTGCCAGGGGCACGTCGCCCCGCAATGACAAAGGGCCTACCGATACTTTTGTCGCGCTTCTCGTTGCCGCTGTCGGCGGCGGGCGCGACGGATGGCACGCTGTCGCTGGATGCGGCGTTTTTCGCTGGGTGAAATGTACCACCGCTTGCGCCGCACCTCGCTCAGGATGCGTTCCTGCATGACCGATTTTCGGAAACGCTTGAGCAGGCTTTCCTGCGACTCGCCTTCCCGCAAAGTCACCGTTGCCAAGCCGTTCACCTCCTTCCCCTTGCCGGACATAGAAAACCCGGCTTGTACCCACGCACCGGATAGCAGCCGGGTTGATACGACACTGGCCCTGCACTCAGCTTTTGTGCCTGCCGCCCCACACCCAGGGACAGGCGTCGCTCAGTCTACATGGCTTGATCTCTCCTCATCGGCAGCGCCGGAACCCCTTGCTGCCTACTGGACGTAGGTCACAAGCCCATTATAACAGATTCTGGGCAAAGCGTCAAAGAGAACAGGCCCCACTGCATTCACGCCAACCGTTCCCGCGCTTTGGCACTGAGGTAATCCATCGTCCAGACCATGATCACGATGGCCCAGACCGCCATTCCCGCCGCCGCATATTGGTTCATCCCCACCTGCAGGCGGAAAAAATGGCCGATGCCCCCGCCACCCACAAAGCCGATGACCGTGGACATGCGGATATTGATGTCCCACTGGTAGAGGATGAAGGCCAGGAACTTGGGGACCAGTTGGGGCACGATGGCGAAACTCAGCACCTGGGCCTTGTTGGCCCCCGTGGCCGTGATGGCCTCCACCGGGCCGGGGTCAATCTCTTCAATGGTTTCGGAAAAGAGCTTGCCCAAGTTGGGGATGTTGTTGAGGGCCAGGGCCAACACCCCGGCGAACGGCCCGATGCCCACCCAGGCGGCGCAGATGACCACCAGGATCATCGGCTCCACCGAACGCCACAGGTTGAATACGGTGCGGGTAAAGACGTACACCACCCGGCCCAGGGGATGGCCGCCCATGATGTTGCGGGCCGCCAAGAAACTGATAGGGATGGCAAAGAGGGAGCCGACCGTCGTGGCCAACAGGGCCATGAGCAGCGTTACCAGCGAAAGATTGACCACCTCTTTGAACGCTTCGCTGAGTTGCGGCCCGCCGACCACCTCTTTCCAGGTGATGACCACCTTGCCCGGTTCGGCGCGGCCCGCCTCCGGGTCCACCTCCATCAGGGGATGGATTTTCGTCTCCCAGATCAGGTTGCCGTTGCCATCGGTGGTGCAACAATCCTTGTGCACCCGCAAATAGCCCCCGTCGGAAAAGGCCCAGCGCACCGAAACCTTTTCGTTGGGCGGGAGCTCATGGCCGCGGATGGTCAGCGGCTCGCCCACCTCCCCGCAGGAAAGGGAAAGGTCCACGCGGGGGCCGCTCACCGGCGGCGGTTCCGTCGGGCCGGAGCCGCAGGGGACCGGCAGCGTGGCGCTGACGCTCCGCTCCTCCGTAGGCCGGGTGAACAGCTCCGGCACGGCGAAATCGCGCAGGATGCGCAACCCCTCCGGCGTGCCCCGCGCCAGGTCCACGAAACTGACCTGGGCCACATCCCACGACCAGATGAAGGCGGCGGCAAAGCCGAGCAACAGCAGTCCCGTCGTCGCCGCCCGACGCAGGGGACCGGCCCGGCGGGTGGCGGGCGTGCCCTCAATGATCCGCTTGCGCAGCCAGGCCGAAACATAGTCCAGGATCGCCACCACCAGCACGATGGCGATGATGGCCGTCGCCATAGCCCGCAGGTTGTTGAGCCGCACCCACTGGATGACCAAGAAGCCCAGCCCGGCGTCGCTGATCAGGCCGATGACCGTGGACATGCGGACGTTGATGTCCCAGCGATAGAGGGTGAAGGACAAAAAGGTGGGCACGATCTGGGGCAGGACGGCATAGACGATCACCTGGGGCATGGTCGCCCCGGTGGAACGTATCGCCTCAATGGGACCGGGGTCAATGCTTTCTATGGCCTCGGAATAGAGTTTGCCCAGGGCGGCGATGGTGTGCAGCATTAGGGCCAACATGCCGCCGAACGGCCCCAGCCCCACCCACACGGCAAAGACGATGGCCCACATCAGCGTTTCGATGGAGCGCACGATGTTGAGTACCGTCCGCACCACGTAATAGATGCCCCGCGTGAACGGCGAAGCCCACATCAGGTTGCGGGCGGCCAGGAAGCTAACCGGCAGGGCGAAGACCATGCCCAACACCGTGGCCAGGAAGGCCAGAGCCACCGTCTCGCCGATCTTTTCCAAAACCAGACTCAGGGTCTGTGTTGGCCGGGGACGACCGTAGGGCTTGTGCTGCTCGGCACGGATGACATGGGTTTGCGTTTCGCCGGGGCCGGGGAGCTTATCCAGGGGGACCGATGTGCGCGGTACGATGACCGTCGTTCGGAAGCGGCCCTCGGCGTCGGTGTGGAAGGTCTGGGGCTTGCCGTCCACCAGGAGCATCTGTACGTCGCCGATGGGGTTGACCCAGTACAGCTCCCCTTCAAAATCGGGGAAAAAGCCTTCTCCTTCAATGACTACGGCTTCGTCAAAATCGGCGCAGGGGACCTCCGGTACAAGGCGGGGGTCTTCCGACGGTTGTTTATCCGGCGCGGGCAACGGCTCTATGCAAGGGACCTGGATCGGCGCCGTGCCGACCTTGTCCTCGGTGGGGTATTCCATCAACTCCGGTTGGAGCAAGGCTTTGAGATAGGGCTGCATCTTGGGCCAATCGGAGACCAAACGGCCCAGGTCCACCTCCGTTGCCACAAAGGCCAAGCTGTAGATGATGAGGACCGCCGTTAGGATGGGAACGCCGAGACGGCCTTCCTGCCCCACCGCCAAACGGTAAGCGTCCCAAGCCCCCCACAGCCAGAGGAACAGCAAGGGGGCCAGCAACGCCGTCGTTCCCTGCCAGGCGATCAATCCGCCCAAAACGACGATGGACGCCAAAAAGCCGATGCCCCGCCCTCGTCGGCCCAGGAGAAACTGACCGCTGCCCGGCACGACCAGCGACATCAAGGCCGGCAGCAGCGCCGGTTGTTTCTGCTTGCCTTCATTCATGCCGATTCCTCGAAATAATGCGGGCCGTCCACGAAGTGGACGCGAATGTGCCCCGCCCCGTGGCGCAATTTCCAACTTACAGAGAAAACGCGGTTGGAACCGCCAAGACGCCAAGAGCGCGAAGGTCTTCTTTTTCTCCTTCCCTTTGCGCCCTTTGCGCCTTTGCGGTTCAAACCTCCGGAACCGCCAAAGCGGGCCGTCCACGAAGCGGGCGCGAATTCACGAATGCACGAATACGCCCGGCCCGGTGGCGCAAGTTTCCAACTTACAGAGAAAATCGCGGTTGGAACCGCCAAGACGCCAAGAGCGCGAAGGTCTTCTTTTTCTCCTTCCCTTTGCGTCCTTTGCGCCTTCGCGGTTCAAATCCCCGGAACCGCCAAAGCGGGCCGTCCCCGAATCGGGCGCGAATTCACGAATGCACGAATACGCCCGGCCCCAGGCCCGAAAGGAGCGACTTGAGTCGCCACTATCCCGCGCCGCCGACACCGACCATCTCCGCTTCCTCGCCGTACACCTCTTTGAACCGTTCGTGGGTCAGCTCGGTGGGCAGCCCGTCAAACACCAATTCCCCGTCCTTGAGGCCGATGACGCGGGTAGCGTAACGATGGACCAGATCCAAAAAGTGGAGGCTGCACAGGACGGTAATGCCGTCCTGTTGGTTGAGCTGCTCCAAGTAACGCAAGATCGAATGGGCCAGCACCGGGTCCAGGCTGGCTACCGGCTCATCGGCCAACATCAGGCGCGGCTCTTGCATCAACGCGCGGGCAATGCCAACCCGTTGCTGTTGCCCACCGGAAAGTTGATCGGCCCGGTTGTCGGCCTTTTCGCGGATGCCCACCCGTTCCAAGGCGGCCAGTGCCCGCGCGTGGTCCTCTGCCGGGAAGTGATGGATGAGGCTGGTCCACGGGTTGACATAGCCCAGGCGGCCCGAAAGGACGTTGGTCAGCACGCTGCTGCGCTTGACCAGGTTGAACTGCTGAAAGATCATGCCGATCTGGCGGCGGATGTGGCGTAGCTCCTTGCCTTGAGCAGCGGTGATGTCCACATCGTCCCACAGAACCCGCCCTTCGGTGGGATCAATGAGGCGGTTGATGCAACGCAACAACGTGGATTTCCCCGAACCGGACAGGCCGATGATGGCCAGAAACTCGCCATCTTGGACTTCAAAACTGACGTTCTTGAGGGCGACCGTCCCGTCGGGGAAGACTTTGGTCAGGTTTTCTACGCGCAGCAAGGGCCACCTCCTCAAATACAAACAGACTTTGGAAGTCTCCCGGTGAGGCTTCCAAAGTCTGCAAGTGTGCCGGATGCATAGCTCCTACTTGGCCAGCTCCTCAATGTCAATGCCCGCTTTGCTCAGGTCGGCGCGGAAGCCATCGTAGAAGGAGTCATCCGCCCGCTGCAGCCCGGCAATGGAGTAAAGGTTCTCCAAGGCAGCCTTTCCTTCTTCCGATTCGGCAATCTCCAGCAGGGCATTGACGATCTTTTCCCGCATTTCCGGGTCAAAGTCCTTGATGAAGGATACGCTGTCGTTGGGGATGTCGGTGGTGGTTGCCAAGACCACGACCTTCTCTTTGATGTCGGGAACGTCCTTTTCCACAGAGCTGCGGGCATCGGCGTAGGATACGCCTACGTCGCAATCGCCGTTGTAGACGGCCATCACCGAGTTGTTGTGAGAACCGGCCTCAATGGTCTTGGCAAAATCCTTGTCGGGATCAATACCGTTGGCCTTGAGCATAATGCGGGGGATGATGTAGCCGGAGGTAGAGTTGGGGTCCACCCAACACATCACTTTGCCCTTCAGGTCCTCCAGCGTCTTGATGCCGCTGTCGGCCCGAACGTTGAACTGGCCTTTGTAGGAGGTTGAACCGAACCGCACCGTGACCAGAGCCACGTCCACGCCGTATTTCTCATGGGCCAGGACGTAGTTGAAGGTGTTGAGCCAGCCGATGTGGGCTTTGCCCGCTCCCATTGCCTCGCGGACGGCTGCATAGTCGGTGCCTACATTGGCCTTGACCACCAAACCGGTTTTTTCGGTGATCATCTGGGCCAATTGATCGCCGCTGGCCATGATCTCCTGGGTATCGCCGGACGGCACAAAGGACATGATGATGGGGTTTTCCTCCGTGCCCAGCTTCGGCTCGCCACAACCGGTCAGGGTCAGCATGGCGACGAGCAACAGAACCACCAGGATCAAGAAGTTTCGCTTCATCTTTCCCTCCTTCTCCACTTGGTCGTTTCACGATCTTTACCGCCGGAAAGCCGGTTCGTTTTGAATGCCTCACCTCCTTTGCCGAGTAAAGTTGGCACAACGGGACGGGTTCATCATACCCCAAGATGGATTTCTTGGCAAATTCTACACCGCTCAGGCCCCGGTTTCGCGGGTCCAGGTGAGGAGGCGCAGGCCCCCGGCCCGCTTGATCTGACGGAAGGTAGCCCCTTGTGCCAAAGACAGCAATACCCGTTCCGCATCGTCTACCCGCGTGCCGCTGATGGCGTCCACGCCCAGCTCAAACAGGACCGGCGTCAGCGGCGCGCTGGGTCCCAGGAGCAGGACGTAGGCGTCGGGACGGCACAGGGCTATCAGGTCGTCAAAGGTGTGGTTGAGCAACGATGTGCCGGTCAGGGCCACGATGTCGGCCTGGGGCAGCACATCGGCGGCCCGCTCGGCGGGTAGGTCGCCGGGGGCAGGGCGCAGTTCCAGCACCCAGCACTCGGCGGCGGCAGCCCGCACCCGCTCAATGAAGGGAAAGTGGCCGACGATGGCCACCCGCTTGCCGCTGCCCCGCTCCAGGATGATGTCGGCAGCGTTGATCTCGGTCAGCTGCGTTTCGTCTATTTCCAGCAGGGCGTTGAAGGCGGCCATGCCGATACTGGCTTCCAGCACGCGCTCGGAGCGGAGCAGTTGGGCCAGTTCCCGCCCGCTGCGTTCGTGCAAACGGCCCGGTCGGCGCACGGGGGGCCAGGGGCCGCTGTTTTCGGCCCGCAGGGCGGAAGCCAGGCCGCCCCGGGGAGGATCGCCTTCCAGCACCACCGCCGTCCAAAAAGCCCCGACCAGGATCTGCCGCACCGCCCGATCCTCTTTTAAACTCGCCAGCAACGTTTCTACCGCGCTCATGGTTTCAACCCACCAATTTCCAACTTGCCAACCCGACTCTACCGATTCCTTTCCGCCGCCGTCAGGAACCCACCCAGCCCCCACGCCGCCACGTCCCGTCGCTCCAGTCGGTCGCCCAGGAGCAGGCGGGGCAACGCCAGGTCCATCACGTTGCGTTTGAGACCTTTCGCACAGCCGGGGGCGCAGAGCACGGGGCAGCCGGGCAGGTAGGCCAGGGCCAACAGGTTGCCCGGCTCCACCGGCGCGCCGGAAAGGGTCAGGTCGGCTCCGGCCCGGCGCAGGGCGCGGAGGGTTGGGTCCTCCTCATGGAGCACCGAGGTCTGCCCGGCGATGATGAGCAGATCGGCGGTCTCTGCCAGGCGGGCGGCGGCTTGAGCGATGTCCTCCTCCACGGGGAGCACGGCCTCTGTGGCGACGATCTCGGCCCCCAGCCGCGCCAAGCGGGTGCGGGTCGGCGGCAGGTACTCGTCGCGGGTCCGATCCTGGGCCGGTTCTTCGGCGACAAAGAGCATGGCCACGCGGCGGCCCGCCCGGAAGGGCCGGACCTCCACGATGCCCGGTCGGGCGCGGGCCAGCTCCAGGGCGCGGTCCAGATCGCGGCGGGCGACGGCATAAGGCACGATCTTGAGGGTCGCCACGTTATCGCTTTCCTGGTTGGGACCGACGACGGCGTGCTGACGGCGGGTGGCCAGGGCAAAGCCGGGCAGCATGTTGACGGCCAGCAGCCGCTCGGCATCCACGACCAGGAGGCCGTCTACGGCGGTACGCAGGTTCACCCGCCCACCCCTGGCCCGCGTGGCGACAATCTGCTCCGTCTGCATCGCCTCGGCCAGGAGGAGGGCCGCTTTGTCTTCGTGAACATCGTCCGCCTCCAAAAAGAGGACCTCCACCGTAGCGCGGCCCAGGTCGGTCAGCAGGGCCGCGTGCTCCGGGGTCAAGCGTGTGCCTTTTTTCAACACCCGGCGGCCATCGGCCCCGGCGATGTTGCGGGTCAGGATGGCACCGACCGCTTCGGCAGGTGGGCACTCGGCGTATCGCATCGGGTTCCTCCTTTCAAGGCAAGGGGGTAAGATGCTGTCTCAGAGCGACTTCGGTTGCACCCTCGACCGGCAGCACGATCCTCATGGACGGCCTCCCAGGTTGCCCATGAGCCATAGATCGCGCAAAGTGTATTCGGCCGGCCATTCTTCCAGGTCCGACGTATCGGCCCAGGTCAAGCGGGTGACGCCCTCTTGGTCGGCGACCGGGACCTTTTCCGGTTGCAGCCGGCGGATCAGGTCGGGCGGGTGGATGGCGACGACGACCTGCCCACCCAGGGAGGCATCCTGCAACGGGGCAGTGAACGGCTTTAGCAGTTCCGGGCAAAGACTGACCCGTCGAGATTTTCATCCCTCACCTCGGTTGCCGCCGTGCCGCCGGCGGTTAAGCCGCACCAGATCTGCCCCACGGCGGATCTGAAAGTGGTCCAGGTCGCGGGCGACGATGGTGTTGGCAAAAACGGGCGTCGCCTCGTCCAGGATCTCCCGTTCGGTGTAGCGGCGGGAGATGTGATGCAGGATTAGGTAACGCACGTCCGCTGCCGCCGCCAGCTCCGCCGCCTGGTAGGCGGTGAGATGGCCGAACTCGCGGGCGACATCGGCTTCCAGCCGGGTGTAGGTAGCTTCGATGACCAGGGCGTCGGCGTGGCGGGCCGGCTCCACCAGGTCCTCGGTGCGGGCCGCGTCGCCCACGAACACGAATTTCGTGCCGGGCCGCGCCGGTCCCAGCACGTCATCGGGGCGGACGGTGCGGCCATCGGCCAGGGTGATCTCCTCGCCCCGCACCAGGCGGGCGCGTTCCGGCCCGGCGGGGACGCCTAACGCTTCGGCCCGCTCCACCAAAAAGGGCCGCCGTGCCTTTTCCTGAAAGATAAAGCCAAAGTTGCCCGGCCCCCGATGGGTGACGGGAAAGGCGAC
>CAZQKE010000019.1:0-10896 GCA_964593865.1 uncultured Anaerolineaceae bacterium | reverse complement strand
TTGGTCGCCGCCATCCTGGGCGGCTGCGGCGGCCCGCCGGAGCCGGAGCCGCTCAAGATGGCCTTGCTGCCCATCGTAGACGTGCTGCCCTTCCACGTCGCCGAGCAGAACGGCTACTTTGACCGGGTCGGCGTCCAGGTGGAGCTGATCCCGGTCAAGAGCGCGCAGGAACGCGATACCCTCATCCAGACCGGACAGGTAGATGGGATGCTCACCGACCTGCTTTCGCCGGTGCTGTTCAACCGGGAAGAAGCCCAGGTCAAAGCCGTCCGCACCGCCCGCCGCGTCTACCCCGGCGCGCCCCTCTTTCGCATCCTGGCCGCGCCGGGCAGCGCGGTCCAAAGCCCCGCCGACCTGGCCGGTGTCAAGATCGGCATCTCCCAGAACACCGTCATAGAATACATCACCGACCGGATGTTGCAGCACGCCGGGCTGAGCGACGCCCAGATCGCCACCCAGGAGGTGAGCGCGATCCCCGTGCGCTTTGAACTGCTGGTCAACGGCGAAATCCCGGCGGCCACCCTGCCCGACCCCCTGGCTTCGGGGGCCATCGCCGCCGGAGCGATCCCCGTCGTGGACGATACCGCCATCCCGGACCTGTCCCAATCCATCCTGGCCTTTCGCGTGGAGACGTTGGAAAACAACCCGGAGGCGGTGCGCCGTTTCCTGCAAGCCTGGGAAATGGCCGTGGCGGAGCTGAACGCCAACCCCGACCGCTACAACGACCTGCTCATTGAAAAAGGGCGCGTGCCGAAATCGGTGCAGGGCACGTTCCAGATGCCGCCCTTCCCGGAAGCGGGCGTGCCCACGCCGGAGCAGCTGGCCGACGTGGTGCAGTGGGCGTTGGACAAGGGCCTCATCCAACAAGACATCCCCTACGAGCGCATGGTGGACGATGGCTATCTCCCCTGAGGTGGCTCCCTGGCGGGCCTGGCTCCTGGCCGCCCGGCCCAAAACGCTGCCTGCTGCCGTCGCGCCGGTCGTGATGGGCAGCGCCCTGGCCGGGGCCGACGGGGCCTTTGCCCCTTTGCCCGCCCTGGCCGCCCTGCTCGGCGCGTTGCTGTTGCAGATCGCCGTCAACCTGGCCAACGATTACGCCGACTTTGTGCGGGGCGTGGACACGCCCGACCGGGCGGGGCCGGTACGGGCGGCGGCCGGCGGCCTCATCTCCTTGCCTGCCCTGCGGCGGGGCATCGTCGTCGTCCTGGCCCTGGCCGCGCTGGTGGGCCTGTACCTGATCGCCGTCGGCGGCTGGCCCATCCTGGCCCTGGGGGTGGCCGCCATCCTTTCGGCCCTGGCCTACACCGGCGGACCGTTCCCCCTGGGCTACCACGGCCTGGGCGATCTGTTCGTTTTCCTCTTTTTCGGCCTGGCCGCCGTTTGCGGGACCTACTATGTCCAGGCGTTGACGCTGACCGCGCCCGTCGTCGTGGCGGCGGCGGCCATCGGCGCGTTGACCACGGCCATCCTGGTCGTCAACAACCTGCGCGACATTGAGGGCGACGCCCAGGCGGGCAAGCGCACCCTGGCCGTCATCCTGGGGCCGGAGCGCACCCGCCTGGAATATGTCACCCTGTTGGCCCTGGCCTACGCCGCGCCGCCCTGCTTTTGGCTGGCGGGATGGGCGTCCGCCTGGGCCTTGTTGCCCTGGCTGACCTGGCCCCCGGCCCTGGGCCTGATGCGCCGCATCTACACCGCCGCCGGAGCGGAGCTGAACAAAACGCTGGCCGATACGGCCCGGCTCGGCCTGCTCTTTAGCCTGCTGTTCGCCCTGGGGGTGCTGCTGTGAACGCTCCCATGATTGAGGTCCGCTCCCTCACCTTTGCCTACCCCCACCAACCGCCCCTCTTTGCCGATTTTTCCTGGCGGGTGGAGCGGGAGCAGGCGTGGGCCGTCATCGGGCCTTCGGGCTGCGGCAAGTCCACCCTCCTCTACTTGTTGGCCGGGTTGCGCAAACCGACCGGCGGCCAGGTGCGCATCGGCGGCCAACCGCTGACCCGCCCTCGGCCCCACACCGGCCTGATCTTGCAGGATTACGGCCTGCTGCCCTGGGCCACCGTCGCCCAGAACGTCGCCTTGGGGCTGCGGGTGCGGCGTTTCTACGGACCCGATGGCCGCCACGCCCCGGAGGGCGAACGGCTGCCGGAGGAAGAGATCGCCCGGCGGGTGGATTTTTGGATGGAGCGGCTGGGCATCGCCGCCCTGCGCGATCAATACCCGGCCCAGATTTCGGGCGGCCAGCGGCAGCGGACGGCCATCGCCCGCACCCTGGCCATGAACCCCGACCTGCTGCTCATGGACGAGCCGTTTTCCTCCCTGGACGCCCTGACGCGGGAGGACCTGGAACGGCTGACCCTGGAGCTGCGGGCCGAAACCGGCCTGACCACCGTGGTCGTCACCCACAACATTGAGGAGGCGGTCTATTTGGGCCGCCGGATCCTCATCCTCCACCACCCGCCCCACCGCCAACCCTTCATCGTCGAAAACCCGGAGGCCGGGGACCCGGACTATCGGCAGCGGTCGGGGTTTCAGGCGCGGTGCAACCGGGTCCGCGACCTGCTGGTGTGAGTTGGAGTTGGGGAGCGATGATGGAACGATGACCCGAACCGGCCGTCGCGTTTCGCTTTTGGATGTGGGGCTGGCTCTCATCGTGCTGCTGATCGTCTGGCAGGGGGCCTCCTGGCTCCTGGACAAGCCGATCTTGCCGCCGCCCCTGGATGTGCTCCGCGCCTTTGTCCTGGCCCTGCCGCAGGACCTGGGCCGCCACCTGCTGGTCAGCGCGTGGCGGGTGGTGGTCAGCATCCTGGTCGCCGTGGCCGCCGCCGTGCCCGCCGGGCTGGCCCTGGGCCTCAGCCCCACCGCCGACCGCCTGGCCTCGCCCTTCATCTACCTCCTGTACCCCATCCCCAAGATCGTCTTTCTGCCGGTCGTCATCCTGTTGCTGGGCATCGGCAACGTCTCCAAAGTGTTCATCATCGCCCTCATCCTCTTTTTCCAGATGCTGGTCGTCGTCCGCGACGAAGCAGCCGGCATCCGCCCGGAGCTGATCGCCTCGGTGCGCTCCCTGGGGGCCGGGCGGCGGGCCATCTTTCGTTTCGTCTACCTGCCCGCCAGCCTGCCCGCCGTGCTGACCTCCCTGCGGGTGAGCATCGGCACGGCCATCGCCGTCCTCTTTTTCGCCGAATCGTTCGCCACCACGTCGGGTCTGGGCTACTATATCATCGTCGAAACCTGGGGCCGCTTGGCCTACGCCCAGATGTACGCCGGGGTGCTGGCCATGAGCCTGCTGGGGCTGACCCTCTACCTGGTGGTGGACGGCTTGCAGCGGCGGCTTTGCCCCTGGCTGACGGTCGGTGGGGAACAGTAGGTTGACATTTTCGCCGTTTGGCATTATCCTATGGGCGGGAGGGAAAGGTATGTTTGAGTCATTGGACATCCGGCACTGGCTGATCATCTCTATCCTTATCCTGATCAATGTCGTCATTTTCGGCTGCTTGCTCCTCTTGCTGACCGGCAAGATGGCCTTGTAGTTGAGCGCGGAGCGCAGTCTGGAGCCTTGCGCCGCCGGGCCGGGCACATTCGCGCATCCGCGCTCAATTTGTGGAAGGCCGGTTTGCGGCGGAAGGATCAAGCCGAGCCGAAAATTGGCAAAGGGCCGTCACTTCTGCTATAATACGCGCCGCCGCCCAGATCAAGTGGAAAGGACCTGATGACACGACCGATGAAAAAGCGAACGATCCTCCGCCGGGCCGGGCAGGAAGGCCGGGCGGTCCTGAAATTGCTTCCCCTGTTGATTTTCGCCCTCCTCTTTGCCGCCCGGTTCTGGCACGCCGACCCCCAGGCCATGTCGGGCCTGTTCCAATCGCCGCCCACACCGGCCCCGGCGTCGCCGACCCCACCGCCTACCAAGCCGCCTACGGCGGTCCCTGCCACGGCCACCGCCGCGCCCACCCAACCGCCCACGGCGGCCCCCGCCACGGCTACCGCTGCACCTACCCAACCTGCCCAGCCGACCCGGCCTTCGGCTTCCACCGAGACGCCGCCTGCCTCGCCAACCGTCGCCGCCACATCTACACCGTTGCCCTCGCCGACCGTGCCGCCCACCGTCACCCCGGCGGCCACCGGCGGCAGCGAACGCTACCCCGAAGAGGACACCAACGTCATCTTTGATTTCGGCGCCCTGTTTGATTCGGTGGCGTTGGCCGTTTCCTACGGCTGGCTGTGCTGCGGCATCTGTGCCCTCTTTGTCGTGCCCTTGCTCTTTGTCGTCCTGTGGGTCGCCAGCGCCCGCTACCGCAAGCAATCCCAATGAGCCGTTGGGCAGAGCGGGCCTCTGCCCAACGCTGGCTTCCGGTCGGCATCCCGGCCCTGGCCTTTGCCCTGCGGGCCGTGGGCCTGGATTTTCAGAGCCTGTGGCGCGATGAAATAGACGCCATCCGCTTTGCAAGCCGCGACCTGCCCCGGCTCCTGACCGGGCTGTGGACGCCGGGTGAAAACGGTCCCCTGTACTACCTGCTCCTCCGCCCCTGGCTGGACGTGGCCGGGCGAAGCGCGTTTGCCCTCCGCTTCTTTTCCCTCTTTTTCGGCGTCCTGACCGTAGCCGTAGTCTATCGCCTGGGCCGCAGGCTCTTTCCCACGCACGGGGCGGTGGGCCTGCTGGCCGCCCTCCTGGCCGCCCTTTCGCCCTACCTGGTCTGGTACGGGCAGGAAGGCAAGATGTACGCCCTGGTGGTGTTCCTCGTCGCCCTGGCCATGGAACGCTACCTGGCGGCTCTGGCGCAGGGGGGATGGTCCCGCTGGGCGGCCTTTGTGCTGCTCACCACCATCGCCTTTTACACGCATCTGATCGCCGTCCTCATCGTGCCGGTTCAGATGGTTGCCTTTTTCCTCCACGACCGGTCCACCCGTCGCCGACGACGGTGGCCCTGGCTGGCGAGCATGGCGGCCCTGACCCTGCCCTACCTGCCCCTGCTTGCCTGGCAGTTTCCCTTGCTACGTCCCGCCGAAACGGGCTATCCCTTCGTGCCCCTGCCCGATATGGCCTCCACCCTGCTGTGGAACTATAGCCTGGGTGTGCTCGCCCGCGGGGGCTGGGCCTTGATCCCCTTTATGATGCTCCTCCTTGCCGCCGGGCTGCTCCCCCTGGAGCGGCGGGCGCGGCTGACCTCACTGGGCGTCCTCCTCTGCTGGCTGCTGCTTCCGGTGCTGTCCTTTTTCCTCCTTACCCTCGTTCGTCCCTTGTTCACCGCCCGCTATTTGATCTTCATCCTGCCCGCTTACCTGCTCCTCCTGGCTGCCGGGTTGGTGGCGGTCGCCGGGCGGTCGCGGCTGCTGGGAGGGCTGTCTCTGTTCGCCCTGCTGGCCCTGAGCGGCCGGGGGCTGTGGCTCCAGGCAACGACGCCCCTCAAGGCCGATTTCCGGGCGGCGACGGCCTATGTGGCCCGCCACGGGACGCCCCAGGACCTGCTCCTCTTCCAGATCCCTTATGGCCGTCATTCCTTTGACTACTATTTTCAATCGTGGGGTGATTCGCCGCCGGGTGGGGCCGAACGCCGCTTCCGGGGGGAATATCGCCTCTTTTTGCCCCTGGTGCAGGGTGGGGGGGAACGCTATCGCTGGGCGGAGGGGCTGTACACCAACGGCGGCATGACGCCGGAGGAGGTGGACCGGCGCATGACCGCCCTCACCGCCGGTAGCCGTGTGGTCTGGCTCATCGCCACCGAAACGGCCCTATGGGACGAGCGGGGCCTGGTCCACGCCTGGTTGGAGGAGCACGCCCGCCTGACCGACCGGGCCGATTTTACCCGTGTGACGGTCTACCGCTATGAGCTACAAAACTGCACGCCTTAGGAACAAAGTGCAGAGGGAAACCGTAAAAAAACGCCGTCCCGCTCCCTCATCGGCGATGCTTGGTCCCCCATCCCTGCGGCGGATGGAAGGCAGAGGTCTGCCCGGCTATGCTCTACCCCAAGGATCACGCGGCGGCCAATACCGCCGTGCCAGTTGGCCTACCCACACAATCAGTCCGATAAGCAGTACCCCTCCCAGCAAGATCACCAGCATAGTCCCCACCACGTTCCCGTATCCTCCCATTCTGGCCGGATTGAGAAACGGATAAGGATACCACCCGATCAGGTAACCGCGTATCATTGTATAGGCCAGCCAAGCCACAGGATAGATCAACCACACCAGAGCCTTGCGGAAAGACACTCCTGGGTGTGGAGGATCAACGATCCAGTCCACCACCACAACCACCGGCATCAGTTTGTGTAACACCGTATTGGCAAAGGGAACGGTCACCAATGGGAGGTCGGATAGCAGCACGGCAAAAACTATTCCGGTGACACCGAGGTAGAGCACGGGAGCACCGCGAATTATATCCCGCAACAGCCGCCCGTCCCCACCATCCGATTTCAACGCCACCCAGAACAACACTGCCACCGCTATCATGTTGCTCTGAATCGTAAAGTAACTGAAAAAGTCAACGGTTGAGCGGTTCGCCTCAATGCTTTGCATCAACTGGGCAACGATGGCGACGACCGCCAGCACTGCAAAGAATATGCGGGCAACACGAATCCATTTGGTCATGCGTGAACGCACGGCTTCACTCCTTTGGAAAATTACAAAACGATCCTGCAACGCGCCGGTTGAGGGTGCGGCCTTCCGGCCCCCAAATTACGACATCGCTTCTGCCGGAACTCAAGAGCAGCGACCAACTCACCATCGGAATATTTTTCCCCCCGGATAATTTCATCCTTTGCGGTCTTCCCCGGCGTCGCCGTGATGAGACCGGCGTCGGAAACGACAAAAGCATTTGCCCCAAGGGGGTAGGTCGGGAAGTGCATTCACGAGGGTTCACACCACGGAGGCGCAGAGAAACTTTACACGGTTTCCGTCCCCGCGGTGAAACCGGCAGTGAGGACGACGAGTGCACTCACCCTGAGGAGTAGGTGGGGCGCGGCTTTGCACGGCTAGGAAACCGACTCTGTTCTGCGTTCTTCGCGCACGAAGGCCAGCAAGATCAGCCCGGCCAGGATGAAAGCGGCGATGGACAGGATGGCCAGCCGCATTCCCATCTGTTCGGCTTGTTCCGCCCCCATGTCCTGCCTTTGGAACCAGAGAGCCGCCTCGGCGGCAATGGTGCTGAACACCAAAGGGCCGATGAAGGACGACGTGCGTCCGGCAAAGGCGAAAAAGCCGTAGAATTCCGCACTCTGGCCCGGCGGGGCGAAAAAGGCGACCATTGTCCTGCTGACCGACTGGGCGCCGGCCATGGCTACCCCCGCCACGGCCCCGATGAGATAGTAGCCGGTCAGGGTCCGGTTGAAAAAGAGCCAAAGGACAACGGCGATCATCATCAGCAGGGCGAGGGCCAGGGCGCGTTTGCCGCCGACGCGGTCCACCAGGTAGCCGAAGCCAAAGGCACCGATGACGTTGGTCAGCTGGACGATGATGAAAAAGGTGATCAACTGCTGCTGGCTCATGCCAAAGAGCACTGCGCCGATGATGGCCGAAAAGTCCAGGGCCATGATGATGCCGTCGTTGTAGACCAGAAAAGAAACGATAAATTTGACGAATTCTTTGAACCGCCCGGCAGTCTTGATCGTCTTGGCCAGCTGTTTGAAGGCGATGCTCAAATAGTTTTCGCCGGGCGGCAGTGTTTGGGGCCGGGCGCGTTCACGGAGCCAGAGAAAGACGGGCAGGGCAAAGAGGGCGAAAAAGATCGCCGTCACCACCAGAGACAGACGTGCGCTGAGATCGCCGCCGATCATCTTGTCCAAAGGCATGATCAGGAACAGGATGACGATGCCCCCTGCCGTGCCGATGGCCCAACCATAGCCGGAGATGCGGCCCATCTCTTCCGGCGCGGCGATTTCGGGCAGGAGGCCGTTGTAGAACACCTGGGAGACACGGTAGCCGATTTCGGCCAGGATAAAGAAAGCCATGCCGATCAGCACCGCGCCCGGCGTGGCGAAAAAGAGACCGGCGGTAAAGAGGCAGGACATGGCCGTAAAGAGCAACAGGAACCGCTTTTTGGCCCCTCCAAAGTCGGCGATGGCCCCCAGTACCGGCGCGCTCAGGGCCACGGCCAGCATGGCGATAAACAGGGCGCGGCCCCACAGCCGGGTTCCCTCCACCCCGCCGACGACGTGCTTCTGAAAGTAGGCCGAGTAGACGGCCAGCAACACCACCGAGGCGTAGGCCGAATTGCCAAAGTCGTAGAGATACCAAGCCCACCGTTCGCGCCGGGTGGATGCCCGCACCGGCGTAGCTTCCGTTGCCGTTGACATCTCCTGCCTCCTCCCTACCGATCTCTCAGATCAAACGCAACTTTGATGGAGCGAAACCGCTCCTTATCCACCGCCGTCGCAAAGGCGCGGCGAAAATCCTCCAGGGGAAAGCGGTGGGTGAGCAGCCCGGTGGTGCGCAACACGCCCGCTTGCATCCAGCGCATGGCCAGCTCAAAGGTGGAAAGGTCCTCGTCCTGCCAGCGAACCACATCGTGGCCGATGGCTCCCAGCAGGTCCACCTCCTGATACCACACGGGCGTTAGGTCCAGCTTCATGCGGTGCAGATGGACGCCGACCAGGACGACCGCGCCCCCGGCCCGCGCCCAACGCAGGGCATTGTTGAGGGTGGCCTCAATGCCGACCACGTCAAACACCAGGTCAAAGCCGCCCAACAGCATCCGGTTGCCGCCGCGCCCCTCATAGAGCCGGGCGCCGGTCAGGCGGGCGGTGTAGGCGTAACCGTCCTCATGGGATAGGAACACGGCATCGGCCCCTTCGTTGCGGGCCATCTCCGCCTGCCAGGGGAATTGGGCCAGGGCGGTGATGTGGCATTCGGGCTGCAGAACACGCACCGCCTGGATGAGCAAAAAGCCGATGGTTCCACAACCAAGCACCAGCACCCGGTCGCCGGGAGCGGCAGGTCGCCGTTGGGCGGCGTGGATGGCGACGGCTGCCGGTTCAATGAAGATCGCCTGTTCGTCGCTTAGGTCGTCGGGGACGGGTAGGAGGGTGCTGGCCGGGGTGAGAAAGGTATCGCCAAAGCCGCCGCCTACCGGCTCATGTTCCATCGGCTCGGCGGCGAATTGGCATAGGACCCGGTGGCCCCGTTGACAAGCCGGGCATAGGTCGGCCCGGCCCCGCGCTCGGCAGTCATCGGCCCGGCCCCAACGCACCACCCGGTCGCCGGGGCGGAAATCGCCCACGGCTCCGCCTACCTCTACCACTTTGCCGACCATCTCGTGGCCCAAGTAGATGCGTCGGTTGGAAGGCAGGGCCAGGGGCGCCACATCCAGCCCGGCGTCGAGAAAGATCTGGTGCAGGTCGCTGCCGCAGATGCCGCACAGTCTGTTGCGGACCCGCACCCAGTTGGGCGCGGGGAGGGGCGGATCGGGCAGGTCGGCCAGGCGCAGGGGGGCCGTCGGCCCCCAGAAGGCCCCTGCCCAAAAGCGTCCCAGCAGCCGCGTAGCGATCAGCCGGGATGGGGTGACATCCAGCAACATGGTGCGCATAGGCCCTTCCTGAAAATAATGAGGGTCGTCCACGAAGCGGACGCGAATACACGAATGCACGAATGCGCCCGGCCCGGTGGCGCAAGGAAATCGCGGTTGGAACCGCCAAGACGCCAAGAGCGCAAAGTTTTCTTCTTTCCTTTGCGTCCTTCGCGCCTTTGCGGTTCACATCTCCGGGACCGCCAAAACAGGCCGTCCACGAAGCGGGCGCGAATACACGAATGCACGAATGCGCCCGGCCCGGTAGCGCAAGAAAATCGCGGTTGGAACCGCCAAGACGCCAAGAGCGCGAAGGTTTTCTTCTTTCCTTTGCGTCCTTCGCGCCTTCGCGGTTCACATCTCCGGAACCGCCAAAGCGGGCCGTCCACGAAGCGGGCGCGAATACACGAATGCACGAACACCCTCCTCTCGCCACACGGGAAAGGGGATCTGGAGGGGAGGGTGAAAGCAAAACACCGGTTTTCATCCCCGGCGGTGTGTCGGGGATCGGTGGGCCTGCAGAAGGTAGAAGCTCCGCCGCTCACCTGCCGCCACACGGCTGGCGAAATCCACCACGCGGTAGCCCGCGGCAAAATAGTGCTCAAAGACTTGCCGCGTGGTCAGCCGCCACTCCATCGCCAGGGCCGGGTCCGCCGCCTTGATGGCTTGGTACTCCGCCGGAATCTCCACCTGCACCGCCGGGGATGAAGCATCCAGGGTGCGCACATCGGGGGCCGGGAGACCGGCGGCGGTACGATGGGCCGTCAGCGCAGGGACGGTCTCTTCCGGCCAGGGAGCCGCTTCCCCTGCCAACCGCCGTTCCACATGCCCCTCGGCGATCCACCATTCCACCTGGAAGCGGTCGGAGGGCAGCCCGGCGTTCAGGCCATCGCTCATGGGACCGTAGAGATCGCGCCGGTAGGTGCGGCACACGGCCCCCAGTTTATGGATGTTGAGGTAGGCATTGCGGCTCTCCAGGGGGTCGTAGGTCCAGGTGATCAGGTCCAGGCCCTGTTCCAACACAAAGGCCCGCTGGGCCAGTTTGAGCCGATAGCCCAGGCCCTTGCTTTGGTGGCCGGGGGCGATGCCCATCATGTGGGAACAGTGTTTGACCTTGCCCTCCGGCGTCAGGCCGGGGAAGCCGAACACAAAGCCGATCATCTCCGCTCCGGCAAAGGCCCCCAGCAGCAAGCCGCCGTTCTTTTGAGCGGTGAGCAACAGGTGCAGCGGGACCACGTCCAGATCGTCGGGCATGGCCCAGACGCGGCGTTGCAGGTCTTCGCAGGCGCGGTATTCGTCAAGAGTTGCCACCGGTCGGATCGTGATCTCCATCTCCATCCTTCAGGTCCTGTTTGAGGTTGCCGTCCCACAGGTTGCTTGAACCGCCAAGACGCCAA
>CAZQKE010000018.1:0-6729 GCA_964593865.1 uncultured Anaerolineaceae bacterium | reverse complement strand
TCCATGATGGCGATCATCACCCGCGGCAAGGCCAAGCCGGAGCCGTTGAGGGTGTGCACAAAACGGGGTTTGGCCCCTTTGGCCGGGCGGTAGCGGATGTTGGCCCGGCGGGCCTGAAAATCTGTGCAGTTGGAGAGAGAGCTGACCTCCAACCACTCGCCCACGCCGGGCGCCCACATCTCCAGGTCATACTTCTTGGCGGCGTGGAAACCCAAGTCGCCGGTGCACATCTGCACCAGCCGATAAGGGATTTGCAGACCCTGACAGATCGCTTCGGCATCACGGACCATCGCCTCCAACTCATCGTAGGAGGTCTCCGGTGTGGTCAGCTTATACATCTCCACTTTATCAAACTGGTGACCGCGCTTCATACCCCGCACGTCGCGCCCTGCCGACATCTTTTCGCGACGAAAACAAGGACTGTACGCGACATAGTATAGCGGCAAGGCTTCGGCCGGCAGAATTTCATCGCGGTGCAGGTTGGTCAAGGGGATCTCGGATGTACCGATAAACCAAAAATCCTCTTCTGCATCGTGATAAATGTTGTCGGCAAATTTGGGAAGCTGAGCCGCACCGACCATCATCTCCCGGCGGACCATGTAGGGCGGATAGATCTCGGTGTAGCCCTGCTCCAGATGCACATCCAGCATCCAGGTAATGAGGGCGCGCTGCAGGCGCGCCCCCAACCCTTTGAGCACATAAAAGCGCGTGCCCGACATCTTGACGCCCCGCTCAAAGTCCACAATGTCCAACGTCGGCCCCAAGTCCCAGTGGGGAACCGGCTCAAAATCAAACTCCCGGGGTTCGCCTTTGGTCCAGAGGACGACGTTATGCTCCTCATCGGGGCCAACCGGCACATCGGGGGCCGGCAGGTTGGGGACCCAGAGCATGGCTTCATACAGGTCCCGCTCAACCGCTTTCAGGTCCCCTTCCAACACCTTGAGACGAGCACCCACGGCCCGCATCCGCTCAATCTTGGCCTGGCGCTCTTCCGGATCCCGACTGCGCCCGATCTCTTTGGAAACGGCATTACGTTCTGCCCGCAGCGACTCCACCTCGGTCAGCAGCGAGCGTCTCCGGGCATCTAGCTCTAGAATACGGTCAATGGGTGCATCGGCGTTCAAAGCCGCCATAGCCTCTTTGACCATTTGGGGATTCTCTCGGATCAGGTTGATGTCCAGCATTGTTCCTCCCAGAATTAAAAGTTACTCACGCACGCGCTGTGACAAGCCGAATGACAGGCCGAATGGCAATCACAGGCACTATGGCAAGCAGAGTGACAAGCATCGTGGACGCAAGCAGAATGGCAAGCATCATGGACACAAGCACTGTGGCAGGCCGAGTGACAGGCCGAATGGCAAGCATCGTAACAGGCGGTCACCACCTCTCCGGCCAAGCTGCTGATGGTCCGTTCCACGGCGTCGGCAGTTCGCACGGCCAGCCCTTCGATGCCCTGGGCAACGCTGGCGGCTGCCCCTTCGGCAATACCGGCCACTTCATCGGCAGCCCGCAGCAGAGGGAGATCCCCTAGATCCATCTTTTTGATCTGCGGCTCTTGCCTTTCCCCCTCCGGCCTGTACCGCTCCGAAAGGATGATCCAGGGAAAGTACTCATCCTCCCGCTCTGCACGGCGAGAAGGAGGCAATCGTTGCCACTCCTCCCACAGGGTATCGGCCCGGCGGCGGTAGGTCTCACGGGTCTTTTGGGCATCGGCGTTCCAGATCTTTTTCTGCAGCCGGGCGGAAACCGCAAGCATCACCCGGTCAATCGTCTCCGGCGGAATCGTGCCGTCGTCGGCGATTCCATCCACCAGGGCTTTTTCATAATCCTCCAGGGGCAGATCGGGATTGGTGACCTCCAACTGTAGCGGCTTTTTGTTGAGAACGGTCAGCACCCCCTTCTGCACCAACCCCAACACCACCAGGGTCAGGACTTTGGCCGTATCACCGATATAGAGGGCGGCTTCAATAGCCTCCAGATCGGGGACAAACCCCGGTTGTTCAAAAGTCTCAATCTCAATTTCGGGAGCCTCATAGCCTTCCGGGGCAGGTTTGGGAGCCACCCAACGCATCGTCCCGTAAACGATGCCACCCGCCAGGGTCAGCCCACCGCCCAGGGCCAGCCCCAGCAGCAGGCCGATAGGCAGGTTCTTTTCGGCAGCCGACTCGGCAACGGGCGTCGCCTCCTCTCGGACCAAGGGCGAAGGTTCTGGCGTCAGGGTCGCACTGAAATAGTCGGCAGGCAAATAGATGCCGCGCACCGCCATCTTTTCCTGGGGAGCCAAACCGGACCGGGAGACATAAAGGGACAACCAATTTTTGCCGCCGACCTGATCCGGTGTTGGGTAATACACCCAACGATCAAAGGAATCGACAACCTCCTGTTCAACAAAGATACGGGCCTCGTTGACGATCTCGTCGGTCACCTGCTCCGGTTGGGTGATTTCTGCAGGCAACTCAATGGGAAAGATCAACGTCACAACCTGTTCTTCAATGGGCAGCCCCCATTGGGGAGGTGTCCAGGCAACGACGCGGTAGGGTTTGCCGTCAATGGTTGTCGTATCCAGGTAACGTTCAACCAGATAACGGACTTCCAGAGTGTAGGTCTCGCCCGGCCGGGTGGCGGTATCAAACTCGGCACGGTATTTCTCATCGCCCAGGGGAACCAAGCGCACCGGTATCACTTGATCGCCGTGCTCCAGATGGGCCTCAATTTGACCGTGGCCCTTGTCAAAAGGCCCAATAGTCGTGATTTTGGTGCGGACGGCATCATCTATAAAGGTCAAGCGATATTTGACCCGGAGACGGCCATCCTGGAGCACCACTACCTGGGATTCGACGTGGGTGAGAGTCGGAGCAGCCAGGACCGGAACAACCCCCAGGGCGAGCAAGCATACGGCCCACAAAACCGAACGCACGACCCGTTTCCGCATTTTGCCCCTCCTGCCCTACCCGATGCCTCCTTGAAAACCGCAAGCCGTCCACGCGGTGGGGCCGACCGGGACTTTCACCCTCCGGTGAGCCGGAATCGGCCAATCTCCTCCATTATAACGCAAATCGGCGATTCACGCCAAAGGCCACGGCGGGTATGCTGTGATCCGCCGTGATCTGGCTTCCGGCCACCACACCTCCGGGCCGGGAGCAATGAATGCAAATCCACGGTTCGCTGTTTTCAACGGAGCGGATTTGTGGTAAACTAGAGCCGCCGTTCACACAAGATACCATGATCCTGCATGGGGGGAACGATGAAAGCATATTTGGACAAACTGTTTGATCTGACAGACCGGGTGGCCGTCGTCACCGGCGGCGGCGGGGTGTTGTGCGGGACGATAAGCCGCGCCCTGGCGGCGGCGGGGGCACGGGTGGCCGTGCTAGATCTGTTCCCGGAGGCAGCCCGGCGGGTAGCCGATGAAATTGCAGCGCAGGGAGGTGAAGCACTGGCCCTCCGATGTGATGTGTTGGATCGGAGCGGCATTGAATCGGCCGCAGAAACGGTTATGGCCACCTTTGGCCGGTTAGACATCCTCATCAACGGCGCAGGAGGCAACAAGAAAGAGGCGACAACGACACCCGATCTGTCTTTCTTTGACCTGCCCGCCGAGGCGGTGCAGTGGGTGTTCAACCTGAATTTCTTGGGTACGCTGTTGCCCAGCCAGGTTTTTGGCCGCCCTATGGCCGAACAGGGCAAAGGTGTCATCCTCAACATCTCCTCTATGAACGCCTTCCGCCCTCTGACGCGCATCCCGGCCTATTCGGCGGCCAAAGCAGCGGTGAGCAATTTCACCCAATGGCTGGCCGTCCACATGGCCCAAGAGTATGCCCCCGGCATCCGGGTCAATGCCATCGCCCCCGGCTTTTTCCTGACGGAGCAAAACCGCTTCCTGCTCACCGACGAGGAAACGGGAAGGCTAACACCGCGCGGCCAGACCATCATCGCCCATACGCCTATGGGCCGCTTTGGCAACCCGGAAGACCTGATCGGCACGGTGTTGTGGCTGCTCTCCCCGGCCTCCGAATTCGTCACCGGGATCGTCGTGCCGGTGGACGGGGGATTTAGCGCATTCAGCGGGGTGTGAGGAGGGAAACATGGTCAAGATCACCGACACGGCCCGGCCTCTGGCAGAGCTGGAACCCAAGCACGATTTCTTCATCGGCATTGATTCCGACGGCTGCGCCTTTGATACGATGGAGATCAAGCACAAGGAGTGTTTTTGCCCCAACATCATCAAGCACTGGGGCCTGCAAGCGGTTTCCAAGTATGCCCGCGAAGCCGCCGAGTTCGTCAACCTGTATTCCAAGTGGAGGGGGATCAACCGCTGGCCCGCCCTGGTCATGGTGCTGGACCTGTTGCGCGAGCGGCCCCAGGTGCAGGCCAGGGGCGTCGAGATCCCCCAGGTTCCACGCATCCGCGCCTTTATCGCCGACGATGCCTACCCCAAGAGCAACGACGGCTTGAAGGCATATATGGCCGCCCACCCCGACCCGGAGTTGGACCGCGCTCTGGCCTGGAGCCTGGCCGTCAACGCCACCATCGCCGACATGGTCCACGGCATCCCACCTTTCCCCTACGTGCGGGAAAGCCTGGAATACCTTTTTGACAAAGCGGACATGATCGTCGTCTCCCAGACACCGTTGGAGGCCCTGACGCGGGAGTGGCAGGAGCACGGCATTGACCGCTATGTGCGCCTCATCGCCGGGCAGGAGATGGGCAAAAAGAGCGAACACCTGGCCCTGGCCGCCGGGGACAAGTACCCACCGGACCGGATCCTGATGATCGGCGACGCGCCGGGCGACCTGCGGGCAGCGCGGGCCAACGGCGCGCTGTTCTACCCCATCAACCCCGGCCACGAGGAAGAGTCGTGGCAACGTTTTTACGAGGAAGCGGTGCACCGCTTCCTGGACGGCACGTATGCGGGCGAATATGAGGGACGGCTCATCGCCGAGTTCGACGCCCTGCTGCCCGATGTGCCGCCGTGGAAGTTGACCTGATCCCCGGCAGGACCTTCCCGCCGGTTGCCGGGCCGGAGGGTGTAGCGCAAACCTCCGGCTTGCGATCTTGGCGCAGCAGCGACCCATGTCGCCCTTTTGGGGCCTGCGGCCGGGCGGCCGGCCAACGGCCCGCCGGGGGCGGCTTCAACCGCTATTTTCGAGGAAACGATGATGCTTTTGGGCACAGGAAGCACAGATCGGCTGCTGACGGACGCCGAGGTGCGTTCGCTGGTTTTTGAGGCGTTGGATCGGGCCGCGTTGGACGGCAAGCGGGTGCTGGTCATCATCCCCGACCACACGCGGACCGCGCCGCTGCCCCTTTTTTTCCGACTGTTCCACCGAGCACTGCGGGAACGGGTGGCCGCGCTAGACTTTTTGGTCGCTCTGGGAACCCATCAGCCCATGGGCGAGGAAGCGTTGCGCCGCCTGGTGGGGATCGGCGCGGAGGAACAGGCCACAACCTACGCCGATGTCCACATCTACAACCATCGCTGGGACCTACCCGGCACGCTGACCACGCTGGGGACCATCCCGGCGGATGAGATCGGCGACATGAGCGGGGGCCTCCTGGCCCGGCCCGTGCCGGTCACGGTCAACCGCATGGTGCTGGATTACGATCAGTTGATCGTCTGCGGCCCTGTCTTTCCCCACGAGGTGGTGGGCTTTTCCGGGGGCAACAAGTATTTCTTTCCCGGCATCAGCGGCCCGGAGGTGATCAACGTCACCCACTGGCTGGGCGCGCTGCTGACCAGCTACGCCATCATCGGGACGGGCTATACGCCGGTGCGGGCGGTAATCGACCGGGCAGCATCGTTCATCCCCATCCCCAAGCTTTGCTTTGCCCTGGTCGTGGGGAAACACAACGGCGAGGGGGACGGCAGCGTACCGTTGCAGGGCCTGTTCATCGGTTCAATGGAGGAAGCATGGCAGGCCGCCGCCGACCTGTCATCGCGGGTGCATATTGTTTGGGTGGAAAGGCCCTTCCGCCGGGTGCTTTCGATCATGCCGGCCATGTACGACGACCTGTGGACGGCGGCCAAAGGCATGTACAAATTGGAACCGGCGGTCGCCGACGGCGGCGAGGTGATCATCTATGCGCCCCACATCAACGAGATCTCTTACACCCACGGGCGCGTCATTGACCGGATCGGCTATCACGTGCGCGATTATTTCGTCAAGCAATGGGATCGCTTCAAGGATTATCCCTGGGGGGTGCTGGCCCATTCCACCCACCTGCGAGGCGTCGGGACTTATGACGAGGCCACCGGCGTAGAACGCCCCCGCATTGACGTCACGCTGGCCACCGGCATCCCCCGCGAACGGTGCGAGCGGGTCAACCTGGGTTACATGGATCCGGCAGAGATTGACATCCGCGCCTGGCAGGGCCGCGAGGAGGAGGGTATCCTGGTCGTGCCCCACGCCGGGGAAATGCTGTACCGGGTCGGCCCAAACCCCGGCCCAGGGACGTGAAGGGGTGGGCCTAGCGCTCCGTTCGCACCCACACCTGCTGCCCGTCGGTGATGAATTCGATGGTTCCCTGCTCGTCGGTGCGCAGGATGATCGCGTCCAATTGGGTCAAGCGGTCGAGGACATCCTGTTTGGGATGTCCAAAGCGGTTGTCGGCTCCGACCGAAACGACGGCATAGGTGGGATGCACGGCGGTCAGAAACTCGGCGGTGGACGAGCCGCCGCTGCCGTGGTGGGCCACTTTGAGCACCGTCGTCGCCAGGGGCTGACCGGA
>CAZQKE010000017.1:0-35097 GCA_964593865.1 uncultured Anaerolineaceae bacterium | reverse complement strand
ATCGCCTACGAACCCCGCCCCCAGGCGACCAAACAGTTCACCGCCGAAGGCGTGGCCCGCGACCTGGGCGTGCCGGTCGCCTGGGTGGTCAAGGCCATGATCGTCCAAAAGTCGGACCGCAGCTTCGCCCTGGTCGTCATCCCCGGCGATAAGCAACTCAGCCTGAAAAAGGTAGGCAAAGTGTTGGGAGACAAAAACGTGCAGATGGCCGACCGCCGCGACGTGCAGCGCGTGACCGGCTACCAGGTGGGTGCGGTCTCGGTCTTGGGCTACCGCCGCAGCGACATCCCCGCCTACCTGGACCGGGGCGTGTTGGACCTGGAACGGGCCATCATCAGCGCCGGGCGGCCCGACATGGGCCTGGAACTGGACCCCCAGGACCTGCTCCGCGCCCTGAACGCCCAGGTGAACGACCTGACATCCTGATTTTGCCGTTGCGCGGGGGAAAGCCGCCGTCCCATCGCAGGCCATCACAACAAGAAGCAAGGTATGCCGCACCCTTTCTTCGCCGATGTGCTTACCCTGCGTTCCGGCGGTGGATCCGTTGACAAAAATCCCCTTTGCGGCTACAATGACACCGTAAATGATGCCAAAAGCGTAACTGCAGACAATGAAAAGGAGGGCGAGCATGACGGTCAGAATCGTACCCGTCAGCGACCTGCGGCGCAAGACCAGCGACGTGATCCAGGCAGCACGCAAGGAAAGCGACGCCGTCTATATCACCCAGCACGGACGGCCGATCGTGGTGCTGGTGGATTATAAACGCTACGAACAGATGCTACGGCGGTTGCAGGCGACCGCTGCACCCGAACCGCCCGGCAGTTACACTGACTATTTGGCCGGACTGCATCGGGAGATCTGGAAAGACGTAAACACCGATGCCTACCTGCAACAGGAGCGAGACGCATGGCCGACTTGACCGCCGCCTTGAGCGATCACACCCACCTGGGGCTGGATACTGCCGTGTTCATCTACCACCTGGAACAGCACCCCCGCTATTTCCCCCTGACCCGCACGCTATTGGCAGGCGTCGAAACCGGGCGCTGGACGGCCTGCACGTCGGTCGTGACGCTGATGGAACTGACCGTGCGCCCCTGGCAGCTGAACCGGCCCGAAACGGCGGAGCAGTATGAGGCGGCCCTGGCTCACTTTCCCAACCTGCGCCTGGTGGATGTGAATCGCAAAGTGGCCCGGCAGGCGGCGCAACTGCGCGCCCGCTTCCGCCTGCGCCCCGCCGACGCCATCCAGGCAGCCACGGCGTTGGTAAGCGGCGCTACGCTCTTGGTGACTAATGACCGCGGTTTGGCCCGACTGTCCCCTCTGCTGGCCGTCTTGATGTTGGATGAATTTGCTTGAAGGACCACAGAGCAAGTATCCGATCAACCAACCTGCAGGAAGATTCAAAGGAGATGACAATGAGAGACTACCATGAACTGTATTTCGGCGCGGACCTGGCCCAAACCGACGCCGACCTGCACCGCATCATCGCCCTGGAAGAAGAGCGCCAGGCACGGCGCATCATCCTCATCCCCTCGGAAAGCATCGCCCCGGCCCCCGTGCGCCAGGCCCTGGGCAGCGTGTTCAACAACGTCTATGCCGAAGGCTACCCCCCCCTGCGCATGACCCGCGACGACGAAGACCTGATCCTGGACCTGAGCCACCAACTGGCCTACTACCGCCGCTACGCCGACCGCCGCTTTTACAAAGGCGCGGATTACGTCCACTTTGTGGAAACCCTGGCCCAACGCCGCTGCGCCGCCCTCTTTGCCAACGAACGGGCCGCCGCCGGGGATATTTACGTCAACGTACAACCCCTCTCCGGCGCGGCGGCCAACCTGTCCGTCTATGACGCCCTGCTGGAAGCGGGCGATACCCTGATGGGTATGGACCTCTTTCAGGGCGGCCACCTGACCCACGGCAGCGAATTCAACATTTCGGGCCGCCGCTACCGGGTGGTCTCCTACGGCGTAGACCGCCGGGGGCGTCTCGATTACGACCGCATCATGGACCAGGCAATGGCCGAGCGGCCCCGCATCATCGTCGCCGGGTACACCTCCTACCCCTGGGCACCCGATTGGGAAAAGTTCCGCCAGATCGCCGACGCCTGCGGGGCCTACCTCATGGCCGACATCGCCCACCCGGCGGGCATGGCCGCCGCCGGGGTGTACCCCAACCCGGTGGGCATCGCCGACGTGGTGACCTTTACCACCCACAAGACCATGTGCGGCCCGCGCGGCGCCGTCATCCTGACCACCGATGAAGAGATCGCCAACAAGATTGACATGGCCGTGTTCCCCGGCGCCCAGGGCGGCCCCCACACCAACAAATTCGCGGCCATGGCCGTCGCCTTTCAGATCGCCCGCAGCGACGCCTTCCGCCGGATGATGCAGCGCATCGTCCAGAACGCCCAGGCCCTGGCCGCCGCCCTGGAAAAGCGGGGGCTGGCCCTGGCCTACGGCGGGACCGATACCCACCTGCTGCTCATTGACCTGCGCTCCATCGAAACGCCCACCGGCGAGCCGCTGCGCGGCGAAATGGCGGTGCGCATCATGGAGTTGGCCGGGCTGGTCGCCAACAAGAACACCATCCCCGGCGATGAGCTGACCGCCCTGGCCAGCGGCGTGCGCCTGGGCACACCCTGGGTCACCCAGCGGGGCATGGGGCCGGCAGAGATGGACGCCATCGCCGACGCCATCAACCGCCTGCTGCGCGGCATCCACCCCTTCCACTACGACGGCCTCATCGGCGAGTTGCCGCGCGGCAAGCTGGACCTGGACCTGCTGGAAGAGGTCAAAAAGGATGTGGCGGAGTTGGCCGCCCGCACCGCCGCCGAAACCCACTCCCTGGGCAGCGGCTACCCCCATTACTTTTTCCTCAACGAAGCCGAGCCGCCGGAACGGGGCCTGCTGCTGGTGAGCGGCTGGCGGGCCAGAGCCTTTTTCCAGGAAGTGGGCACGGCCAACCTGGCCGACCTGGAACCGGGACGGCAGGCCCGCACCCTGCTCCTGGACCGCCGAGGGCAGCTCCTGGACGACATCCACCTGCTGCGCCTGGAACCCGACGGGCGGGGACGGGATCGCTATATCGTCGTCACCCACGGCCCGGCCCACGAGCGGGTCAAAGCCTGGTTCCGAGGGCTATCCGATGGCTACATCCTCTTTGACGACGAGGATGTGGAGCGCAAGGTGCAAGGCCCCGTCGTGGTGGAGGACCTGGATATGGCCCCCGTCGCCGATGCGGACCTGATGGAGACGGCCCGCGCCTTCCGGCAGCAAGTGGCCGAACGGCCCGACGAGGGCCTAACCCCCGGCAGCGAGGCTCCGGCCCTCTACGGGCGGCTGCCCCGGCTCTTTGACCTGACCAAGCCCTACTTTGTCGGCCAGGCGGCGTTGGCCGAGCTGCGCCCCCCGGCGGACCTCCCCGCCTTTGTCTGGGAGGAGCCGACGGACGCCCCCCTGCGCCGCACGCCCCTCTACGAAACGCACAAGCAGCTGACCCGCAAAATCATCCCCTTCGCCGGATGGGAAATGCCGGTCTGGTACGAGGGCGTCAGCGTGGAGCACGAAGCGGTGCGCCGGGCCGCCGGCCTCTTTGACGTGGCCCACATGGGCGTCCTGGAGGTCTCCGGCCCCCACGCCACCGCCTTTTTGGATACGGTGACGAGCAATTATGTCCACTGGCTGGATCCCGGCCAGTCGCAATACTCCTACCTGCTGGACCCCGATGGGCATGTCATTGACGATATTATGGTCTACTGCCTGGCGCGGGACCGCTACCTGGTGGTGGTCAATGCCGCCAACGCCGAAAAGGACTGGGCCTGGCTCAACGCCGTCAACGAGGGACAAGTTCTCATTGACCGGGACAATCCGGCCATGACCGTCGCAGGCAAGGCCATCCTGCGCAACCTGAAGGACCCGGCCAGCGGCCCCGACCGGCGGGTGGATCTGGCCCTGCAAGGCCCCGCCTCCCTGCGGGTACTGCAAAGCCTGACCGACGACCGGCGGGTGCAGGATGCCCTGGCCCGTGTGCGCCGCACCGACCTCATCCAGGTCACGCTCTCCGGCCTGGACCTGATCATCGCCCGCACCGGCTACACCGGCGAGGAATGGGGATACGAGATTTTCGTCCACCCCGACCGGGCCGCCGAATTTTGGAACCTGGTGTTGGAAAAGGGCGCCGCCTTTGGCGTCCGGCCTTGCGGTCTGGCCGCCCGCGATAGCACCCGCATCGAAGCCGGGTTGCCCCTCTACGGCCATGAGCTGGCCGGCCCCCTGGACATCATCCCCCACGAAGCCGGGTTCCCCGGATATGTCAAGTTCCACAAACCCTTCTTTATCGGTCGGCGGGCGGTGATGGAGCGGGCCGCCCGCAGCAAGCGGACCCTGGTCCGCTTCCAGGTGGATGAGACGGGCGTGCGCGCCCTGCGCGGTGGAGAGCATGGGGAGACGGTGGTCAACAAGCGGGGCAAATATGTGGGCCGCGTGACCAGCTGCACGCTGGTAGGCGGTCGCCAGATCGGGCTGGCCCTGGTGGACCGCCGCTACGCCGAACCGGGCACGCCCTTGGCCATCTACCCGGCGGCGAGCGGCAAAGGACCGACCCTCAAAGCCCCCGCCGACCTGAGCGAAGGCGATACGACGGTGCTGCCGGTGTGGGCCACCGTGCTGCCCCGCTTCCCGGAAAAAGAAAAGCGGATGTTCATGGAAAGCGGGGATTAACCCCCGACTCAACCTCCCGCAGGTTGCCGGGCCTCCGGTCCGGTTGGACCTGCGGGAGGTTCTCGTGGGCCGTCCACGAATGGGACGCGAATACACGAATGCGCGAATGCACGAATAGGCGGATGCCCGGCCGCAGGTCTAGGAGACGCAAAGCGATTCATCCGCGGTTGCCTCGCGTGCCTCGCCAGGTGTGCAGAGTCGTTTGACTACCCGCCGAAAGTGTGGTATAGTCCTGCTCCGCCAAAAACCACACATGCACAGGGGGAGCCTTCATGGGAACGACAACCCGTCCACAGATAGAAGAGATCGCCCGTTTGGAACAGGCACGCAAAGAGGTGTTGGAGGACCTAGAGCATCTGCAAGCCGATCTGCGCAACATGGCCGAGCCTTCCGCCGATGAGACCGATATTGATGCCTACGAACGGGAAAAGACCTGGGCTTTGGTCCAACGGCTGCAAACCAAACTAGAGTCCCTGGAACGGGCCATCAAGCTGGCCGAAAAAGGCAAATACGGTATCTGCGAAAGTTGCGGCCGGCGCATTGCCCCGGCCCGATTGGAAATCCTGCCTGAGACAACCTATTGCCTTGATTGCCAGCGCAAATTGGAACGCCAGAACATGCGGAGGCGGTAACGCAGGCGCATGTTTGGACCACATAAATACTGCCGAGCGCATATGCGACAGAATGCCCGATCTCGGTAGAATCGCGCATGTAGCCACGTCCCCTCAACAATTTGCGCCGCCCGCGATCTTATAATACTTCCGCCGTCCCGGCCCGACCGCCGACGCCGCCTGTGCACCGGGCAGAGGAACAGAGCGCAGCCCCCACCATAAACGATCTGGCCACCGCTTTGCAGGTCAGCCCGCGCCATCCTCAAGCGCGACCCGGTCGCCCTGCGCCGGGAAGGATACCCGGCCAAGAGCGGGGCAGCCGTTGACTCTTCTGCAGTTCTGTTTTACAATAGGCGCGATCTCGGACTGCCGGGGGCGGAAAAACCATGCTGGATTGGATCGCATTTGACGCCGACGACACGTTGTGGCTCAACGAACCGCTCTACCGAGCCGCCCAGGACCGCTTTGTGGAGATCATGGCCGCCTACGGCCGGGCCGACCGAGCGCGAGAGGCCCTTTACCAGACCGAGATGCGGAACCTGCCCCTCTACGGCTACGGGATCAAAAGCTTCGGTCTCTCCCTGTTGGAAACCGCCGTGCGCCTCACCGAGGGCCGAATCGGGGGCGGCGATATCGGCCAACTGCTGGAAACGATCCAAAAGATGGTTCAGACACCGGTACAATTGCTGGACGGCGTTGCCGAAGTAGTGGCCACCCTATCCGAATCGTACCGGTTGATGCTCATCACCAAAGGCGACCTGCTGGACCAAGAACGCAAGCTAGCCCAATCGGGGTTGGCCCCTTATTTTGAGCGGGTGGAAATCGTCAGCACCAAAAACGCAGAGGTCTACCGTTCTTTGCTGGCCGAGCACGGTATCGCACCGCAACGGTTCCTGATGGTCGGCAATTCCCTGCGCTCCGACATCTTGCCCGTCGTTGAGATCGGCGGCCACGCCGTCCACATCCCCTACCACGTCACCTGGGCACACGAGGTCGTAGATGCGCCGACGGACGGGTACGCCGTTTTGGAACATATCGGCCAACTGCCTGCTTTTCTGGCCCGCTTCGCCGCCCGACGCGGGTCGTAGCACGGTTTCCGAACATACAGGCCGGGAGGCTTGCGCTACGTGGAGATGACCATGCGCACCCTAGACCTAGCCCTGAAGGATCTGAAGCAGCTGCTCCGCGATTGGAAAGCGGCCCTGTTCCTGATCGCCATGCCCATCGCCTTCACGCTCCTGTTCAGTTTCATTTTCGGCGGAAAGGAGCAAGACTCGCGCTTGAAGATCGGTTTTTTGGACCAGGACGGCAGCCCTCTCAGCTCTCAATTGCTGAATATGCTGGACGCTTCGGACACGGTGCGTCCTGTGGAGCTGGAAGGTGCGACGCCGGAACAAGCCCGCCAACAGGTCCGGGATGGAGACCTGGTGGCAGCGCTCATCATCCCGGCGGGATACGGGGAGCAGTTGCTATCACCGAGCGATACCCCCTTGCCCAAGCCGATCCTCATCGTGGATCAAAACTCCAACGCCGGGCAGGCAGCCGAAGGCAGCGTCCAGATGGTAGTCGCCCGCCTGCTGGAATCGGCCCAGGTGGCCCGGCTGATCGCCCAGGCATACCGGGAACGAGGGGGAACCGTTGATGAAGCATTCATGGCAGAGACACTGGAAAGGGCCATCCGCTCTTGGGAAAAGCCGCCGCTTCGGGTTATCGTGCGCCGGGGGGAGGGGGCCGAACAGGAAAGGCAAAGTTCCGACGGCACGGCCCATGCCTCCGCCGGGATGCTTGTGCAGTTTGCCATGGCCGGGTTAATCGGCGCGGGCGAAATCTTGGTGCTGGAACGCAAATCGGGGGCCTTGCGCAGGCTGTTGACCACCCCCATCTCCCGCTTGGAGATCATCTTTGGCCACTTTGGGGCAATGTTCGTGATGATCCTGGTCCAGCTGGCGATCCTTATCGCCTTCGGACAGATCGCCCTGAAGGTGGATTATATGCGGGAACCGTCGGCCACCTTGCTGATGGTGCTCACGACTACCCTTTGGTCGGCCAGCATGGGGCTGCTCATCGGCGTTGTCGCCCGCACCGAAGAGCAGGTCACAGTCGTCGCAATGGTCACCATGCTCCTCCTGGCAGGGCTGGGGGGAGCGTGGATCCCCCTGGAGTTTACCGGCCCCGCCTTCCAAACCGTGGGCCACCTGACGCCTACCGCTTGGGCCATGGATGGCTTTGAAAATATCATCATCCGGGGCCTGGGGATCGAATCGGTTCTACTTCCGGCTACCATCCTGCTGGCCTATGCCGTCGGCTTTTTCTCGCTGGCGGTGTGGAAATTCCGGTTTGAGTAGCAATCGTCCTCCCCATCATCCCCCACCTCGGCCCACAGCCGAATGAAACGGAGCAGATCCTCCAGCGACTGAAAGCCCTGTGTCCGACCGCTTGCGACATGCTGCACCCTGCCCCGCCACAGGGAACGACCGTCGGGACGGGTCAGGTCCGACTCCCACCAGATACGCACAATAAAGGACTGCGCATTCGAGACGATCAAATTCCCCTCCTGTCCTCGTCTCCGACGGACAGAAGGCGTCCGCCGCTCCGGCAAAACCGCAACCGTCCGCCACTTGCTATCGCATTTTATAGCACGAGGCTATCGTAAATGTGTCGCAAGGAGAATTGGGGGAGGAAAAGGAGAACCGATTTTTTCGGAGGCAAATCGGGAACGCCGGTGCGTTCGCTTTGGCCTGTTAGAGAGACGAGACCGTACCCCGCGTCCGAACGACGTATCCCCGGCGACGCAAGGCCGCCAGGTCGGCCCGGATGGTGCGCACGGAAACGTCCAACGCCCCGGCCAGATCGGCAATGGTAGGAACGGCCCCGGCGGATTCGGCCTCGGCCAGCAGGCGGAGAATGCGCCGACGGCGCAGGGCGACCTTGCCTTCGCGGGCCAGCAGGTCCGCGTCCTCCCGGCCTGCATCCACGGTCCAGATCAGGGTGACGTTCTCCTCCGGCGCCAGGGGGCCGCGGGGGGCGGCATCGGCGCGGGCCAGACGCACCTCAAGTTTCCCCGGCGGGGGCAGCCGAGAGGCGGATTCAACGATGGCCCGATGGACACGCAGGCCGGTGCGATACGTTTCCCGCCAGGCGGGGTCGGCAATACACGCGGTACGGGCCTCCAGCACACGGGCGGCCCTCTCCAGCGCAGCACGGGCTGCGGCCCAGTGGCGTGTCCCCTGGGCCACCAGGAAGCCGTTGTACGGGACCTCCGGGCAGCACTCGGTATCGCTCCATTTCTCCTCCGCCGTGCGAAGCACATCGCGGGCGTGTTTCCAAGCCCGGTCCCCCCGGCCCAGGGCCAGCTCGGCCACCGCCAGGTAGGAAAGGCCGATCACCCTGTTATCGTGTTCGCCCAACTCCTCATGAAGGCGGCAGGCCGCCTCCAGGTGCCGATACGCAGCCTCCGGGTGTCCTCGCAGTAATTCCACCTCTCCCAAGACGCTCAGGACGTGGGCTTCCCAGAATGGATCCTGTGCCTTGCGGAACACGGGCAAGGCAGTGCGGAGCCGGGCAAAGGCGTTGTCCAGGTCCCCCCGGTTGAGGGCCACGTATGCCAATCGGATATGGGCGACCGCCTGCATCCGCTTCTCGCCGCTCTCCCTCGCCACCTCCAGGGCACGCTGCAAGTACGGCTCGGCTCCCTCCATATCCCCCAGGTCCACCAATCCCAACCCCACGGCAGAAAGGGTGTGGCTGAGCATTTGCCGGTCCTGCATCTGTTTGGCCAACGTCAGGCACCGGCGGCAGAAGGAGAGGGCGGTAGAATGGTCTCCGCGGTACTGGGCAATGTGGGCCAACCCCATCCGACATTCAATCTGACCCTTGAGATCGCCTGCCTCTTCCAGGATCGGCAACGCTTCTCGGAAATAGGCTTCTGCCTGCTCACATTCGCCGATATACAGGACGTTACGTCCCAACTGGCTGAGCAGCCGGGCGCGGGCGCGATCATCTCCCAACCGGCGATACAGATCTAACGCCGCGTGGGCATCCTCATTTGCCTGCCCATAGTGCCCCTGCAGACGATGCCATTCACTGCGCCAATAGAGGGCCAGGGCCAAGCGGGGGGAATCGGACAAGGCGCGGGCCAGGCGGATCATTTCCTCCAAAACTCGGCCCTGGGCTTCTCGCTCGCCCAACCAGCCCAACACCTCTGCCCGGTCGCGCAAAACATCGTAACGGGCAGCTTGATCGTCGGAAGGAAGCAACTCCAACAAGCGGTCATAGCAGGAAAGGGCGGTCCGATGTGCAAAGAGCGCACGGGCGCGTTCGGCAGCGCGGCGCAGGTAGCGCACGGCCGCATCCTTTTCCCCGGCGGCAGCAAAATGGTGCGCCAGTTCTTCGTAACGATCCGGAAAGATGGCCTCCATCGCCTGGGCAACCCGCAGGTGAAGGCGTTGCCGTTCCCGCGGGGACATGCGACCGTACACCACCCGGCGGATATGACCGTGGCTAAAGCGGTATCCCTCTTCCGTCTCTATCAGCAACCCCAGCTGCAGCAACTCATCGCTGGCCTGGAGATAGGCATCCAGGCTCGCGGCATCCTCTGCAGAAAAGGCACACGCGGAAAAAACCAGGTCCAGATCCATCTCCGTACCGGCGACGGCGGCGACGGCAAGGAACTCTGTAGCGATAGAGGAAAGGCGGGCCAAGCGGCGACCGATGATCTCCTCCCCCCGACGGGAAGAAGGCCCCACCGGCTCCTCACCGGTCCAACGCCACACCCCCTGTTCCGTCGGGATCAACAGCCCCTCATCCCACCAAGTCTTCAAGGTTTCCACCAGGTACAGGGGGATCCCCTCGCTTTCCTGCATCAAGGAATCGGTCAAGACGGAGGACTCTTCCCCCAAAAGACGATGGATCAGCTGCTCAACTTCCCGACGGTCCAGGCGACCCAGCACGTAGCGGGGAAAGGGGCCGGTCCGATCCAGGGCCTGCAAGGTATCCCACACGGCGGGGGAAGCGCGAAGCTCCACACTGCGCCCCGTGAGAAGGAAGAACAGGCGACTCGTGCTCACATGGGGCAGGAGCAACGGCAACAAGGCCAAGCTTTCCCGATCCGCCCACTGAATGTCTTCCATCACCCAAAGGCACGGTCGGATGGTACACAACGCCCGGATCAAGGACACGAGGGCCTCTTGCAACCGCCTTCGCGCTTGGGGAGGCGGCTCTTCCGGCAAGGGAGAGGATTCCGGCAGGATGCGGGCGATCAGAGGAAAGAGGAGGGCCGCTGCCTGCAGGTGTTCCGCTCCGATCAGGCGGGCAATCTGGCGGATGCGCAAAGGGGTCAGGACCGGTTGCATCGCCGACACCAAAAGGCCGTAAGAGGCCGCAGGCACTTCCTCACCACGGCAAGTCAGGACGCACATGTTCCGCCATTCGGCCCCGGCGATAATTTCTTGCACCAAGCGCGTCTTGCCGATGCCCGCTTCCCCTTCCACCAACACCATGCTCCCTTGCCCCCTGGCCGCATCTTCCAAACCGGCCAAGAGCGACGCCCGTTCGGCATCACGGCCTACCAAAGGCGGCTCACCGAGGTCCGGTAGGGGATGGCCGGCCGCCACGGGCAAATGGACATCCACGAGGGGCATGGCACGCTCCGCAGAAAAACGCCGCAAGAGCACTTGGTAAAGGGATTCCGTCTCCGGAGCGGGCAATACGCCGAGGTCCTGCTCCAAAAGCCGACGGCAACGGTGATACTGGGCAATGGCTTCTGCATCTCGCCCCAGCAGGTGGTACAAACGCATCAACTCCCGGTGCGCCGCCTCCTGCAACGGCTCAACGGCGATCAATCGTTGGGCAATGACCAAAGCCGCCGTATAGTCACCGGTCTGCTTGTACATCTCCAGCAGCCGCCCCAGGGCCTCCAAATAAAGCCCCCGCAGCCGTTCCCGCTCCAGCAGAACCCAATCGTGGTACAGGCCGTCCAGGAAAGGACCACGGTAGAGCCGGATGCAAGAGGCAAGGCGGGGCAGGTGAAAGGCATCGCCCAGGGATTCCTGGATGCCCTGCTCAAACTCGGAGACATCCAACCAAAAAGGGAGGCGGATGTTGAACCAAATGAATTCTTCATCCGCTTGCACATAATCACCCAGGGAGCGGCGGACGCGCCACAGAGTGTCGGAAAGCCGTCGACGGGCCTTTTCCTCCGGGAGATCGGGCCAGAGAAGTCCGGCCAACACCGCCCGCGGGTGACGGCGCCGGCGAAATGTGACCAGATAGGCTACCAGGTCGCGGGCCTTTTGGGTAGGGAGCTGGAGCAGGGTTTGTTCCCGCTCAATCAACAGACCACCGAAGGTTGAGATGCGCAGCATTTGCTCCCCCCATGCCTACCCGCAAAGCCGTCGCCGTGCGGCCAAGCGCGAGCGCAACATCGGCGCGCATGAGCAAACCACACTCCAGGGTTTGGGCTTGATGAAGAGGATAACGTCCGCCGTTATTGTAACATGAGAGGATCAAACTGTCAAGGCTACTTGCAAGCCACAAGGTGGCGCAAACCGTAGACCCACGCTGCACCGGCCAGGCCCAATGCCCCCGCGACTTGAGTCGCCTCTCCACACCGTACTCGGCTCGGCGCAATCCGCCGCCCCAATGGCGCAGACGCGGAGACCCATCGCGCCGGTTGCCTGGATCCCTCACTTGTGGTATGATAGAACCGTTGTCGGACTACACGGTCGGGACAGAAGATCATGAAGCCGAGAGCGACGGTGACGACCACCGGATGGAAAACCTGATGACCGAGACAACTACCCTCATTCTGGCGACGGCACATGGCCTGTACGGTCTGGCCTTCCTATTGTTGGGCGGGGCCATCCTACGGCAGCACGGACTACGACAACCGGCAGGCCGTTTGCTCCTCCTTTACATCTTGGTCGCTTTGCTGGGGACGCTGGGCGAGATGGTGGTGCTGCTACCTTTGTCTCCTTTTCCCGGCGCGGAAACCCTGGACCGGGCGGTGGCCTATGGGCCGTTGCTGTTGTCCTTCCTTTTCCTCTGCCTGAGCTGGCGGTTCCTGGAGCACCGCCGTTGCCCGTGGACCTGCTGGCTACCGGCATTGACCGCCCTGGTCGGTAGCATCGTTTTGGGAGAGGGGAACCTCCTTCTGCCGCCGGAATGGGCTTCTCTTGCCAAAACGGCAGGCCGGGGTGCGGCAACCCTGACCTGGGGCGTCTTGACCGCTTTTGCCGCCGCCTGGACCTTGCGTGCCCGCCGCCGCGCCGATCAGCCGCTGCACCGCAACCGCATCGCCTATTGGTCGTTGGCCTTGCTGCTGACCGTCGTCGGGGCGGGCCTGACCCTCCTCGGCCTGACGACGGCAGGCCACGGCTTCTACCTGTTGGGGGCGTTGGTCATGGCCTACGCCCTGCTGACCTACAGCTTACCCGATGTACGGCGCATGGGACGTCGGCTCATCGGCTACCTGATCGTTGCCCTCCTCTCGGCCGTCGTCTACGCCGCCGTCTTTTGGACCGCCCAGGCTCTGGTCCACCCCGCGCCCGGCTACGACGTCCTGGCCGCAACGGCGGGCGCGGCCCTCTTTTTGGCCCTGCTGGCCGATCCCCTCCTGACCCGCCTGCAAAAGGCCGTGGAGCGCAAACTTTCCGGTGCGGCCTACGACCCCGGCCAGACCCTACGCCAATACAGCACCAGTATCAGCAACATCCCCGATCTGGAGCGATTGGCAACGGCAGCCATCGGCCTCATCAGCGAGGCGATGGAGATCCGGCGCGGCGCACTGTTCATCGTCCGCCGCGAAGCCGATGAAGAGGGCGAGGTGTACTACCACCTGCGGGGCGTGACCGGCATGGGCGAAGATCAACCGCCCGGCCGCATCGCCGCTACCGGTCCCGTGGCCGTCTGCCTGGCCCGCGAGCACCGCCCCCTAAGCCAATACGACATTGACCTGCTGCCCCGCTTCCGCGACATACCGGAGGAAGAGAGGGCTTGGTGGAGCAGCCTTAAGATGGATGTCTATGTGCCCATCTATGCCCAAGGGGAATGGATCGGCCTCTTGGCCCTGGGACCAAAGGTTTCCGGTGACCGCTACTTTGAGGAGGATCTGCGGCTGCTCAGCACCCTGGCCGACCAAACGGCGGTGGCCCTGCAAAACGCCCGGCTCTTCGACGACCTGCGCTTGCGCAACATGGAGAACGAGCGGCTCAACCGCGAATTGACCGCCGCCAACGAGCAGTTGGTCCGGCTGGACAAGGCCAAATCCGATTTCATCAATATCGCCTCCCACGAGCTGCGTACCCCCTTGACCAAAATCCGGGGCTACAACGACCTATTGGCCGAGCTGATCCGCCACGGCTCCCTCACCGCCGAAAGCGCGGAGCAGATGATCGAAGGGGTGCGCAACGCCGTCCGGCAGTTGGAAGAAATCGCCAAGACCATGTTTGATGTTTCCAAGATAGAGACGGAGACGCTTTCATTGAACCTATGGCCCACCTCGCTGGAAACGGTGATCCAGACGGTCGCCAACCGTTGGCGGGAAGCCCTCCGGGAGCGGAACCTGAACCTGATCACCGGCGGCCTGATGGACCTGCCGACCATCATTGCCGATGGCGAGCGATTGGAGCAAGTCTTTGACCACCTGCTCCAAAATGCCATCAAATTTACCCCCGACGGCGGCACGATCCGGATCATGGGGGCGTTGCGGGATGGAGACCGTCCGCCGGAGGAGCAGGCCGTAGAGATCACCGTCGGCGACACCGGCATCGGCATCGCCCCAGAGGACTTGGAACGTATCTTTGAAAAGTTCTACCGCGTCGGCGACGTAATGCTCCACAGCACCGGGCGAACCAAGTTCATGGGGGCCGGGCCGGGGTTGGGCCTGACGGTAGTACGCGGCATCGTCGAAGCCCACGGCGGCAAAGTCTGGGCCGAAAGTCCCGGTCGGGATAAATCCCGCTGTCCCGGCGCGACCTTTCACGTGGTCTTGCCCTGCCGCCCGCGTAAAGGGAGCAGGTCGGGGAAGACGATCCGACCCGATGATACCACCGTCGGTAAAAGCTAAATCGCAGAAAACGACTTGTGCGGAGGAAAGGTGGATCACCGACTCATCGAAGCAGTGCTGGCCGGGCAGAGGCGGGCCGTCGCCAAAGCCATCAGCCTGGTGGAGGATAACGGGGCGGAAGCCCAAGCGGTGTTGGCCGCCCTGTTCCCCCATACCGGCAGGGCGCACATCGTCGGCGTGACCGGGCCGCCGGGCAGCGGCAAGAGCACCCTGGTCAACGCTCTGGCCCTCCACTTCCGGCGGATGGACCCGCCCCGGACGGTGGGCATTGTGGCCGTGGACCCCACCAGCCCTTTCAGCGGCGGGGCCATCCTGGGCGACCGGATCCGCATGAGGGACCTGAGCGGCGACCGGGGCATCTTTATCCGCAGCATGGCCAGCCGGGGCAACCTGGGCGGGTTGGCCTGGGCCACCGCCGACGCGGTCAAGGTGTTGGATGCCGCCGGGTATGACCTGGTCATCGTCGAAACGGTGGGAGCCGGTCAGGCCGAGGTGGACATCGCCCGCACGGCCCACACCACCGTCGTCGTTGAAGTGCCGGGGTTGGGCGATGACATCCAGGCCATCAAGGCCGGTATTCTGGAGATCGCCGATGTATTCGCCGTCAACAAAGCCGATCAGGAAGGGGCCGATCACGCCGTCATGGCTCTGCAGATGATGCTTGACCTGAGCGGGGGCGGCGGGCAGCGGGCGGTCATGCACCACGGGCGGCTGATGGCGGCGGCGACGGCGCCGGAAGGAGAAGAGGGAGGCTGGCAACCGCCCATCTGCAAAACGGTGGCAACGCGGCGGGCCGGCATCGCGGGACTGGCCGAGGCCATCCTGGCCCACCGCGCCTACCTGGAGGAAACGGGCGGGCTGGCCCTGCGCGAACGGGAGCGGGCCGCCGCCGAGTTGGAGACGATCATCCAGCAGGAATCGCTGCGCCGGGTGCTGGCCCGCACCGGGCCGGACCGCCTGGCGGCGTTGATCGGGCGGATCGTGCGGCGGGAGCTGGACCCTTACGCGGCAGCGCAGGAGTTGTTGTTTGGATGAGGCTTCCCTGCGCGGAAGCCGGGTTGTTCTTTCAAGGAGGAGACATGCCGACAGAAAAGGTTTTAGCCGGTATCCGCCGTTTTCAGGAGGATTTTGCAGAGCGTCGAGAGCTGTACGAACGCCTGGCCTCGGAAGGGCAGGACCCCAAAGTGCTGTTCGTCGCCTGTTCCGATTCCCGCGTCGCCCCGGAGTTGATCACCGGCGCGGAAGCGGGTGACCTCTTTGTGGCCCGCACCATCGCCAATGTTGTGCCGCCTTACGGCACGGGGGCCATCGGCGTCGGCGCGGTAGTCGAATATGCGGTGCTGCACCTGGCGGTTGAGCATATCGTCATCTGCGGCCACACCGACTGCGGCGGCATCAAAGCCCTGGATGCGCACCTGGACCTCGGCCGTGAGCCGCACATCGCCCGCTGGCTTGACCACGCCCGTCCGGCCAAGACCAAAGTGGAAGCCGGTGGCATCCCGCCGGAGGACCGCCACCTGGCGACGGTGCGGGAAAATGTCCTGCTCCAGCTGGAACACCTGCGCTCTTACGATCCGGTGCGCGAGGCGGAGCGGGCAGGCCGGATTCGGCTCCACGGCTGGGTGTATCACCTGGAAGATGGAAGCATCGAGGCTTACGATCCGGCCTCCGGCGTGTGGGGAGATGTTTCATCGCAGCAAAAGGCGCGCTAAGGCAAGATTTCATGCCTGCCCGGCGCCTGCATAGAACAACGCGAGGAGGGTGCTTGTGAAAATAGAACCTTTTGCCCTGGAACGCTGGATGACCACTTATGAAACGGAGGTGGAATACGACATTGCCGAAAGCGGCATCTTTCCCATGACCGCGCGTGAGCTGCTGGCAATGGAACCTCCGGAGGAAAGGGATCGCCTTTTGGACGAACTGCTTGACATGCGTCTGGGGTACAGTGAAGCACGGGGATCGTTGGCTCTTCGCACCTTGCTGGCCGAGACCTATGCCGACCGCACCCCGGAGGACATCTTGGTCACAACAGGGGCGATTGAAGCCAACTTTTTGCTCTTCAACGTCCTGCTGGATGCCGGAGACCATGTCATTGCCCCCTACCCCGCCTATCAGCAGCTCTACAGCGTGCCCCGCGCCCTGGGATGCGACGTAGACCTGTGGCATATCCGCCCCGAAACCGGCTTTCGTTACGATGTGGCCGAATTGGAACGGTTACTACGACCGGAGACGCGTCTGATCGTCATCAACAGTCCGCATAACCCCACGGGGGCCATGCTTTCGGAGGAGGATTTGGTACGGGTATACGAGTTGGCCCGGTCGGTCGGTGCGCTGGTGATGAGCGATGAAGCCTACCGTTGGCTGACCATCCCCGGCGGCGATCCCCTCCCGCCCCCTGTGGCCGACTTGGGACCGGCGGGGATCAGCGTCGGGACTCTGTCAAAGCCCTTTGGCTTGCCCGGTTTGCGCCTGGGTTGGATCGCTGCGACGGAGGAGATCGTTGCCCGCTGTTGGGGAATGCGCGACTATGTGACCCTTAGTCCCGGCAAATTGAACGATGCCCTGGCCTGTTTGGCCGTCAAGCATCGGGAGACGATCTTTGCCCGCAATGCGACCATTATCGCCCGGAACCTGGCGACGGCGGAGGCATGGGTTGCAGACCATGCCGATATTCTGTCCTGGACGCCGCCACGGGCCGGGTTGTTGGCCCTGCTGCGCTATAATCTGGACATTCCTTCTTTGGAGCTGGCCAACAAGTTGGCCGAAGAATACAGCGTGATGTTGGCTCCCGGCTCTGCTTTTGGGTACGAATATCACCTGCGCATTGGCATCGGCCAGGACCCATCCATCTTTGCCGCCGGGTTGGAGCGGGCAGGGCGGTGCTTTCGTGCCCTTGCCGAGTCACTCTGAGGGGGTGGGGAATATGGCCGACCACCGATACGATCTGAGCGCGGAAACGCAAGCACAGATGCTACGCAAGCTGCTGCTCTATTGGGATGGGCAGTGGTTTCTCAAAACGGTGGAGGCGTACGGCTTGGATTCGGCCATTGCCCTCAACGCCCGTGTGCGGCGTTCCTTCGGGCGGATTGAGATGCGCACTTTGCTCAAGGCGGTGGGCAAGCCCCAGGCCGAGGATCTGCCCGATGCTTTGCGTTTGTTGGCGACGTATGCCGATGTCTTTATGGGGGCAGCCCTCCGCGCCGAGTTCGTTACCCTGGATGACGACCACGCCGAGGTGCGCATCCGCCGTTGTGCAGCCTACGAAGGGGCCAGGCGGGCCAATCTCCCTCGTCAGGATCAGGCTTGCGTTGCCTGTGAAGGGTTGTGGCCCGCTTGGTTGGAAACGTTGCTGCCCGACACACCTTTGCGCGTCGAGGCCGTGGCCCGCATGGGATTGGGCGATCAGGTCTGTCTGTTTCGCATCACCAAGCTGTAGGACTCGGTTCCCCCCGATTCGGAGGGTTCCGAAAGGGTGGTGCAATCCTCCCCCTCTCCCGCCGCGCGGGGAGGGGGAGGCCGATTTCTCATCCCCCAAAATTAGGGCTTCTACGACTCGCTTTCTTGGAGTCGCTTCATCTCCTCCTCCACCAGGACCCGGCGCAGGATTTTACCGACGGTGGATTTGGGCAGCTCATCGCGGAACTCTACGAATTTGGGCACTTTGTAATAGGCCAGGTTTTCGCGGCAAAATTCTATGATCTCCTCTTCCGTGGCCGTTTCCCCCGGCTTGAGGACGATATAAGCCTTGACCCGTTCACCCTTTTCCGCCGCAACCGGTACGCCGACGACCGCCGCTTCCAAGACTTTGGGGTGCTCATAAAGCACATCTTCCACTTCGCGGGGGTAGATGTTGTAGCCGCCGGTCCCCAGGATCATATCTTTCTTGCGGTCCACGATCTGGAAAAAGCCGTCGGTGTCCATGCGGGCCATGTCGCCGGTGTGGAGCCACAGGCCGGGGCCGATGTTGGGGTGTTCGCGCAGGACGTTGGCCGTCTCGGTGGGCATGTTCCAGTAGCCCTTCATCACTTGGGGGCCTTGCACGCACAGTTCGCCGATCTCATTCGGCCCTAGGGGTTGCTCGCCGGTTTCCAGGTCCACGATTACGGCGTTGGTATCGGGGAAGGGGATGCCGATCCAGCTCCCCTCCTTGCGCTTGCCGTAAATGGGGTTGCAATGGGTTACGGGGGAGGCTTCGCTTAGGCCGTAACCCTCCACCAGCTTGGCCCCGGTGAGCTTCTCAAACTGCTCTTGGACCTCCGGCGGCAGACCGGCGGCCCCGCTGAGGCAGGCGCGGATGGAGGAAACGTCGTACTTGGGGGTGTCGGGATGGTTGATGATGGCAACGTAGAGGGCCGGGACGCCGGGGTAGAGGGTGGGTTTGTGTTTGTCAATGGATTTGAGCACATGGTCCATGATGCGGGGGTTGGGGATGAGGATCTGGGTCCCGGCCAGGTAGATGGTGTGGTTCATGCAGACGGTCATGGAGTAGCTATGGTAGAGGGGCAAGGCGGTCATCATCACTTCCTGGCCTTCTTTGGAATCGAACATCCACCAGCGGGTTTGGATGGCGTTGGCCACCAGGTTCTTGTGGGTGAGCTGCGCACCTTTGGAAACACCGGTTGTGCCCCCGGTGTACATCAGCACGGCGGTGTCCTCCGGCGTGACTTCGACCGGCTCCGGTTTGGCCGGGGCCTGGGCCAGCAGGTCTTGGAACCAATAGGTGTTGGCGTCACCTGAAATGTCTTGGTAGTGGCCTTCTTTTTTCTCTTTGGCAATGGTGAAGAGGAATTTGAGCAAACCGGGAAAGTATTCTTTGATGTTGGTCACGATGACATGTTCTAAGGGCGTCTCGCTGCGGACCTGCTTGACGATGGGATAGGTCAGGCTGAGGGTGATGGCGACTTTGGCCCCGGCGTCGCTGATCTGATGCCTGATCTCGCGGGCGACATATTGGGGGTTGCACGGAGCGACGATGCCGCCGATCATCAGAGTCGCATAGTAGGCGATGACGAATTGAGGACAGTTGGGCAGGTGGATGGCGACTCGGTCGCCTTTTTTGACGCCCAGTTGTTGTAGGGCGGCGGCAAAGCGTTGGGTTTGTTCCAAGAGTTGGGCGTAGGTCATGCGGGCATCCATTAGCTTATTGCCCAGCGGTTCCACAACGTTGCCAAAGATCAAGGCGGTGTGATCGGGGTATTTGGCCGCAGCGTCCAGGAGGAACTGGTGCAGTGGAATCGGGGGGTAGTCAATGGTCGTCGGTACGCCGGAATCGTATTCTTTGAGCCAGGGCTTCTCCATTTCTCCTCTCCTTTCATCGGTACATGCTGTTTGTCTTCAAATGAGGGAGGTTAGTATACAAGAAAGATTCTCTTTTGTCAAGCCTTTGTTTTTTACATAAGACATCGGGGGCCTAGCAGACCCCCGATGTCTCTTCCTCCAGGGCATGGAGCATTTCGGCGGGCAGGCGGCGGGCACGTCCGGCTCTGTCCATGCAGATATGCTTTGTCCAGCCGCTGACCAGTTTCTGCCCGTCTTCCCGCCGGACTTCGTAGTGGAGGGTAATGCTGCGGCTGCGGACTTGGCCGAGCCAAGTGTGGACGATCACCCGGTCGCCGAAGCGGGCAGGGGCGTGGTAGCGGGCATAGGCTTCGGAGACGGGCAAGAACACGCCTTTGTGTTCCCATTCGCCATAGTCCTGGCCCAACGCGCGAAAGTAATCGCTGCGCCCCACTTCGAACCAGACCAAGTACTCGGCGTGGTGGACGACGCCCATTCGGTCGGTCTCGGCGTAGCGGACGCGCAGTTCCGTTTTTGTGCGGTTCATCGCTCAATCTGTTTCGTTCATCATGCGTTTGATCGCCCGTCCCAGCCGGGCGATCCCTTCCCGGATCGTTTCGGGCCGGGAGTAGGAAAAGTTGAGTCTCATGCAATTGCGTCCGTCGTCGCTGCCCGGCGGGAAGAAGGCGTGGCCCGGCACAAAGGCGACCTTTTCCTCCACGGCGATTTTGAGCAGCTCGGCAGTATCCAGACCGGGCAGGCAGGCCCACAGGAAGAGGCCACCGTGGGGCCGCGTCCATGTCGCAGAGGGCGGGAAATGTTCCTCCATGGCTTGGAGCATCACGTCACGGCGTTCCCGGTATACCCTACGGATCTTTTTCACGTGGGCGCGTACCAACCCCCGCTGGCAGATGTCGTGGGCCAGGTATTGAACCAGAGTGCTGGTGTGTAGGTCTGTGCCTTGCTTGGCCTGGACCAGTTTGGCGATCACCCGCTCCGGGGCGACGATCCAGCCCAGCCGTAAGCCGGGGGCCAGCGTCTTGGAAAAGGTGCTGAGATAGATGGTGTTTTCTTTGTGTAGAGTAAAGATGGGGGTGATGTCTTCGCCTTCAAAACGGAGTTGCCCGTAAGGGTCGTCTTCAACGATGAAGCAGCCGTGTTGCGCGGCCAATTCTACCAGGCGCAGGCGGCGTTCCAGGGGAAGCGTTGTTCCCGCCGGGTTGTGAAAGTTAGGCAGGACGTAGATGAATTTGACGTCCGGGTTGGCTTCTAATGCCTTCTCCAACTCGTCCATGCGCATCCCCTGATCGTCCAGAGGGATGGTGACGTATTGGGGGCTGTAGACGTTCCATGCCTGGATGGCCCCCAGATAAGTGGGCCGACCGGTGATGATTTTATCCCCTTCGTTGATAAAGACCCGACCGAGCAGGTCCAGGGCCTGTTGGGAGCCGTTGGTGAAGAGGATGTTGCCCTGTACGGCCGGGATGTTGTACTTGGCCATTGTCTCGATGAGATAGTCTTTCAGGGGAGGGTATCCTTCGGTGGGGCTGTATTGCAGGGCCTTTTGGGCATCGTGACGCAGCACCCAGGCACAGGCTTCCTGGAAAGCACGCACGGGAAAAACATCAGGGGCGGGCAACCCACCGGCGAAGGAGATGACATCGGGCAGCATGGTAAACTTGAGCAGCTCACGGATGACGGAGCTTTGCATCTGTTCCGTCCGTTTGGCCAGTTTTCCTTCCCAATCGGTGGTCCATTGACCGTCAAACCGGCTTTGAACTTCCATTTGTTACCCTCCTTACTTTTGGGATTAGATTTGTGAAATGTCTCGCACCGCCGGGCACAGGGCGCGCCCAGGGGGCGCATTTCGTGCGTCCTTCCCTGCTCGGCGTCTCCGCAAAGACGGCAAAAAAACGGGCTTGACTCGCCGTGAGTCAAGCCCGATCTCATGCTCTCCGGGGCATAAGAATCCCCTCTAGCAGGTAAAACATCATAGGCAATAGGATGCGATCACCGGTTGTGGTGCGTATGTCACTTTGGTTGTTTATGTGACCAATACCGGTCATGTGTGAGATGTCTATTGTCCTTTCTACGGTCTTCTGTCGCCGGCGACGCGACGTTTTTTACTCTGCGACACCCTCATTATACACCATTTTGCCCACCTGGGCAACCCTGCAGCCGCGCGGATGCAGGGCAGCGCATTTACAAGATTTCACATCGCAGAGTTTGCCGAGGAACGGTGCAACAGATACGCTTGCCCTTCTAGCGCAGAATCTCGCGCAAAAGGGAAATGTCCAGGTTGCGACCGGTGAGCAGGGCGACTACCCTTTGCCCTTTGTCCTTAAGTGCCCCGTTCAACAGAGGAACGATGGCGATGGCCCCCGCTCCTTCGACGATGATCTGCTCCTGTGCCGCCAACCAGCGCACCGCTTGGCGGATCTCCGATTCCGGCACGACCATAATCTCGTCAATTAATCCCCCGGCGAGCCGGAAAGGCAACCGCCCGAACCCACCGGCCAGCCCGTCGCAAATGGTCGGTCCGGCAGCGTAGGTCTCGTAGGGCCGCCCATCGCGTAAGGAAAGATAAGCTGCCGGAGACGCCTCCGGCTGGAGGCCGATGATCCGCACCGCAGGGTTGATGGCTTTGGCTGCAATAGCCGTCCCGGCGATAAGGCCCCCGCCGCCTACCGGAACCAGCAAGGTGTCCACGGCGGGTTGGTCTTCCATGATCTCCAAACCGACGGTTCCCTGTCCGGCGATCACCAACGGATCGTCGTAAGCCGAAATATAGAGGGCCTTCTGTTCTTGCGCAAAGGCGACGGCGGCGGCATGGGCGGCATCATAGTCTTTCCCGGCGCGGCGGACCCGGCAGCGAAAAGCCCGCAGGCGATCCACTTTGGCCGCCGGAGCGTTTTCCGGGACAAAGATCGTCGCCGAACCCAAGCCCAGCACCTGCACGGCGTAGGCCACGCCCAAGCCGTGGTTCCCGGCGGAGGCGGTGACGATCTGCTGCCTCCGCTCCTCCGGCGTCAAGGCCGCCAATCGGTTCAATGCCCCCCGTTCTTTGAAAGAGCCTGTGCGCTGCCAGCATTCCATCTTGAAAGAGACCCGGCTCCCGCTCAGGCGACTGAGGGCCGGGGAGGGCAAAAGGGGAGTGCGTTGCACGCGGGAGCGGATGACGCGCCTGGCGTGCAAAATGTCGGCGAGGGTGACATGTGTCGACATGGTCAAAGGTCCTGTTGAAGAGGTGTATTACGTGCTCCACTTTGCTTGCAGGGCGGGGCCTTAAGAGATGCGGGCGGTGATCGAGCGAAAGATTCCGCCCAGCCGGGGTTCAACCTGTTCAATCGCAAACCCGGCCTGGGCCACGGCCCGCTGAGTCTCGCGGTTCAGATGGCACCGCCCGTTCCAAGCGTACCAGGGTTTGTTGACCAGGTCTACCAGCTTGGCCCAAAAGCGTGATCGGGGACGCATATGCTCCAAGAGGAGAAGACGTCCCCCCGGTCTGCGCAGGACCCGGCGCATTTCTGCCAGGGCGCGCTTCAGGTCCAGGACGCTGCATAGGACCAGGCCGGTGACGACGGTATCAAACCGACCGCCGGGGAAGGGCAGTTGTTCGGCATCGGCCTGGAGCAAGGATACGTCGCGCCCCAGGGCTGCCGCCCGCCGTGCGGCGACGGCCAGCATGTCTGCACTTTCGTCAATGGCCGTCAATCGGATACCGGCGGGATAAAAGGGCAGGTTGGCCCCCGTCCCCACACCCACTTCCAGAACCCGGCCCCTGGCTTGGGGTAGCAACTGCGCCCGCATTTCCCGCAGCCATAGCCTCTCCAGGGGAGCCATACCCCGGTCGTAGGGGGCGGCAATGCGGTCAAAGGTGGAGCTGTTAGGCGTTGTCACGCTGCGCCCTGAGTTCTGCCAACTCGTCTTCCAGGTCTTCCAACTCAACGATCATAGAGGGTGGGGTTGAGTGTTTGGGCAACCGGGCTTTGAGGGCGGCGATTTCCTCTTCCAATCGTGCGATACGTTCATCCAACTCTTTCTTGTCCACGTTGGTTTCCTCCCGGAGCAGATTTGACACGGGTTCGGCTCTCTGCTATACTGGTGGCCGATACCCCTATAGGGTATATGCCCCGATGGGCAGATCATAACACGAACCCGGCCTTTTGTCAACGCCGGGAACTGAGAGGAAATGTGATGGGAATTTTGAATTCACTGTTTGGTAAACAAAGGTTCGAAGAAACGGCCGCCGTTGCCGATGCCGACGTATCGGCGGCCAAACCGATTCACGTCACCGATGCCACCTTTGAGGAACAGGTGCTCCAGGCGGAGTTGCCCGTCTTGGTGGATTTTTGGGCGCCGTGGTGTGCTCCTTGCCGCATGATCGCACCCGTAGTCGAGGACCTGGCCCGCGATTACGAAGGGCGGGCCATCTTTGCCAAAATCAACACCGATGAGAACGTTCAGGTTGCCGGTTCTTTGGGCATCATGGGCATCCCCACCCTCATCTTTTTCAAAGGAGGCCGGGAGGTAGACCGGGTTGTGGGCTTTGTGCCGCGCCGCACCCTGGAAAGCAAATTGGAAGCCTTGTTGGATTGAGGGTCCCATGACACTGTGGCAGAGGCGCATCCTTCCTTTCCTGCGGGAAAACTGGCTCTTCCTGCTGGTTGTCGGGGGGATCCTAACCGCCTTCTTGGTGTTGCGTACTCCGGCCAGCCCGGTTGAATCGGTGGCCGAAGTGGAAGCCGTTTTGCAAAACGGCAAACCCACCCTGGTTGAATTCTATTCCAATACCTGAAGTGCTTGCCTGTTGGCGAAGCCTGTCGTAGACAGGTTAGAGCGGGACCTGGCCGGACAGGCCGATGTATTGCGCCTGAGTGCGTGGAGCACGGTTGGGCGCCAATTGGGGGCGCAATACGGTGTGCGCGGTGTGCCTACCTTTCTCCTGTTCGATGGAACAGGTCAGCTAATCCACTATCAGGTGGGACGGCTGGATGCCGAGCGGATCAAATCTGAAATTGATTCGTTGGGGAGGTGAAGGTATGCCGATCTACGAATACACCTGTCTGGATTGCGAAAGCAAGTTTGAAAAATTTGTCCGTTCGTTCAACGCTCCTGCCGAGGTGCAATGTCCCCATTGCGGAGGGACTCATACCAAAAAGGGCTGGTCCTTGTTTGGCGCCCGCTCCGGGGGAGGAACGGCAGGGGTGGCAACGACCGGCAGCTCATGCAGCCCCGGTAGCCTTTGAGGGATTCCCCGCTAGGGGCCGTGTGCCCCGCTCCCCCGGCAGACCGGGGTTGCGCGATCTGGGAGCCGGATGCGGATTGTGGCCTGCTCCGGGCGCGGGATCGGGTTTGCCGGGTCTCATAAGGACGGGAGGCCGGTGATGGTGCTACCACCTCAAGCTCAAGAAGAGATTTTGACCAGGATGCGGCGCATTGAGGGCCAAGCCCGTGGTGTGCAGCGCATGGTTCGTGAAGGCCGCGATTGTTTAGAGATCCTAACTCAATTGGCCTCCCTGCGCTCGGCGGCCTATGGTGCGAGCGTGCTGCTGACCAAGCACTATGCCATCCAATGCCTGCAGAACGCCGACGATCACGAATCGCCGGAGCAAGCGGTTCAGGGCCTGGTAGATGTCCTGTTGCGGACACCTCACTAAGGGGGAAATATGGAGATCTTTGGGGACAAAAGCGACCTGATCCTGGCCGTGTTGGCGTTGGGTGGCTGGTATGTGATGATGCGCTTCATCCTGCCCCGCCTGGGCGTGTCTACCTGAATGAGCGGTGCTTGTGACGTGGCGTCGCCGCGTGAGGAAGAGCGGGAGGAGACAATGGCGGAACAGGTGCCGGAAGGCGGGCCTGATACGGATTGACCGCGAATGCACCTGACCGTTGCGGCCATCTCGGAACCTCCCAGGCCCTGAGCCTGGGAGGTCGTTTTTTTGTGGCGCAGCCGGATCCGCCCCTCGCCGTTGTGCAACGTATCGCCCACTTCAGCCAAGCCGCCGAGGTTTCAGCTCGTCAAAGACAATTGGGATGAGTCCTCCACGGCCCGCTCAACTCCCTGCCCACAGACCGGGAAAGATCGCTGGTTCATCACAACCATTTGCAGATTCGGCGGATTATGGTATGATAGATCCGAGAGTTGCTTTCGCTCTCCTGGCGGTTCAAAACTATGAACATGAAGTCGGCTGCGTTTGGTGGGAGAAAGGGAGGTAAACTGCTGCTGGGATCGGTGGCGGTGCTGCTGGTCCTGGGCGCGGTTTGGGCCGGGGCGCAGCGGCCCGCCGCCGCGCCGCTGCCCTTCATCCCCCTGGCGACCGACAAATCACTGGGGATCAACGCCGATCTCGCCCGCCTTTCCCCGGCGGAGCGGGAGGCGGCCCTGGCCGAGATGGAAGCCGCCGGGTTCCGCTGGCTGCGCCAACGCTTCCCCTGGGACGCCATCGAGCCGCAGCAGCGGGCGTTCGATTGGGCCGTCTGGGATGAGATCGTCGCGGGCGCAGCCCGGCACAACCTGATCCTGATCGCCGTCCTGGACGGCTCGCCGCCTTGGGCGCGGGCCGCCTTTCGCCATTTCAGCCAGGCGGCGGACGGGGATCGGGACAATCCCCTTGCCCCGCCCACCGAAACCCACTACTTTGGCGACTTTGTCGCCGCCTTTGCCGCCCGCTACGGCGACCGGATTGACTACTATCAGATTTGGGATGAACCCAACATCGCCCCCCATTGGGGAGCAGGCGAGATTGACCCGGCGGCCTATGGCCGGCTGCTGCGGGAAGGGGCCATCCGCCTCCGCGCCGCCGATCCGGGGGCGGTGGTGCTGCTGGCCGCCCTGGCCCCCAACGTGGAGCCGGGCGGAGCCAACATGAGCGAGCTGCTCTTTCTCGACACCCTCTACCGCCGGGGGGCCGCCGAGTGGTTCGACGTGGTCGCCGTCCAGCCCTACGATTTCGGCCAACCTTTGGACGCCGCCCCCGACCCGGCGCAACTGAACTGGCAGCGGGCGACGCTGCTGCGGCAGGTGATGGAAGCCCACGGTGACGCCGAAACGGCGGTGTGGGCCGTCTCGTTCGGCACGGAACAGCCCGGCCTCGCGGCCGAAGCGGTGGAGCGGGCGCGGCAGGCGTGGCCCTGGCTGGGGCCGATGCTCTGGGCCGCCTGGTCGCCCGACGATGCCCACGGCGAGTACGCCCTGGGCGACGCCGACCGCCGGGCTTTGGGCGCGGAGGCCGCCGCTTCCCCACGGGCCTGGCCCGGCGTCTACCCGGCGGACCACCCCGGCGGGCACTACGAGGGCGGTTGGCGCGTGACCCCCGCCGGGGCCGACATCGGGGCCAGCGGCGACCGGCTGACCATCCCCTTCTGGGGCACAGGCCTGGACCTGACGGTGCGCCGGGGCGATTACCGCGCCTTCCTCTTTGTCTCCGTGGACGGCGCACCGGCCAACGCCCTGCCCCGCGACACCGAGGGCCGGGCCTACGTCGTCCTTTACGACCCGGAGGCCGCCGCGCCCCAGACCGTGACCCTGGCCCGCAACCTGCCCCCCGGCGAGCACGTCGCCGAGATCGTCGCCGCGCGGGGCTGGGGGCAGTGGGCCATCGTCGGCTGGAGCGTTCACGGGGAAGCTGCCGCTGCTCCCCCACCCTGGCTCTCCCCCCTCCTGGTCCCGGCCGCCCTGGTTGTGCTGACCGCCGTCCTTTCCCTCTCCTGGCCCTATCGCCGTCTCCCACTCGCCGCCGCCCACTCCCTACTCGCCCGCTCCCGCGCCCTGGACGATCGGATCGCCCTGCTCCTCACCGCCGGGGCCGCCCTCCTGGTCTACATCATGGTCGGCACGATCCCCACCCTGCTCGCCCTGGCCCTGCTGGCCCTGCTGCTCTTCCTCCGCCCGGAGATGGGACTGCCCCTCATTGCCCTGGCCCTGCCTTTCTACCAGTTGGGGCGGCCTCTCTTTGGCAAGGTGTTCTCCATGGTTGAGATCCTCACCCTGCTCACGGCTTTTGGGTTGTTGGGGAATTGGGTTGTTGATAGATTGGGGGTTGGCTCCCCCAACTTCCCAACTTCCCAATTTCCCAATTCCCAATCTACCAATTTACCAACCTCCCAACTTACCGACCTGGATTGGGGCGTGGTGGCGTTGGTTGTGGTCGGCGCGGCGTCGCTTCTCTGGGCGGAGCATGTGCGGGTGGCGGCGCGGGAGTTTCGCACGGTGATTCTGGAGTCGGCAGTCTTTTACGGGCTGCTGCGGTTGACGATCCGGGAGCGGCGGGCAGCCTGGCGCATGGCCGACGCCTGGTTGCTGGGCGCGGGGCTGATCGCCCTGATCGGCGTGGGCCAATGGCTGCTGGGGCGGGACCTCATCACCGCCGAGGGGGTGGCGCGGGTGCGGGGCTTTTACGGCTCACCCAACAACCTGGCCCTTTACCTGGGGCGGGCCTTCCCCCTGGCCGTGGCGGTGGCCGCCTGGGGAGGGGCGGGGAACCGCCAAGCCGCCAAGGGCGCAAAGGAAGGCGGAGCAGAGCCGGAGGGACGTTCGGTCGGCGACGCGCCGGGTGTGGCCTCAGCTGCCGCCGGTCCAACGCCTTCTGCCGAATCGCCGGGTGTGGGGCGGCGGTGGCTTTACGGCCTGGCGGCGCTGGTGATGGCCTTCGCCCTGCTGCTGACCCATTCGCGGGGGGCGTGGCTGGTGGGCGTGCCGGCGTCGCTCCTCTTTTTGGCGGCGATGCGGAGCCGCCGGACGTTCGCCGTGGCCGTCGTCGTCCTGCTGATCGCGGCCCTGGGGGTGGTGGGCATCATCGGGCCGGGGCGGTTGGTCTCGTTGCTGGATTTTTCGGAAGGGACGACCTTTTTCCGGCTGCAACTCTGGCGGTCCAGCCTGGCCATGCTGGCCGATCACCCCCTGCTGGGCGTGGGGCCGGACAACTTTTTGTACGCCTACCGCAGCCGTTACGTCCTGCCCACCGCCTGGAAGGAGTTCAACCTTTCCCATCCCCACAATTTCGTGCTTGATTTCTGGCTGCGGCTGGGGCTGCCGGGCCTACTGGTGATTTTCTGGCTGCTGGTGGGCTTTTTCCGGCAGGGGAGGCAGCTCTACCGCCGGGGCGGGGCGCTCTCCCTGCCGGCCCTGGGATTGATGGGGGGCATGGTCAACTTTGTAGCCCACGGCCTGGTGGACAATGCCTTTTTCCTGGTGGACCTGGCCTTTGTGTTTATGCTGATGCTGGCACTGGTTCAATGCGAATGCCCCCGCATCCAACGCTCCGGCGGCTCCTCCCGCAGAGCATAGTAGGAACGGTCCACAAACTCGGCACTCTCCGTAAACAGATCGCCGATCTCGCGGGCCGCCCGGAAACGATCCCAAGTGGTGTGGATGAACGAAATGCGCCGCCAGCGGGGGCTAATGATAGGAGGTTCACGCCGCCGCAACGGACTCAACTGGAGTTTGTAATAACGCTTATCGGCGCGGGGGTGATCCGCTTCATCGGGGAGGAGGTCACGGCGGAGCACAAGCTCCAGCCCTAGACGACGGGCGTAATAATGGATCGCCCACCTTTCCGGGCCAAAAGCAGCCGTAAAGTAAAAGGCCACATACTCAAAAAAGATGCCGCGGGGGGCCTTTTCCTCCGGCACGCGATACCAGTGCAGATCGCGCGCGATCTCAAAATCGCGGGGGCGGTTCATGACCGCTACCAACACCCGATCCTCTGCGTACATCCTTCACCTCAAGGGGAATGAAGGTGATCCCCGACCCGTTGCCGGGAGCGAAAACCCCGGTCGCCCGCGCCCCCTTAAACGCCTTGTGACCAACTATAGCGCAAGATGCCCGCTCCGTCAACGTGGGACAACCCCAAGGAATCGTGTGTTTCGCCATGCTGACGGGCCTCATCGTTTTTCTATCAGCGGTAAAAAAAGATAGGTCTTGACCGTGCTGAAGGTCTCCAAGGGGAGGGTCTGACCGAAACCGTCGTCCAATTCTGCCCGATTGAAGGCGTACAAACCGGCCAGAGTCGGGCTGATCCATACGGAAAAGGTAACGGTGGCCGTCTGCCCCGGCGAGAGGGTCCCGGCCCACTGCAACGCTTCCCCCGTCGCGGTGATGACGCCACCGCTGCTCCAGGCCGAACCGGGGGCGTAGCGGCTGCCGGGCGGAATGGGGTCGTGCAGGCGGGCGGCGGCGGTGCGCAGGCCGTCGTTGCGCAAGGTGAGGGTGTAGGTCAGCTGCCGACCGGTGTAGACCGTGGCCGCAGCCGTCTTGGCCGAGGCGGAGAGATCGGGAGCGGCGATGCGCCCCACGGCGGCGAGGTCCGGCCCCAGGCCGCTTTCGTCGCTCAGGTGGGCGACGTTCCGCAGCGGCGTTCCGTCGGCTGCGGCGGGGTCGGCTTGCAGGCGGTAGGTGATGGTCACGGCCTGGCCCGGTGATAGCGCGCCCTGCCAGGTGAAGCGGCGGGTAGCGGCATCGTAGGTCGCCGGGCCGGTCAGGCTGCCCACTACATAGGTTGCCGAGGGGGGCACGGTGTTGGATAGGGTGACGCCGTGCAGAGGAGCCGGGCCGCCGTTGCGAAGGGTCAAGGTGTAGGTTAGCTCCGCGCCCTGGGCCACCACGGCGCGGTCGGCGGTCAGGGAGGAATCGCCCAGGGGCGAAAGCCAGCCCAGGGTCCGACCGAGGACGGCGGCCAGGTCCCGTTCCGGCAGGGCCTCCAGGGGGAAGGCGAAAAAGGCGGTTTTCCAGGTCGGCTGCGCCCGCGTTAGGGCGATGGGCTGGCCATGTTGCCCCCAGAAGGCAATGTCGCCCTCCTGATCGGGCCGCAGAGCGTCGCTCCAGTTGCGGAAAGGGTAGACCAGGTCCACCGGGCCGAATCCGTCGCCGATGGGACTGCCCACGGCGCCCACCAGACGGGTGACGGTCAGGCTTTCGGTGTAGCCGGCCACGCCCAGGTAGTCGCGGGCAAAATCGGTAAAACCGCTGGTGTAAAGATAGTCCTGGGAGGAAAGGAGCAGTCGCCCGCCGCCGTCCAGGTAGGCCGCCAGGCGGGCTTCGTCGTCGGGCGTCAGGGTGAGATACCAGTCGTAGGCGGTGAACCACAGGACGATGGGGTGACGTTGCAGGCGGCTCAGGGGCGGGCTGCCGGTTTCGGGATGCGGCCCCGCCGGGATGCGCCACAGGTCGTAGGGCAGGCCGTTGGCCTCCAGGGCGGCGCGGTAGGCGGCGGAGGTGTCGTACCAGCGGTGGTCGTCCACCAGGAGGATGGGAGCCGGGGCCTTGCTGTGAAAGGTCGCCTGGGCGGTGCGGGTCGGGTCGGCCTGGGAGCGGGCGGTGAGGGTCACGGTGTCGGTGACGTTCCATTCGACGCCGGGCGGCACGGCGACCTGGATGCCCACCGTCTGGGTCTGGCAGGGGCCGAGGGTCAGGCTTTGGGTGATGGGTTGCTCAAAGTCGCCGTCCCACACCGAGGCGGTCCAGCCGGAGGAGACGACATCCAGGCTGAACCGGTCGGTAAAGCGACCGCCGTTGCGCAGCTCCACGGTGTAGGTCAGGACCGCGCCCCCCGGCCAGACGGCGTCCTGCCGGGTGGGGAACAGCTCCGCGGCGATGTCGGGGAAGGGGGTATCCAGCCAGGTCAAGGCCCGGTCCATCACTTCGGCCCGCGAGGCTCGGTCGCCCAGCCCTTCCAACCCGGCGGCCAGGTAGACGGCCCGATAGGATTGGCAGCCGTTGGCCCGAACCGCCGCCCCGCCTCCGGCAGCGTAGGTGGCCGGAATCGCCCCTTCGCCCCGTTCGTCGTCCAGGGCGATCTGGTCCGGCGTGGATTGGTTCTGGGCGCTATCGGGGCCGTTGATGGGCAGGGTCAGGTCGTGGAAGATGTCGTCGGGCGAGCCGACCACGTCGGAGCGGCCTGCATCGTCGGCCACGATCTGCGCTTTGAGGAATTTTTGGTAGTAGGGATGCCAGGTCAGCCCGCTCAGGCCGTCGTCCCAAAAGCCGACATCCTGCCCGCTGAGGAGGAGGTTGCCGCCCAACCCCAAATAGTCGCTGATAACATCTCCCGCGCCGATGAGGCCCGGCGCATCAAAAGGGGCGGACCAGATGGTGATGTCATAGGGTTGCAGGTCGTCCAGGGTGGGCAGGTCGGTGGTCAGGTCGCGGATCTCCCACAGGTCGTACACATAGTCGCCGTCATCCAGGGCGTCCGCAAAGTAGCGGGCCTGGCTGCCATAGTACCACCGCCCGCTGTCCACCAAGAGAAGGGTGGGAGCCGGGTCCAGGGCAATGTCCAGGCGCAACGCCTCATCGGCGACGACGGTCACGTTGGGGATGGTGCGGCGGCGGTAGCCGTTGCAGGTGACCTGGACGGTGTAGGTCCCGCCGGGCAGGGGCAGGCTGTATTGGCCGGTTTGCGGGTCGCTGCTCACCTGGGCCGGGGTGTCGAGGATGTGCAGCTCCGCACCCACCGGCCCGCCGGTGGCGGCGTCGCCGACCCGGCCCCACAGGACGCCGCCGGGCAAGGGAGCCAGGGTCCGGTCCACCGTCGTGGTGATGGCGGTCTCTACCAGCACGTCGGCGACGGCCTGGGGGGCATAGCCAAAGGCCGTGATCTCCAGGTTGTAACGGCCCGGCGGCAGGTCCAGGCGGTAGCGGCCCTCGGCGTCGGCGTTCACCGTGGCCAAAGGCGCGCCCACATGGTCCGAGGCGTGGACCTGGGCGATGGACAGCGGCTCTCCATCGGGCTGACGGGTGATCTGCCCGGCGATGGTCCCGGCTTGCAGGGCGACGGCCGCCGCCCGGTAGGCGTCTATGCGCCCCCAACCGGCGTCGTTGTTGGGCACGGGGTCGCCTAGGGGCCGGGCGGTGGTGGTCAGGATGCGCTCCACGTCGTCCACGCTCAGGGTGGGATCGGCTTGGAGGAGCAAGGCCACCAGGCCGGTTACGTGGGGGGCAGCCATGGATGTTCCGCTGTGGGAGCCGTAGCTGCCGCCCGGCAGGGTGGAGCGGATCTGGACGCCGGGGGCGACGATCTCGGGCTTGGTTTCGTTCCAGGGGGAAGGCCCCCGGCTGCTGAAGGAGGCCACCCGGTCCAGGTCATCGGCGGCACCCACGGTGATGGCTTCGGGGTAGCTGCCGGGGCTGCGGAGGGAGGAAGCGGAGGGGCCTTCGTTCCCGGCGGCAAAGATGGGGATGATGCCGGCGGCCCGCAAGGCTTGCAGGTCGGGGCGAAAGACCTCGTTGTCCGAATCGGTGCTGCCCCAAGAAGCGTTGACCACGTCAGGGGCCAAGGCCGGGTCCCCGCCGGGGGCCATGATCCACTCAAAGGCAGCGTGGATCCAACTATCGTAGCCGTACCCTCCGTCGTTCAGGGTCTTGACGGCAATCCATTTGGCCCCCGGCGCAACGCCGATGGCCGTACCCGCGTTGTCTTGCCCTCCCACGGCGATCCCGGCGACGTGGGTTCCGTGGCCGTTGCCGTCTACGGGGTAAAGGGCACCCTCGTCGGTGGCGCAGAACCAGTTGCCCCGGTGGATCGTAAGGCCGCCTTCGTGGTAGCCCCGGTATTGGGACTGCAAAGCGGGGTGTTGCCAGTCCACGCCGGTATCCATGATGGCTACGGTCACGCCTTCGCCGTCCAGCCCCAGGGCATCCCAGGCCATGTCGGCGCGGATGCGGGTAATGTTCCATTCGGCGGCGGAGGCAGGAGCGGTGGGCGTGGAGGCGGGGAGCGGCTCCACCCAACGTCGCCAGCGGTCCTGACGGATGAGTCGCACGTCGGGCCGGGCAGCCAGGGCCAGGAGGGTGTCGGCGTCGGCGGTGACGGCGATGGCGTTGACGATCCAGAAGGGGCGGATGCGCCGGACGTGGCCCTGGGTTTGCTTTTCCTGCAAAAATGCCAGCAGATCGGCTTGGCTCTGCGCAGCGGCGGTTTGCAGGGCTGCTATCAATTGTACGGCATTCGCTTTGGAAGGTTTCTCCCAAAGGAGCGACGGCCGTGGTCCGGTCGGTTCAATGATAAAGCGGACCGGCATCTCCGGTTCGCCGGCGGCGATCTGTTTGAGCAGGATCGGGTCTATTTTACCCCGTGGGTGCACCAACGGCCGTTGCAGGCGGAGATGCCGATCCTGGGAGGCATTTGCCCGGCTGCGGAAGGGCAGCCCAGCCCCGGCCATCAGGAAGAAGATGACCAGGATCGGACCGATCCAACGCCGCTTCGTGCTGTGCACTCGCCCCATCCTCATTAAAGCGATGACATGAATCGCGCCCGGTTAGGGACGTTCAGGCAATTCCGGGTACACCAGTTCACCCAGGTCGGTCACTTCTCCCGCCTTGACCTCAATCAGCAGGTTTTTGTTCTGGGTTGGGTGGTGCAACACGACCGCACTGGTGATCAGGTCCATCATCAGGGCGTAGCGGCCCGGCGGGACTTGGGCAAAGGTGAACCTGCCGTCCTCGGCCGTGATCGTCTTGGGATCGGTTTGTTTGTTTACGCTGGTCATAACCGGTTCGCCGTCCTGGGTGAGCACTGTGCCCAGGTACAAGATGGCATATTCAACCGGTTGGGGTGGGCTTCCCCGCATTAACTTGCCGGTCACAACTCCCGAATCGGGGTCGGGGGTGGGAACGGTGTTTGTTGCCGCATCGGGGGTAGGGACGGCGTCGTCGCTCGCTTCGTTCGTGGGCGTCGGCAGGGGGGAGTAGACATCGGATACTTCCGTCGGCTTTTCTTGGCAACCGCCGACCAGGAACGAAAGCAATGTGAGGAGCAGCAGCCATTGAACGTATTTCATAGGACCATCCTTCTAGTAGACATGTTTGTCCTCCCTCCGGCTTGATCCTCAGGTTCTGTTGATAGGTCCGCCGGTCTAGGAGGATCTGCCCAACCGATGCGTGGAAGACGGCAAAAAGGGGGGCTTGCGCAGCCCCCCTTGTTTCCAACGCAGTTGCAGTTCTGGCTAGTTGTTGAAGGCTTCGTAGACAAGGAACGTATCCTGCCCGGTCCCCAGCAAGGTCTCGTTGACAACGCCGATGATCTTCTGGTCGCCGCCGGTGGCGGTGCAGGTTGCAGAGCCGACATAGCCGGTCCCCAGAGCGGTGCCGTACTGCACGGCGGTCAGGGCCTCGCCGGGCTGCAGGGTTGCGCTCTCGGTATAGGTGCTGCCGCTGAAGGTGCAGTTCACCGTGGTCGCCTGGTTGCCCACGTTCATCACGTTGAAGCCGGTGAAGAAGCCATAGTTGTCCTGCATGATCGCGGGCATGACCACCGTTGCGCTCGCCACGTCGGGGCTAAAGCTCCCGTAAGAAGCCCCCATGTTGCCGCTAAAGTCTTGCTGGTTCACGATGGCCACCAACTCCTGGTTAGTCGAGTTGGCCGTTACCTGGGCGGAGCCTACAAATGTTTCACCGTTGACGCAGTTGTTATCCGCATCGCTATCCCCG